>JAZQRW010000076.1:0-19889 GCA_045629765.1 Eubacteriales bacterium
AAAAAGCAGACATTCAATCGTCCTTTGTCGACATATGGAGCAAAACCTCGTATATATTGTTGATACCTACAAGCTCAACATCGCCGGGATATTTGTTAATCGTTTGCAAATTTTTCTTAGGAAGTATTATCTTAGTGAATCCAAGCCGTGCGGCTTCTTTGACTCTGTACTCAATGTGGGATACAGCTCTGACTTCGCCTGCAAGTCCGATTTCACCGAATGCGATAAGGTTATCAGGAATAATCTTATCGGTAATACCGCTTATGAGTGCCATAGCTACGGCAAGATCGGCACTAGGCTCGTTTAAGTGTAGTCCTCCCGCAACGTTTACGTAGACGTCATTCTCGTAGAATTTTAGTCCCATGCGCTTTTCAAGCACCGCAATAAGGAGTGACATTCTATTGTGATCAAAGCCGTCGCAAGTACGTTTACCGGTAGGATATACGGTCTTAGAAACCAAGGTTTGTATTTCTGAAATGATGGGGCGAGTTCCTTGGATTACACACCCTGCGCAAGAACCGCTGGCGTTTTTAGGCCTCTCTGCCATAATTACTTCTGAGGGATTGGGAATTTCAATAAGTCCGGTATCTCCCATTTCAAATAAGCCTATTTCATTAGTCGAGCCAAATCTGTTCTTTATAGCTCTTATAATGCGGTATGAATTTGTACGCTCTCCCTCAAAATATAGAACGGCATCGACCATGTGTTCAAGAATTTTTGGACCGGAAATTCCCCCTTCTTTGTTGATATGACCTACTAAAAATACGGCAGAACCGTTGTTTTTGCCATAATCAATAAAGGTCATAGCTCCTTCACGCACTTGCGTGATACTTCCGGGAGCAGATGTAAATTTGTCTGACGAGAGTGTCTGTACGGAGTCGATAATCAGTACGTCAGGCTTTAATCGTTCACATTCTGAAAGTATCATATCAGTATCTGTTTCTGTCAATAGATACAAGGAATCCGAATTTATATTTAGCCTTTCTGCTCGTAGCTTAAGCTGTCCCTTAGACTCCTCACCGGATACGTATAACACCTTGCGTGTCTTGCCAAGCTCAGCGCATATTTGCAAGAGGATTGTTGATTTACCTATTCCGGGTTCACCCGAAAGAAGCACAACGGATCTATCAACAAGTCCACCGCCTAAAACTCGGTCGAGTTCGTCCATTCCCGTCTTCGTCCTCATATAATTAGGTAATTCAAGCTCGGTTATTTTCTCTGCCTTGCTCTTCATAGAGGTATTTAGGCAAGCCTTTTTAACGTTTTCATCCTTTACCAGCTCTTCGTCGAAAGAGTTCCACGAATTGCACTCCGGACACCTGCCCAACCATTTTGCATTTTTATATCCGCATTCACGGCAAATAAATACAGTTTTTGCGCCTTTCACTTAAAATTCCGTCCTTCAATTTGTGTTTATATACTCTATAATACCACAAATTATTGCAAAAGACAACTGTTTTTGATATTCTTTTTCAGTAAGCTTCTGTAATTCTTCTTTATTGCTCATAAATCCACACTCGATAATGACGCTGGTTGCCGTACACTTGTCGAGAATGTAATAGCCCTTGCCGTTTTTGATTTTCCTTTGATTGGTACTCTGCAGTTCGTCACGAACCTTGTCTTGAATTGCTAATGCTAAGGACTTACTCTCATTGTCTTTGTCTGAATAGTAGACCTGTAGGCCTGAATATTGCTCAGCGCCATAGCTATTCATGTGGATACTCAGGAAGATAGGATTGTCATACTCATTTGCAAATTTGCATCGATTTTTTAGGTCATATAGCTTACGCATCCCCTTAATGTTTTCTTCCGAGGTGTACAGCAGCTTATCTTCCGTACGCGTATAGACGACAGTAAATCCCTTTTCTTCGAGCTGTCTGCCAAGTTCGAACGCAATTGCTAAATTCAGGTCCTTTTCATAAATTTCGCCCTCGCCTACTGCGCCGCTGTCCTCTCCGCCATGCCCCGCATCAATAATTATAGTTGGATTTTTCTCGGTAGCTGCCACTGTGACGTAGTAATCTGTAAAATTAAATCCGGTTACAAGAATTGAAAGTATGAACAAAAAAACAACAATTGCGCTTCCCTTTCGTTTCTTATCGCGTAAATTGATAAAATATATTCGCATAAAAAACCTCCATATAATCCTGTTAGACTATATGGAGAATTTGTTTATTTAATTACTTACTGTTTGAATTTGAAAAAATTTTTATTTCCTTATATCCCAGAGTATACGCAAGATGCGAGACTGCTACGGACAAGAACGGTAATACAAAGAATAGTATTGACTCCAAAAGACAATCGGGGTAATTTGCGACATCAGGTATTACCTCGTTGGGTGTCATACCCTGTATAATGCCCAAGTACATAGCCGTATGTAGCCTTAAAATCATATATACGATGGCGAACAGTGCTTTAAATATTTCAGGACCGCCGAGTAAAGTAACACTTACAAAAATAATCGAAAGACCGCTGAGAATAAAGTTTGGCACATTGGCGATAAGCCCCATAAACAAGCCTTTAAACGTTTGTTTTGATGCTTTGCCACCGTCAACTCTTATTCTATCCTTAGCACCGTATTCCCAAACATAGTTGTATATAAGAGAAAGATAAAATAACGTCGCAAGTATCGACATAATTAGTTTGATTGACATTTTTGAACCGTGAGTACCGACTGCGGTATAAAGTGCCATCGAAAATATAGTGATGCCTAATTGATTTACATATAACCTTACGATATCATAGGAGTTTTCTTTTAAAAATTTCATATATCCCTTCCAGCTTATGATATAATAGTATTCTATCATAAATACGACAGAATTCAAGTAAAAAGCAAAAATGTTTACACTTTGTCCACTAAATTCGAAATTTTTGTTGTATAATGAATATATATGGTAAATTAAATTTACTTAAGGAGGTATTATGTCAACGCTGAAATTAAATATGAATAACGAAGAGTATAGACAGTTGCCCGATATATTGCAGGATTACGCAGAATACGCAACCACTATACACGGTAGCGCAGATTTGACCGTTTGTGAGTATTTACTTGATCTTAGGACCTTCTTTAGGTATTATATTATGACAAGCTCGGATCTGATGTATGATAAGGATGAGTTTGAGAAAATAAGTATTAAGAATATAGACGTCGAGGACCTTAAGAAAATCAGTCAAAGAACTATAATCAGGTACTTAATGTTTGCTATGACTGAAAGAAAAAACAGTAGTTCTACGAGAATGCGCAAAATCAGTGCTATTAGATCCTTCTTCCACTATGCAACCACTAAGAAGCATTGGATAGAAAACAATCCCGCTTTGGAAATAGATACGCCCAAAAAAGGTAAAACATTACCAAAGTACCTATCGGTCAGCGAATCGGTACAGCTCCTTGAGGCAATAAAAGGTGATACCGAGTCAAAAACAGTAGTGCGCGATTATGCAATAATATGCTTGTTTTTAAATACAGGAATGCGTCTTTCCGAGTTGGTGGGTCTTGACCTAACAAGCTTTGATGCCGATTTGACATACGTCAAGGTTACCGGTAAGGGTAACAAGCAAAGAGTGATTTATCTAAATAATGCAGCACGCTCTTCGCTTGAGGATTATCTTCGCATAAGACTAGACCCAAAATTCATAAGAACGTCGGATACGGCATTGTTTTTGAGTGGACGTGAAAAAAGAATTTCGAATAAAACCGTGCAGTACATAGTATACAAATACCTAAAGCTTGCAGGCCTTGGAACGAAGGAGATGTCAGTACATAAGCTTAGACATACTGCTGCAACTTTGATGTATCAAACAGGCAATGTTGACGTAAGATTATTGAAAGAAATCTTAGGGCACGAGCAGCTGAACACTACGCAGATTTATACTCATGTAGTGGAAAGAAATATGCAAGAGGCTATGGATTTAAATCCACTTGCAGACGTCGAAATTAAAAGAAAACGCAAAACTGCCACAGAATAACTAGCAAATTTGCTTTTTAGGAGGAATTATGACATTAGGGCAAAAAATAAAAGCTGCACGTTTAAGTAAGAAAATTACTCAAAGCGCATTGGCAAAGGAGCAAATAACACGCAATATGTTAAGCGCTATTGAAAATGACAAGGCGCTTCCCTCGCTGACGACACTCAAGTATATTGCTAAATGTCTGGGAGTGCCGCAGGAATATTTGCTCAGCGAGAAGGAAGATTTGTCATTTTACATAAAGCGTGAAAAAATCGACTCAATTCGCTTTGCCTATGCAACGCAGAAATACAAATACTGTATAAAGTTGATAAATGAAATTCCTGTGCTTGATGACGAGTTATACTATCTTTTAGCTGTTTCCTATGCAGAGCTTGGTATCAGCTGCGCAAAGAGCGGAGCTTTCGTAAGCGCACTTAAATACTTCGATTTGTTTTCCGAGACATCCGTAAAGACGATTTATAATACTGATATTCAAAAATGTAACGTCTTGCCGTATCGAGCGGTTTCCTCGAATGTAAATTCCCCGCTTCTTGTCTTTGATGAGGATAAATTTTTGAACTCCAGTGAGAAAATTGTTGATGTGGAATTCTACAATTACTTAATAAATAATCCCAGCTACCCGTACAAAAATAAAATTTACGCTACGCATATCGAAGCCAAAAAACTGATTAAAGAGAGCAAATACTCTGTCGCAATTAGAATTCTTACCGAAATTGTCGAAAATAGAGGCACCGAAGAATATAACGCCTATGCGATATTCAGTATTTATAGTGACCTTGATAAATGTTATAAGCAATTGATGGATTTTGAAAATGCATATCGTTATGCCGCCAAGAGATTGTCTATGCTTGAGGCCTTTAAGACATGATTTTTATAGGAAAATCTCTTTTTTTGAGATTTTCCTTTTTTATTTTATATAATCTATTGACTTAAATAGCATTTGGTGCTATATTATAAGTGGTGAAAAATTGCATTTTGCTAATATATTATGAAAGAATGGAAGGAGAAACAATTTGAATAAGTATTCGAATTCTAAGATTTGCTCTCTACCCACTGCACAGGACCTAAGAAGCTCGCTTATTGCAGGCGAAGGCTCTGAGATCAGAAAGCATCTTAGTATGCTCTTTGACGATAATACTTTCGTGGAAACATCTGCGTTTACCAAGCGTGCCTTTTCGGATTTCATTGCCACGGAAAACTCTAATGAGTTTGCAGGTGTTATAACCGGGTACGGTGCTATTAACGGAAAGCTTACGTTTGTATTTGCAGAGGATGTTGCAAGAATGGGTGGCGTTATTGACGATGCTCACGCAAAGAAGATCTGCGACCTCTATAAACTTGCACTCAATAATGGAGCGCCCGTTATCGGTATATTTGATTCATGTGGTACGGATATTTTTGCAGGCACAGGAGGACTTGCGGCTTACGGTAAGATACTTGCTTGTGCTAACAGAGCTCGAGGTGTTATTCCGCAGATTGCTTATGTTACAGGTAAGTGTATTGGTACAGCTGCTACAATTGCAGCTACGTTTGATATTGTAGTGAAGGGAGAAAACTCCAGTCTATACGTTACTTCCCCGCTACATACCGGAATTTCCGATGCGCAGGACTCTATAGTGAGCTATTCTGCTGACACATATTCTTGCGCTATGTATATCAGAAATCTTGTAGATTTTCTTCCGGATAATTCAACGCGCGGTATTAACGTCAGCGATACTGCTGACAGCCTTAACAGGTTCCTTGGTGACCTTGACTTTGGCGGTGAGGCACTTAGCGCAATTTCGTCTATCGTTGATAACGGTGTTTACCACGAGTTATCTCATGATAATGTTCCTTCTGTAAGTACGGTGCTTGCTTCAATCGGCGGTGTTAAGTGCGGTGTAGTTGCTACCTCGTATAGTTGTTCCGAAGGTAAGATTACCAAGGATGGTGCAAAGAAGATTTCAAGATTTATTAACTTCCTTAATAGGTTCTCGCTTCCTATTGTGACTCTTGTTGATTCACTCGGACTTGCAATTGATAAGGAGAACGAGATGTCATTTGCAGATGAGCTTGCAAGGCTCGCCTCTGCTTATGCCGGTGCATCTGTTCCTAAGGTTACGGTAATCATCGGTCACGCAATTGGTGCTTCATTCGTCCTTCTCGGTTCTAAGGCTCTTGGTGCTGACCTTGTGTACACTCTTGACAATGCCGAGATCGGCGCACTTTCTGCGAGCTCGGGCGTTGCTTTTGCTTGGGATAAGTTTATCACCGAGGAAAACACGCGTGAAGATTATATAGCAGAGTGGAAGTCCACGGTTTCCTCACCCGCAAACGCTTGTGCCAGCGGTGAGATTGATGATATTATCAGCACAAACGAATTAAGAGCGAGAATTTGCTCAGCACTCCTTATGCTTTCTGCTAAGGGTAAATTTACCTTTTAATTTGGAGGCTAAGATATGAATTTCTTGCTTGAATTTTCCAAGGAACAGTTTTCAAAGGGAAATCTCCCGATTGCCGACATACTTTCCTCCGGCGGTATGGTTTTCCTAACCGGTATGCTTACCGTATTTGCGGTTCTCGGTATACTTTGGGCTGCTCTTTTGGCGTTTAAATTCTTCTTCCACGATTTAGCTAAAGGCGAAAAGAGAGTGAAGAAGGAAAAGCCGGTGTCTGTTGATAACACCCCTGTTGCGCCTGATGACAACGAGATTATTGCAGTTATCACTGCGGCTATTGCTATGGCTGAAGGCGAAAGCGGCGGCAATGTTAAGTTCCGCGTCGTATCCTTCAAAAGAAAATAATATTATGAGGTTTAGAAGATGAAAAAGTATAATATAACTGTTAACGGTACTACATACGAGGTTTTTGTAGAAGAGGCTGACGTTAATTCTGCTCCTGCAGGCTACACTGCTCCGGTAGCAGCTCCTCAGACTCGAGCTGCAGCAACTGTTGCTCCTAAGGTTAACGTGCCTGCCGGTGGTGCTATGGTAACCGCACCCATGCCCGGTACTATTCTTGATGTAAAGGTTGCTCCGGGTCAGGCGGTTAAGAAGGGGGACGTTATTTGCGTGCTTGAGGCTATGAAGATGGAAAATGATATTCCTGCTCCTCAGGACGGCGTCGTTGCTTCTATCAACGTTCAGAAGGGTGCTTCTGTTAACGCAGGCGACATTCTTGCTTCTCTTAACTAATTATTCCCAAAGGTTAGGTATAAATTATGATTAAAAAATTCCTTGAATCTTCGGGAATATATAAGCTGATAATGGGCGAAGATGGTGTATTTACATCTGATGACTGGGTAAGTATTTTACAGTATCTTGCGATGTACGTTATTATCGGTCTTCTCTTCTATCTTGCGATAGTTAAGAAGTTCGAGCCGCTTCTGCTTTTGCCGATAGCCTTCGGTATGCTTCTTGCTAATCTTCCCGGTGCAGATTTGATACACCTTGATATGTTCTTTGATGAATACTATGCTGAGCGTTATGCTCTTGAATATGCGCAATATGCCGACGGACACGTTCCTATGCAGAGAATTATCCAAGAGGTTATCAACCACGGTGGTCTTATTGATATATTGTACCTAGGTGTTAAGCTTGGCATTTATCCATCGCTTATTTTCCTTGGCGTTGGCGCAATGACCGACTTTACTCCGCTTATCGCTAATCCCAAGTCACTCTTTATGGGCGCAGGCGCTCAGCTTGGCGTATTCGCGGCATTCTTCGGTGCGCTCTTGCTTGGCTTCTCTCCTCTTGAAGCAAGCTCTATTGGCATAATCGGTGGTGCTGACGGTCCTACTGCTATTCTTGTAACAAAAACGCTCGCTCCGCACCTTCTCGGCGCTATTGCTATTGCAGCGTATTCATATATGGCGCTCATTCCTATCATTCAGCCGCCGTTTATGAAGCTTCTCACCACTAAGAAGGAGCGTCGTATTAAAATGACAAATCTTCGTCATGTATCTAAGGTTGAGAAGGTTGTCTTCCCTATCGTTGTTACTGCTATAGTATGCTTCATCGTTCCCGATGCCGCTCCGCTTGTTGGTTTTCTTATGCTTGGAAACCTCTTTAACGTTTCCGGCGTGACCGAAAGACTATCCAAGACTAGCCAGAACGAGCTTATCAATATCGTTACTATTTGTCTTGGTGTATCGGTAGGTGCTACTGCTAATGCTAAGGATTTCCTCAGTCTTGATACTATTAAGATTATTGTGCTTGGTCTTACTGCATTCATTCTTTCCACGTGTGGAGGACTTATTACCGGTAAGATTATGTGCAAGCTCTCAGGTGGTAAGATCAACCCTCTTATCGGTGCTGCCGGTGTTTCTGCAGTTCCTATGGCGGCAAGAGTTGCACAGGACGTGGGACGCAAGGAAGACCCTTCTAACTTCCTACTGATGCACGCAATGGGCCCCAATGTGGCAGGCGTTATCGGATCGGCGGTTGCTGCCGGTGTATTCCTCAACCTATTTACATAACAAAGAAAGGAAACTAAAATGCCTAAGGTTTTAATCACAGAAACAGCCCTTCGTGATGCACATCAGTCACTTGCGGCTACAAGAATGACAACCGAAGAGATGATTCCAATCCTCGAGGATATGGATAGGGTTGGATACCATTCAATTGAGGCGTGGGGTGGCGCAACGTTTGACTCCTGCCTGCGTTTCCTTAACGAGGATCCTTGGACCAGACTTCGTACAATTCGTGACCACGTTAAGAATACAAAGCTCCAGATGCTCTTCAGAGGTCAGAACATACTTGGATATCGTCATTATCCCGATGACGTAGTTGAGTACTTCGTACAGAAGTCCATCTCTAACGGAATTGATATAATTCGTATATTTGATGCTCTTAATGATGCCAGAAACCTTGAGACCGCTATTAAGGCGACGATCAAGGAGGGTGGACACGTTCAGGCTGCCATTTCATATACAACCTCTCCATTCCACACAAACGAGGGCTTTGCTGCATACGCTAAGCAGCTCGAGGAAATGGGTGCGAACTCCATTTGTATTAAGGATATGTCGGGTCTTCTTAAGCCATACGAGGCATTCCAGCTTGTAAAGACCATCAAAAATACTGTTAAAATTCCTGTTAATCTTCACACGCACTACACCGCAGGTCTCGGTTCGATGACCTTGCTTAAGGCAATTGAGGCGGGTGTGGATAGCGTTGATACCGCAATTTCTCCTCTTGCTATGGGTACTTCTCATACACCTACTGAGTCACTTGTTGCTACGCTTCAGGGCACTCCCTACGATACCGGTCTCGATATTGCTAAGCTTGACGTTGTTGCTAAGCATTTTAACGCGATTCGTGAGAAATACATCGCTAGCGGTCTTATTGACCCCAAGGTGCTAAAGGTTGATGTTAACGCTCTTCGTTATCAGATTCCAGGTGGTATGCTTTCAAATCTTATATCACAGCTTAAAATGGCAGGTAAGCTTGACCGACTTGACGAGGTTCTTGAGGAGGTTGCTAACGTTAGACGCGATGCAGGTTATCCGCCTCTGGTTACCCCCACTTCTCAAATTGTAGGCACACAAGCTGTTAACAACGTGCTGTTCAAGGATGAGGGCAGGTACGCAAGAGTCACTAAGGAATTTAGAGGCTTGGTGCGCGGTGAGTACGGTAAGTGTCCCGCTGCTATTACAGAGGAATTCAAAAAGAAAATTATCGGTGACGCTGAGATTATTGATTATAGACCCGCTGATAAGATTGCCCCGGAGCTTGATAATCTCCGTCAGAGAGTTGCTCCTTATGAGGAGCAGGATGAGGATCTTCTTTCCCTTGCCCTCTTCGAACAGGTTGCAATCAAATACTTCGATTGGAGAAAGAAGAAAAAGTATAAGCTCGATACAAACGCTGATCCTAAAAATGGTATTCATTCCGTATAATTTATAAAAAATGCACACAGGTAATGGTTGCGATTGACGCTTCCAAAAGCTTGTGTGCATATTTTTATTTTTGTTTATTCATCTTTTTGATTTTCCGACTCGGAGTTATTGGAAGATAGTTCGTTTTCTAAGTCGTTCTCAGGTCTGCCATCACGCAAATTATCGCGCAAAGCTTCTGCCGCAAGAAGCTCACGCTCGCGTTCAAGCTCTTTGTTTTTCGCATCGTCGCGAATTTTAGCGAGAGCAGATTCATTCTCTTCCTCGCTCTTCTTCTTTCTTTCAATAGCGATATTTTCAATTGCCTCGTTAGTGGGATTTTCCATCTCCATAGCTGCGGCGAACTGCTCATCGTCCATAAATTCATTTTTAAGAAGGAAGTTTGCTACGAAGTGAAGCTTATCGATGTTTTCGCTCAAGATAGACTTACACCTATCGTAAGCTTTAGCAATTATGCTTCTGATTTCTTCATCAATCTCGGCAGCGGTTTTTTCAGAATAATTCTGTCCTGAGGAGAAATCTCTACCGAGGAATACCTCGTCTTGTGAATGCTCGGAGCCGTAAAGAACCGTACCAAGCTTATCGCTCATACCATAACGTGTAACCATATTACGAGCAATATTAGTTGCCTGCTGAATATCGTTGGATGCGCCTGTAGAAATATCGTCAAGTATCAATGCCTCGGCAACTCTGCCTCCAAGAGCCAAAACGATATGGTCGAGCATAGAGTTTCTCGATGTAGTCATTCTGTCTTCTGTGGGAACGCTGATAGTCACGCCGCCTGCGCCTCCCGCAGGAACAATTGTAATATGCTTAACAGGATCAGTATGCTTACAATAGTAAGATGCAACTGCGTGTCCTGCCTCGTGGTAAGCACAGAGCTTATTATCAGCCTCGGTTCTTACTTTGGTTTTTTTCTGAGGACCGAGGAGAAGCTTCATATATGAATCTTCGATATCCTTCATACCAATAAGAGCCTTATCACGCTTTGCAGCAAGGAGTGCGGACTCATTCATAAGATTTGCAAGCTCGGCACCCGTAAAGCCTATGGTAGTCATTGCAATCTTGCGCAGGTCAACGGTCTCCTCAAGTGGCTTGTTTCTGCAATGCACCTTAAGAATCGCTTCTCTGCCGTTTAAGTCGGGATAATTAACCGTAACTCTTCTGTCAAATCTGCCGGGCCTTAAGAGAGCCGGGTCAAGTATGTCAGGTCTGTTGGTCGCAGCCATAATAATTACGCCTGAGTTAGTACCAAAGCCGTCCATTTCAACGAGGAGCTGGTTAAGAGTCTGCTCACGCTCGTCGTGTCCGCCGCCAAGACCTGCGCCTCTGTGACGGCCTACGGCGTCAATTTCATCAATAAATATAATGCTTGCGGGAGTTTTTCTCGCATTTTCAAACAAGTCTCTTACGCGAGAAGCACCAACGCCAACGTACATTTCCACAAAATCAGAACCGGAAATTGAGAAGAAAGGCACACCCGCTTCGCCCGCAACAGCCTTAGCAAGAAGAGTCTTACCGGTACCTGGAGGGCCTACAAGAAGCACGCCGCGCGGAATTCTTGCACCGAGCTTGATAAACTTACTTGGGTTCTTAAGGAATTCCACAATTTCCTCAAGCTCTGCCTTTTCTTCATCAGCGCCTGCAACATCGGTAAATTTAACCGAATCCTTGTCAGGCACGGATACTCTTGCTTTAGATTTTGAGAAAGAGCCAATCTTACCGCCTGCACCTGCACCTGCACCCTTAAAGGTTATGATAGCAAGAACGATGATCACGATGCCAACAATTATGTATGGCAAATATAACTGATACCAGGGAGTGGGCTCTTCCGTTTCAAAATTGTAGTTTTCAAGGCTGGGACAGAGAGGATTACCGTTATCATCTTTACCTATAGCGTAATTGTGTATAGTTGCAAATTGCGCCTGATTGATGAGGGTATAGGAATGAGTGATATACTTTCCCTGCTTGTCTTGAGTTTTTAAAGTAATTGTGATTACCGAATTGCCGTCAACGACGAAGGATTTTACCTCGTCATTCTCGAACTTCTCAATTAAATCTCCATAGGTAAATTCTTCACCTTGGGTGTTGAGCGCTGAGAAGGCTGATGTTGAAACGATAACTGCCACAATCAGTAAAATCAGAAATATTATGTTCTTAAAATTTACCTTCATTATATATATTCTAAGCCTTTCTTATATGTGCTATGCTTATTATAACTTGTTTTTCGCGTTTAATTTATTTAATGTGTATATTTGTGCATCGGTAGAATTTGGCTCTCGGATACATAGTGCGATAATATATTCGCTATCCTTGTCAAAAAGACCGTCACACACGCTCAGGCCGGGTATCCAGACGATTCCGTCCTGATTAGCAATAATAGGAATAAGATCTCTTACAGACGGTGGAACATTTTTGTCATTAAAAACCTTTTTCAACTTATGCGTAATATTTCCGTATCTGTATGAATCCCCATTTTTTCTAAATCTAACAAATACATCGCTATCTATTATAGCAGATGAAATTTTAGTTTGTATTGAAAATTTGTAAATATTTGAAGAAAATTCATTGGCTTTTCCAAGATAAATATCGGCGGCATAGCCGGTAAGTGAATTATATCCTAGGGTGAGCTTTTGAAAAAAGTCGCTGTTTGTTATTTTAGCTTTTGCCGAAAAGTAACAATTACCCCTTTCACAAACAAAATTGTATTCGCCCGAGATTGAATATGAAAAATTATCGGTATTAAGTAGCGATAAAATGTCATTGATATGAGCAGAGGTGATCTGGGCGTCAGCGTGTTTCCTTGCAAAAAGCATCAATACTCGCGAAGAAATAGCAGTGTGTAAAGCGATTAAATCCCGGCGTGAGATCTGCCCGTTATCCAGAATCCGATTGAATTGCTGTTCTGCCACAGTGTTCAAATAATCCGCATCCTTTTGTGTGGTTTCACACATGCGCATAATGGTATCTTGGTACGATGGATTAAGCACTGACAGATGCGGCAAGATTTTATGTCTGATATAGTTTCTCGTGTAATCACAGTCTGCATTCGTCGAGTCTGTAACATAAGGAATTTCAAATCTATCGAGTAAACCTATTATTTCTTCCTTGGAAACGCACAAGATAGGTCTTACGATATTATCACGGCAGGGTTTAATTCCGCCTAGACCGGTAATGCCGCATCCCCTCGTAAGATTGAAAATGACAGTTTCACAGTTATCTGTTGAATTATGTGCTACTGCGATAGTAGATAAATTATCTCTGCCGCGGATTATCTCATTAAAATAGTTATATCGTGCATTTCGCGCTGTTTCTTCAAGACCTAACGAGTACTCCTCGGAGAGAGCGGGAACGTCAATTTTTGACGATGTAAATTCGATTTTCAGTGCCTCTGAGAGTTGCCTTGAGAATTCCTCATCACGTTCTGCCTCGCCATGCCTTATACCATGGTTTACGTGGCAAGCAAGAATAGGAAAATCAAGGTTAGATATAGTTTTATAATAAACGAGAAATGAGAGCAGAAATACAGAATCGGCACCGCCGGAAAGACCAAGCAAAACACCTTTTTCAATCTGCTTATCAATTCCATGTCTAAGAATATGCGAAATAATCCTTTTATAAACCTTATTGCCATCGGCATCGGTAAAAAGATTGTTTATTCTTTTATTCATTAGTATCCTCTTGAAGTGTTCGGAACTTAGTAAACTGACCAACCCATCCCATCTTTACGTTACCTACAGAGCCATGACGATTCTTGGCAACAATGACTTCTGCAATATTAGCACTGTCAGTTGCGGAGGACGAACCGTCGTCTTTCTGACCGCTAATGTCTTTATAATATTCGTCACGGTATAAGAATAGAACTATATCGGCATCTTGCTCAATAGAACCCGAGTCACGAAGGTCAGCGAGCGTCGGTCTCTTGCCTGCGCCGGGTCTTGATTCGGTACCACGGTTAAGCTGTGCACAGCAAATGATCGGAACACCCATATCCTTAGCCATAACCTTTAGGTTACGAGAAATTTCGCCAACTGCCTGAGCTCTGTTGTCAGTGTTGGATGTGCTCTGCATAAGACCGATATAGTCTATTACAACCATACCCAGATTCTTAACGCGACGGAGCTTTCCCTTCATTTCCGTCGTGGTGATTTGAGAGGTATCGTCAATGAGAATATCACATCCGGACAACTGCTGTACGGAGCCGGCCAGACTTGTCCAATCTTCTTCTGTAAGATTGCCTGTACGAAGACTGTAGGAGTCGATAAGCGCCTCACTTGATAACATTCTTGTAACTAACTGCTCGCCTGACATCTCGAGTGAGAATATAGCCACTGCCTTTTTTGTAAGCCTTGCAACGTTAGTAGCAATATTCATCGCAAATGAAGTCTTACCCATACCGGGACGCGCGCCGACGATTACTAAATCGCCCTTACCCATTTGTACAAGCACCTTGTCGAGTCCTGAGAATCCTGTCTTTGTACCGCTTACAGCGCCCTTTGTCTCGCTCAAAACCTCAAGGTCACGGTATACGTTGTTAAGGATATCGCGTATATGTCTAAATTCCTTAGTATCATTGCCTGTGGCAATATCAAAAATCCTCTGCTCAGCATTATCAAGAATATTCCTTACGGACGTACTCTCTTCGTATGCATCCCTATTTATGTCATCGCACGCATCAATCAAATGTCTTAAAATAGACTTATCTTTGACTATTCTTGCATAATCCTTAACGTTGGATATCGCAGGAACAGAATCTGCAATGAGCTTTATATACTGTACAATGCTCTCTTTTTCTTTACCAATAAGCTCAGAAAGTGAGTTAACAAGTGTAACGGTATCAATAGTCTTACTCTCTGCATACATGCTGAGTAAGGTAGTATATATATGCTTATGATCCTGAAGATAAAAATCTTCAACCGTCAGCATACCACCAATACTATCGAGCGTTTCCGGCTTAATAATAATCGAGCCCAAAACTGCCTGCTCGGCATCGATAGATACAGGCATTTGCTTAATTATTGCGTTGTTAGCGTCCATATTGTCCTCTTAAAAAGCGTAAATCAGTCGTGTATAGTTACTGTAAAGTTAGCGGAAATTTCCTGGAAGAGCTTGATTTCAACAGAGTATTTACCGTAAGCGCGTATGGTTTCTTTAAGATTGATTTTTCTCTTGTCAAATTCCATATTAAGTGCCTTACCAAGTTCCTGAGCCAAGTCCTTAGCTGTAACCGAACCGTACATTCTGCCGTCTTGACCGTGCTCCATTTTTATAGTAAGCTCAACAGCCTTGATTTTTTCAGCAAGAGCCTGCGCCGCCTTGCGCTCTTCGGAAAGCTTGTACTGCTTGGATTCCTCCTTGCTCTTAAGTTCGCTTGTAGCCTTGGAATCGGCGGGAATCGCCTTTTTTTGCGGGAACAGGAAGTTTCTTGCGTATCCGTCGGAAACGTCGATAATCTGATCCTTTTTTCCCTGTCCTTTTACATCACAAAGTAAAATAACCTTCATAATATTCTCCAATCAAAATTACAAATTATTCAGCATCAAGATAGTCGTCTATACACGATTTTAATGTCTCGAGAACGTTTAGCACCGACTCATCATTGATTTGCGCACCGGCAACGTCAAAGTGACCGCCTCCGTGCATTTTTTCAAGTATAAGCTGCACGTTGATGTTTCCGTTAGATCTACCGGAAATGTGAATTTGCTCGCCTATTCTTACGATTGTAAACGCTGCATCTATTTCTCTAAGCGTAAGCATCTTATCCGCAGCCTTAGATGCGATAATTCGATACGACTCATCGGTATCAGCGTCACAGCAGGAAATAGCAATATTTCCGCGATAAATCGTGATTGCGGTATGGAATCTTGACTCTTTTTTGAGGTCATCAGCCGCAGTTTTGAATAGTGCATATACGTCTGTGGGGTTCGCGCCGGCACCTCTTAAGTACTGAGCACTGCCAAACGTACGAGTTCCGGTGTTTCGAGTAAATTGCTTAGTATCAAGCAAAATACCTGCAAGAAGCATATCTGCCTCTTCTTTAATAAGATTCTGCGAGCTTACCGCGCTCTCCAGCATCTCGGTTACTAATTCACATGTAGAAGACGCAGATGGCTCAATATAGTATATCTCGACCGTATCAGAGAAAGCATCAGTTTTTCTATGGTGGTCAACGATTGCGATTTTCTTCGCTTTACCTGAAATATCACTGAACTGCGCTCTGCCTATTGAACTATGGTCAACCAGAACGACTAAGGTATCGGAGTTAACCAAATCAAGACCGTCGGCGTTATCAACGAAGATTTGTGAATATGCCTCGTTTTGTTGCATTACAGCAATACAAGGCTCAAGGTTCTTATCACGCAAATCCACGGCAATATTTACTTTAACACCGCAAAGCATCGCAATCTTTGCGATACCAATGGTAGCACCGAAGGAGTCAAAATCTCCGTATCTGTGTCCCATAACCAAGACGTTATCCGAACGTGCCATAAGAGCCATTAACTGATTTGTGAAGGTTCTGGAACGTACGTTGGAACGCTTATAAACCGACTTGGTTCTACCACCGTAGTACTCTGTAACGCCCTCATTATAGTATACAACTTGGTCACCGCCACGCTGAAGCGCCAAGTCTATTGCATCTCTTGCAGCAAGCTCTGTATCCTGAAGACTGCCATCAGAACGGGCAACACCCATAGAGATAGTAATGGAAACGCCATCGCCTACTCGAATTTGCCTGATTTCATCAAGAATGCTAAATCTATTGTCCAAGCACTCGTCAAGAACGCTTGAGCTAAGCAACATAATGTACTTATCATTTTCGTACGTCTTGATAATCGCATTGATTGATTCAGCCCAATTTTTTAGTTTTTCGTCAACTCTTGAAACGGCAATACGGAATTTTTCCTGTACGTACTGTAATACGTCTTCAATGTTATCAATTGCAATATATGCTACACAAACACGATTATTATTGTATTTATTTTCAAGACGTGAAAGCTCCGTTATGTCAGATAACGATAACAAGTAAATACTCTCGTCAGTCGCAGTTGGGACGTTAAAGCTTTCTACAGAATATATATTACCGTCAATGGTAATTGGCTTTGTGCCAAAGTCAACAGGATCAATAGCATCACCAAACAAATCTGAAATATTTTGTCCGACGGGGTTTTTATCAGTGTTAATAATATTCATCATGGCATGATTGCACCAAAGAAGAGTGCCGTATGAATCAAACGCCGCGTATGGACTCTTGGTATTCTTTACGACTACACTGCATCTTTCTGCAAGCATATCGTATATGCTTGCCACGGGCAATTGCTTTTGACGTTGTGTACGCTTGACAGATAAAATTGCAATCTCGGTCAGAAACATAAGTGATGTGATAACTGCCAGTGCAATTGCAGGTATATCGGTAAGCTGAGCTAAAATGCCGAAAATAGCAAAATTTATGCAAGCTAAAGAAATTATAGTTATGCTTTCCTTACGAGTTAAAAGCGGAATTTCGTTATTTTTATCACGCATATTCTACCCTCCTAAAAGAAAAATAATAAAATAAAATAATTATACTGGATAATTATAACACAAAATGCCGCTTTTGTAAAGTATAAAATAAATATTTTCGCTTACTTTTAGGTAAATTTCGTTTATTACTTGCAAATTTCGGTTTAATAGTGTAAAATAAAGTTTAGAAAGAGAGGGATAGTAATGGATTTGTCAAATCGGCTGCGATTACCGATAAGTGAACTTTCGGGAATTGGCAAGACTCGCGCTGCAAAGTTAAATAAATTGGGTATCTATACAACCGAAGATTTACTGTATCATTTCCCTCGCTATTATGAGAACCGCGGAAATGTTCGCCAATTAGGCACTTTCAGCACTGATACGCTCTGCTCTTACGTTTTGACTGTCGCCAGCACAGTCGCATCGGCAAAGGTTAAACGCGGTATAACTATTTCAAAATTCCGAGCCTTTGATGATAGCGGCTCATGTGAGGTCATTTTCTTCAACTCCCCCTTTGTCAAGGACGTTTTTAAAGTGGGTGCTGTTTACAGATTTTACGCTAAAGCTTCATTTTCTAAGACTAAGCGACTAACGCTTCTCAACCCTAAATATGAACCGTACGTTGATGGAGTAGATTTACCTGATTTCACACCTATTTACCCGCTTACCGACGGTATCAATTCAAAGCTATTGACATCTCTTGTAAAAAATGCGCTCAACGACTCAGTTCCGTATATCAAAGACTTCCTGCCTGAGAATATACGACTGAATTTAGGGCTTCCATCTTTGTCATTTGCGCTTAAAAACATACACTTCCCTACAAATATCGACGATTTGAATAACGCAAAGCGCAGACTTGCCTTTGATGAGCTGCTGCTCTTCGGTATGGGAATTTCTCTAAGTAAGCATCACCGTGCAAAAAGTCATAGCGTAAGCTTTGCTCCCTGCGATTTAAAGCCCGTTTTGAATGAACTCCCATATGAGCTTACTGATTCACAGAAATCTGCGGTAAATGATATATACCGTGACACCGTGCTTAATTCGTCCGATGGCGCACCTTCTGCTATGACTAGAATAATAATCGGTGATGTTGGGTGCGGTAAGACGATATGTGCGGTTCTTGCCGCTTATATTGCAATTCACTCCGGATATCAGTGTGCTGTTATGGTTCCTACCGAGATTTTGGCAGCACAGCACTTCGAGCAGTTCTCAAAATTGCTTTGTAAACTCGGATATAATGTCGTACTGCTAACAGGTTCTTGCACACAAGCACAGAAAAGAAGTATTTACGCCTCTCTTGAAAGCGGTGATATTGATGTTGTTATCGGTACACATGCTTTAATTTCCGATAAAGTTGCTTTTAATAAGCTCGGTCTGGTTATCACGGACGAGCAGCACAGATTCGGTGTCGCACAGCGCGCCAAGCTAAAGGATAAATCCAAAAATGCGCATCTTTTGGTTATGAGTGCCACACCAATACCGCGTTCGCTAGCACTTGCCATGTACGGAGATTTGGATATTACCAGAATCACGGATATGCCTAAGGGCAGACAACGCGTGGATACCTTTGTTGTTGACGAAAATTATCGCGACAGGCTAAACGATTTTATTTTAAAACAGGTTTCTCTGGGCGGTCAGTGCTACGTTGTATGTCCGAGCATTGAAGCGAACGACGAGCTTGAGAACGATGATTTTAACGATGATGAGCCAAGGCTCAAAAACACGCAAGAGTATACCGAGGCATTAAGACGCGCGCTTCCGAACGTAAAAATTGAATGCTTAAATGGCAAAATGAGTAATGCCGAGAAGGAAGCGGTTATGAGCAGCTTTGTTTCCGCTGAGACAAATGTTCTCGTTTCAACCACCGTTATAGAGGTTGGCGTCAACGTGCCAAATGCAACTCTTATGATAATCGAGAACGCAGAAAGATTCGGACTTTCCCAGTTGCATCAGCTACGAGGAAGAGTCGGCAGGGGTGATAAAAAGGCGTATTGTGTGCTTGTTTCCGATGCAAAAAACGAGAAATCAACCTCAAGACTGCAAGTTATGCGCACGACATACAACGGATTTGACATAGCTGAAAAAGATTTGGTTATGAGAGGCCCGGGCGACTTCTTTTCTTCAAATAACGATGTTGATTTAAGGCAGAGTGGCGGTTTTGAGTTCAAAATTGCTTCTACATATCTTGAGGAAAATTTGCTTGATCTTGCATTTTCAATTTCTAAGCAAATTGTATCGGAAGACCCCGAATTGTCGCTCGAATGCCACAGTGAATTAAAAAAACGTCTCGACAACCTAATTTACAACGACTCTACGATTTCATAAACGAAAGGTAAAATTTATATAATATGTTAAATCAACCATTAGCAGATAGACTGCGTCCGACGACCTTTGACGAGATTGCCGGACAGACGCATCTCGTTGGTGAAAACGGAATTTTACGCAAGCTGGTAGATAACAACCGTATTCCCAATATGATATTCTTTGGTCCTCCCGGAACGGGCAAGAGCACGGTTGCAAATATTATTGCAAAGACATCTAATATGCA
>JAZQRW010000077.1:0-11065 GCA_045629765.1 Eubacteriales bacterium
CTCCGCAATTCCTTCTTTGATAATGTATTTTGTGCGCGGTATCGTGATTAGCAACAGCATCGAAGAGAGCATCTTTATGCTAACACTTTTTATTTACATCACCGCAAGATTGTTTATTTGTCTTTTCCTGCCCCGTGATGAAGAAAGTCAGCTGATAGCATCATTCTCCAAATTCGCAAACGAGCAAGACCAAAGAATTGAAGAAAACGATATATTCTACAAGGAAAAGTACGCCGTGCAAATGTCAATTGAAGATTTGCTTGACATAAGTGAAGCCGATAACGCAAACCCAGATACACAAAATGAACCACAACCATTTGAACCGGCAGAAGAAGAATACATGCAAGAGAGCTTTTTCGTGAGTGAGTTACCTTCAACCAACGAAACAAGTGAGGTTCTTATTGATAGCGTAAGCAGCGAGGACGAAGTAAATTATGAAGAAAATTCTGGTAATTGACGGAAATAGTATAATTAACCGCGCATTTTATGGCATTAAACCGCTCACTACCAAGAGCGGTAAGTACACAAATGCAATTTACGGCATGGTTAACATCATTTCAAAGCAACTAAATGCGATAAAGCCTGATTATGCAGCGGTTGCCTTCGATGTAAAGCACCCTACATTCAGACACGAAATGTATACCGAATATAAAGCAGGGAGAAGGTCAACGCCCCCGGAGCTTTTATCTCAGTTCCCCGATGCAAAGGAAATACTCGAGTTTATGGGAATTAAGGTGCTCGAGCTTCCGGGCTGGGAGGCGGACGACATCCAGGGCACGGTAGCGAAAATGGCGTGGGACTTGCCAGAGGCAGAGAGCTATATTCTTACAGGTGACAGAGATTTACTACAGCTCATTGACGATAGAATATCGGTTTTGCTCGCAACGAACAGCGACACGCTCACTATGAAAAGAGATGAATTCTACGCGAAGTATGGCGTTGAACCGTCTGAATTCGTCGATATGAAGGCTTTAATGGGTGATTCCTCGGATAATATTCCCGGTGTTGCCGGCGTAGGAGAAAAAACTGCGGCAGGGCTTATACAGTCGTTTAAAAACCTCGAGGGCATTTACGAAAATATCGAGGATAAGTCTATTTCTAAGGGTGTAAGAGAAAAGCTGCTCCGCGACAGAGATAATGCATTTCTCTCAAGAACACTTGCAAAAATTGCAACGAATGCACCAATCGACGCAAAGCTTGAAAATTTGGAGTACAAAGGATTTAACACGGGTGCTCTTTATCAGAAATTTTCCGAGCTTGAGTTGAACTCATTTATCACCAAGTTTGCGCTCACAAAGGCGCAGAGCCCTGAGCCTGATGCGCCAAAAGCCGAGGAAGCAGTGGCAAAGGCAGAATTCAAGCAAATTGATGCTGAATACTTAAAATCCCTTGAATTTGACAACATTTCTTTACAATTAGGCGCAAACAATGAGTTTTATCTTTATGTAAACGAAGAAAACTTGCTTTATAACGGTGAAATCAAGGACATTAAATCATGTCTTGAGAACAAAAAAATTATATGCTACGACGGAAAGACGTTATGTCATTTATTGCGTAAAAACGCAGTAAATTGCGATAAAATTGTCTTTCTCGACCTGTGTATGTATGAGTACGTGTTAAATCCGGGTAGCGGAAGCGCAGGTATTCCCTCACTCGCTTCAATGTTCTTGGGTGTTGCGCTATCAAACGATGAACCCTGTCCAGAAATCATGTGTAAGCTCGAGGACGTGTTAAGAAAACGCGTATGTGACGATGGACTTGACAAGATTTTATTCGATATAGAAATTCCGCTCATCAATGTTCTTTGTGATATTGAAATCAACGGATTTAAAATCAATCCCGATAAAATAGGCGAGTTTGGTGAGGCTCTCGGTACCCTTGCAGACGAGCTTACCGAGAAGATATATGAAACAGCGGGTGAGCCCTTCAACATCAATTCTCCGAAGCAATTAGGCGAGGTGCTGTACGAAAAGCTCGGTCTTACATCAAGCAAGAAAAAGAGCAAAACAGGTTATCACACAGATGCACAGACGCTCGAGGAAATGCGCGTGCAGTCACCGATTATTGACGATATACTAGAGTATCGTCAGGTTACGAAGCTAAGAAGCACGTACACAAAGCCCTTAGTTGACGCTCGTGACGGCAATGATAGAATTCACACCGACTTCAAGATGGCGCTTACGGCAACAGGCAGACTCTCTAGCACTGACCCAAACCTACAAAATATTCCTATTAAGACACCCCTCGGCAGAGAGATGCGCCGTTTCTTCATCTCAGAAGATGGCTATAGCCTGGTTGACGCCGACTACTCACAGATCGAGCTTCGTCTTTTGGCGCACATTTCGGACGACTACAATATGTGTGAGGCGTTTAAATCAGGTGAAGATATTCACAGGAAGACTGCGGCGGCAGTATTCAACATTCCAGAGGAATTCGTCAGCGATGATATGAGAAAGCGCGCCAAGGCGGTAAACTTCGGCATTGTATACGGCATCGGCGGCTTCTCGCTTGCAAAAGACATCGGCACGACCACTCAGGAAGCGTCACAGTATATCAAAAACTATCTTATGAATTATCCCGGCATCGATGCGTATCTTACCGAGGTAGTCGAGCGTGCAACAAAGGACGGATACACCACCACACCGCTTGGCAGAAGAAGATATATCCCCGAGTTAAACGCAAGCAACGGAATGCTCCGAGCATTCGGCAAGCGCGTCGCTATGAATGCACCTATACAGGGCGCGGCAGCGGATATTATGAAGATTGCAATGCTGGGCGTTTACCGTCGTTTGAAGAAGGAAAAGCTCGACGCAAGAATTGTAATGCAGGTGCATGACGAACTGATAATCGAGGTAAGAGATGACCAAGTTGAGCTTTGCAAAAAGCTTGTTAAAAAGGAAATGGAGAAGGCTGTTGAGCTCTCCGTTCCACTTACTGTTGACGTTACAACGGGCAAGAATTGGTTGGAACAAGCGTAAACCAAAGCGTAAATCACATTTAATGTAAATAATTATTTGCAAAAAACGGATTAAAGTAAAAAGGAACGGCATTTTGCCGTTCCTTTTGTTTGTATAATTTATTAATTAGCCTTAACAACCTTGTACCACTCGCCTGCCTCGTTAGCTGTGCCGTCCTCGTTGCAACGAACTACGGTGTAGCCGTCAGCAAGAACAACCTCGCCATCGCCTACTGAGTTCTCAGCAGGATTGAACTGATAGAACATACCACCGGAAACGATGATAACAGCGTTAGAACCATCCTTGCAGTTAAGAGTATAAGCAACATCAGCAGTCTTGAACGTACCGCCGGAAATCTCAATACGAGCGTTGTCACGAGCGTAGATAAGGTCACATCTATTATCTGGAGCTGCGGTATTTGTGTAGTAACCGTTAGTAATCTTAACTACGGAGTTATCCTTAGCGAATACTGCCATAGAGTAGTTATCAGAACCAAGGTCAGCCTTAATAGTACCGGCACCGTCAAGAGTAACAACCGCGCTACCAGTAGTTTGAATAGCACCGTTGGAGCCGCCTGCGGTGAGTGTTTTACCCTCTTCAATAGTGATAGTTGCATCGTAATCAATCACTATGTTCTCGTTATTGCTAAGTCCGGACTCCGTATACGTAGTGTAAAGAATGTCGGACGCAATGGTTATATTGCCCTTTAGAGGCAAAGCCATATCAAGCACAGCCTTTGAGTTTACCACGTAATCAATGCCCAAAAACTGCTTAGTGCAAGACTCACAATATCCATCCTCGTTTGCAACATGCATACCATATCCGTTTACTGCATCACAATTTGTGCAAGCGTACCAATGGAAGAATGCGTCGTAGGAATACGTTTCCTGCCAGGTGTGAGTATTTACGCTTTTTTTCCATTCGAGAACAGAGCATTCGTCACACACTCGATACAAAAGCTTATGCTCACAGCTAACGTTATAGCCACTGAAATCAATCCACTCGCCAAAGTCGTGAATGTGTACCTCCTCTTTAGGCATCTCAATGGGGTCGAGAACCGTGCCATCAGTAAGAGTTATAACAAGTCTGCCATCTTCATCAAAGGCAACACCCTTAATGCCTACGCCGTCCTTGCCGTCAGTACCATTAGTTCCATTAGTTCCGTTTGTACCATTCGTTCCGTTAATACCGTCAACGCCAACAGCCTTATATTCGGTCTTTGTGCCGTTGATTACCCAATAGCCGTCCTCGCTAATTGTAATGGTAGGTGTCACGCCGTCTGCGCCGTCCTTACCATCTGCGCCATTTGTACCATTAGCGCCATCAACGCCAATAGCCTTATATTCGGTCTTTGTGCCATTGATCACCCAGTAGCCATCCTCGCTAATTGTAATGGTAGGTGTCACGCCGTCTGCGCCGTCTTTGCCATCTTTGCCATCCGCGCCCTTGACAATACCGCAGTTAACAATTCTACCATCGGAAAGAACTACTAAAAGCTCACCGTTCTCATTAACTAAAAGCGTAGTGATACTAACGCCATCCTTACCGTTTACGCCGTCTTTACCGCTGATGAGCGCGATAAATTCCTCAAGAGTGCCCTCAAAGCCTTTATTCTGCGCCTCGGTGTACGCTGAGAGAAAAGTAACCTTAGTCGTGTCGAATCCATCAGATTTTGTCGTATCGTCAGGAAGATTCAGGCTACACGAAGCCAAGGCAAGCGTTAAAAGTACGCATAAAATTAAAAAAGAGATTTTCTGAATTTGCATTTTGATTTTCCTCCTTAAACAAATTGTTATCAAAGCTATTGTAACATAGTTGCGCGCAAAAATCAATACGCATAATATTCAACATAAAACGGGACACATAATATTCAACATAAAACGGGAGAGTCGTAACCCTCCCGAAAGTATATTAAAGTATTAAGTAATAATTAAGGACTCCACACCGTCGAGCGAATGAGAGGCGTAGGGCGAAGCAAATGCGCTCTCACTCAGCGCATTGTCAGAAGCAAGCGCTACAAGCGCCTTGTGAAATTTCTTAGCCACCGAGAAGAGTGAATCCGTGCGCTCGGGATAGTAAACGGTTACAACCCCGTCCTCCCGCTTTAGCATCTCGCCAAAGGTATAGGAGGATGTAAGGATTGGCGCTTTTTCATCACTGAGAACTATACAATTGATAGCAAGCGAGGCGGTTGAATATAACGATGTCGCGTCAACGTCAATATCAACGTTTATGACGTTCACAGAACATTCTGCACGGTAATCATCCGATAATTGTAAATCATACTTTACATTTTCTTTGAGTGGCAGCTCAAATTTAACAATACCGTATCCAAGTGTTCCGTCTTCTCTAATTTCACACGTAATTGCACTTATACGTATTGTGCCTTCCATTTCAACACTGTTTTCGGAAATTTTTGTGTTGTTGATTTTTGCTATAGCATCCGCTTTAATAACATTTCGTATATTGGCTCCGTCAACGCTCTCACGTGACACCTCGTACTCGCGCACAACCTCGCTTAACGATGCATTGATGAGCCTTGTATAATAAAATTCGCCATATTCATTATCAACATCGTAGTCGCAAAGATAACAGTCTGACACCAGCGATAGCTTTTCATTACCATGGCACTCGAGAAGCACAGAATACTCAACGTCGGTGTAAATGAGAACGCCGTCATCGCGCGCTTCCACACCGTATTTTGTACCTCCTACCGTCACCTTAGGAAGATAGAAGTCCGCTGAGGTATTCACATCGATTTGCTCGGAAAAATCAAGTGCGTGCTCGTTTACGTTTGCCATAGCATCACCGTTTTTATAAAGTAGCTTTACCAGAAGCTGTCCTTTGACCTCAACGCCATCCTCGCTTACTATATAACTAATCTGACGCGGTGTGACATTCATAGAATAAATGCTTATATCATCCTCTATCGCTCCGTCTATAAATAAGTTTTCGGTTCTAACCGACTTATTATCCGTCTTATAGCTCTCAAACGTGCGATAATTGACTTCCCTCTCGTACACCTCGGGGGAATGCGAAGCAAACGTATCGCCCTCAACACCTTTGCTCTTTCTCTCGTTAATGCCAACCGATGCGCAAAGCGAGCATTTAGCTGACAGCTTTCTCGGAGCTACAGGGCGAATGCTAAATGTAGATATATTCACTTCGCAATGTGAATTTTCGTATTCATCCTCATCACATTTTACCGCCAACTCATATTCCGAGGTGAATTTACAGGAGTTAAGGCCATGCTCCTGATCCTCGTAAACGACGGTATATTCTACACTACCCGAAAACTCTGTGCTACCGTTTCCCTCAAAGCTACCAAGCGGCAATACCCTGGCACCCGTGTAAAGTATTTTCCTTATATCCGTGCAATAATCCGGTAATACGTATTCCGCTGCACTCTCGCATATCAAGGGAGAAATAACCCTATGCTTTAAAAAAGTATTTTCTTCCATATAATCCTCCAAAATTCAATTACTATAGAACTATATGCTTATTCTTAGCAATTTATGAATATCACGCAAAAAAAGACACCTACGTTGCCATAAGTGTCTTAGTTATATTTATCAAATTTACTTGCCCATTCCCATAGAATCCATAAGTCGCTTATTGAATTCCTGAGCGGTGTTATAGCCCATTCTCTTTTGTCTATTATTCATAGCCGCAACCTCGATAACAACCGAGAGATTTCGTCCGGGAGATACGGGGATAACTATTGAAGGAACGTTAATACCGAGAATCTCTGTAGTGCTCTCGTCAAGTCCCAATCTATCATACATCTTGCCGTCCTGCCAATGCTCAAGATTGATAACCAAGTCAATCTTCTCCGTATCCTTAACCGAGCCCATACCAAACAGACGTCTTACGTCAACGATGCCGATACCACGAAGCTCTACGTAATGACGAATAATCTCCGGTGCTCTGCCTACAAGAGTAGTGGCGGAAACCTTCTTGATTTCAACGGCATCGTCAGCTATAAGCCTGTGTCCTCTTTTTATAAGCTCAATCGCGGTTTCGCTCTTACCGACGCCGGAATCACCCAGCAGCAAAATACCCTCACCGTACACCTCGATAAACACGCCGTGTCTTGTAATTCTAGGGCCGAGCTGAACGTTAAGGTAGGCTATTAGCGCCGCCATAAATTCTGATGTGCGCTGTGAGGTTCTCAATAATGGAACACTATACTTCTCAGCTAACGCTATTGCTTCATCGGATATATTAAGAGATGACGTAACGATGACACCGACAGGAGCTGATCGGAAGAACTCCTCAAGTCGCATCTTTCTCTCTTCAGCAGGCAGTTGCGCCAAGAATAAATCCTCAACCTTACCTATAATCTGCAATCTAATAGATTCATAATGATCGTAGAATCCGACCATTTGAAGTCCGGGTCTATTAACTCTTGAGCAAGTGACCGAAATGTTTTCGGGAAGATCCGGCAAATATATTGATTCAAGTTTGAATTCATCAATTATCTTAGACATTTGTACGACGTATTTTTCTTCCATAGTATGCTCCTTTTGCGTTTTGATACTATTTTAGCATATATATTAAAAAAATGCAATTGTTTCTTAAAATATTGGCTTTTCAAAATATTTTTCCGTAAATTAGAGAAAATTTCCCTCAATACTTGATTTTTTAATAATATTTTGGTAGAATTCCATTATATGAATAATTATCAGATGCCTTGGGGAGTTAATATATGCTTAAAGGGATTTTTAAAAAAGTTATCGCCACAGCACTTATTATCGTGAGTCTTTTTTCACTCTTTGCTTGCAACAAGCAAAAATATGAGCCTATCGAAAGCACCGACGAAGAGAATACCGTTATTATGCGCCTTTCCTATAACGGTAAATCTTACGACGTCAAGTACGAGCTATACCGCGCATTCTTCCTGAATTTCAAGTCAGAGGTGGACGGTGGAGATGAATCGGTTTGGACAGGCGAGGATAAGGACAAATATATCGAAGAAATTAACGGTATTATCATCAACCGAATTTGCTACGTCTATTCCGCGTTAGAATTGGCGCGTCAGTGCGATATAAATATGTATTCCGCTGAAGTAGAAAAACAAATTGAGGAATATATACGAATAAGCGTTGAGGGCGATACAGCCTCCGGTATTGACGGTTATGGAAATTATGATAAATATCTTGAGGCTCTCAAAAATGATAACCTTAATTATCAGACGCAGGTATTACTGTACAGATACTCCATCGCGGTTGATGAAATTCAAAATTACTTCATAGGCAATCTCACCGAGGACGGCACTGATATAGACACCGTAAACGGCAAATTGAGCTACACGATAGACGACATAAGAAGCTTTTATTACAGTGACGAGTGCTTAAGAATTATGCGCGCTTACATCAACTCGGATTATTTCACACCGGAAGAAGCAGCCGATAAGGCAGAGCGCTTGAGAAACAACATTATTTATGCAAAATCCTCAGGCGACACCGCGGTAGCTCTTGCAATCGTGCAAAACTCTACAAGCTCTATGCCCGATGTTGAAAGAGGCGTTATAGCTAAGAATAATTTAAACAAGCTGTATTATGCTGATTTAACCGAAGCCGCTTTCAGTTTGGAATTAAACGAAGTAAGCGAGATAGTGCCTATATCGGATAATCTTGGCGGCGGTCTTTACATTCTGTACCGCGCTGAGAAAAACGAAGAGCATTTTGAAAAATACTACAACTACATTCTTTACACGTATCTTACGAATATTATAGGATCTAAGCACGAGGAATGCGCATCTCAGCTCTTGGAAAGCGCAAGCTTTACAGAGGAATACAACAGCATTGTACACTCGGCTATCAATATGAATTAACTATGCTAAAGTTAAGAAAAATTGACAGGAAGTATTTACCCGAATACTATCCGATTTTAAAGAAGAAGCAAACGATCAGCACTGCAGCCTTTTGCAAAGAATTCAGCCTATTCTGCAACGAATATCTGAAAGGAGCAATACATCTGCACGTAAAGCAGCTGCAAGTTGGCGCATTGTCTGTGAGCACGGAGTATTTTGCTTATTTTCTAAAGCTACTGCTAAAAGCTACCGCCGGAATCGGCGCAATAGACATGTATATAGATATGCGCAACGTAGCTGCCATTACATTTAAATTCAATACTACTTCTATCGATGACGATTCAACGCGGAGGATGTTCAAGATTGCGATGCTCGCCGGATTTGCCTGTGCGAGAAACGAGGAAGTAATACTCTTAGAAACCGCAATACATCCGAGCAGGTATCTTGAAGTTTGTGCAAATAATAGTTTGCATTTATACGATATTTTCAAACAAATTATACTGGAAGAAGAACCTAACCTTACATCCAGCTATTAAAAATAATTTAACACGGTATACTATTAATGAAAAGGCTTTTTCATAGGAAAAAGCCTTTTTCTGTTTTTCCCTACGTCGAGTGGGAGTAAACAGCAGTAGGATTAAATTCATTTTATTCGGTTACACCAAAATATGCGTTTTTCCTTTAATTGTAACACATAAAATGAGTTGCATTTCGCCAAAACTACTATTGTAGCATTTTAACAAAATGACTCGATTTATGCGGAGGCAATAAAATGAATAAAAGAGAAATGGGATACAAAAATTTTATCTGTCTTGCCCTAATATTTAGTCTTCTCTTCTCATTCTTTTCTATACCAAAAGGACGTGCGGTAAGCGATAAGCTTTTATCCGAGCCTTGTGCGGCACAGATTGTTTCTCTTTCCGAAAGCAATACTGACGAGGTCAAGGTTTCACTACGACTCTGGGAATTGCTGTTTGGCAAAAAAGAAAATAAAGAGGATAACGGCAAGGGAACGGACGAATTACGACTTATACCCGGCGGAATGGTTTTCGGCACAAAAATCAAAGGCAACTGCGTAAAGGTCACCAATCCTGTGAAAAACTGTGAGCTACAGATTGGCGATACGATATACGGTATAGATGGCATGAGCGTTAATAGTATTGAACAAATAAAGGAGCTATTGCAAGGAGTAAAAGGCGGATTTGTACTTCTTGAATGCGAAAGAGACGGTAATAAATTTACAACAAAGATAGAACTCTACGAAGAGCAGGGTGTCAAAAAAATGGGATTGGCTCTGCGTGACAGTGCGGCAGGGATTGGAACAGTAACATACATCGATCCCGAAACCCATGAGTTTGGCGGTCTTGGTCACGGCATATTTGACGGTGATAGCGGCGAGTTATTCGAGGTAGGAGCAGGCACGGCAACAGGAGTAATCCTCGGCGGTGTGCATAAGGGTGCTAGCGGCAAGCCCGGCGAGCTTACCGGCGTCCTTACCGATAAGGTAATCGGCGAGGTTTACAGTAACACGGGGTGCGGTGTGTTTGGAAAATTCAGCAGTGATTTTTCTCCATCCTCTCTTTATTCAGAGCCGCTCGTTGTCGGAAAGCGTGATGAGGTACACGAGGGAGCTGCAACGATTCTCTCTACTGTAAAAAACGGCAAGGTATACGAATACAGCATCAAAATTCACGATATAGACCTATCAAGCGACGGAAGTAAATCCTTCAAAATCAAGGTTACTGACCCCGTCTTGATTGCTGAAACCGGCGGAATTGTGCGCGGAATGTCGGGTAGCCCAATAATTCAGGACGGCAAGCTTGTGGGTGCGGTAACGCACGTAATGGTGGCGAATTCTACTGAGGGGTACGGAATTTTTATTGAGAATATGCTGAATGCTGCCAACGGGCAGGCGCAGCCCAAGGCGGCGTAAAGACAAAATCGAATAAAAATGTTGTCCCTTAAAGAACATTCACAAAGAGTATGTTCAATAAGGGACAACAGTCTTTTGTCCGAAAATATTAAATTTTGTGCGCAGATGTGTTGTCCCTATTATAACACACTACTCTCCCTTGGATGATACTCAATATGTCTATAATGTGGAATTGCCTTTTCTCATTTTGACGATCTGTATTTTTTGATAAATTGTGTAGGTGTAATTCCCATATATTCCTTGAATTGCCGGCTGAAGAAATAAATATCGGAAAAATTGCAAAGCTCGGCGATCTGCGAAACCGTGTAGCGTCCAAGGCGCAATAGGTCGCACGCATGGTTTATCTTTAGCTGAATTATA
>JAZQRW010000078.1:0-18674 GCA_045629765.1 Eubacteriales bacterium
TCGGAGAGAGGCTTCAGATTCATCACCTCTGCTACTAACACTCAGTATTACATAGGTAACGTAACTCTTCAGGAAACTGACACGGATCCTGCACCCGAGCGCGTTCTTGATAATAAGTACAAGACCGCTGCAATGCAGTTCCCGACGATCGCTAAGATAGACGGCGTGGAGTACGGCTCCTTCCCTGCAATCAATGAAGTACTTGCTGACAAGACCATGACGCACGAGGTTGAGTTCCTTCAGGATTATACCGTGGCTCCTTGGAACCTTGACGTTAATGTTAAATCAGACGCAGTTATCAATACTAACGGCTGGATTGAGGCGTCTGACCTTAAGTTTTTGGCAGGTGCAGGTGTAGTTGCTAACGGAAATATCATTAGGGCAACTGCTCCTAACTATACCGTTGCTACTGCAACGAACACTAGCCAGTATACGACCGCTGTTAAGTCGGATATGCTCGGCAACTACTTCAACAACACTTATGGCGGTGATCCCAGCTGGGATATCATTACTATGCCCGACGGAAATACTGCAGCTAACTTCCACACGACCGGCAGTACCTTTAAGTTCCAGTCAGACGTTTGTCCTCCGACCGGTAAGTGTGACTTAAACGACTATCCTATCTACGTAGTACAGTACGAGCTTATTAAGACCGGCGCTATTTCTGCAGGTATGAACCAGACCTTCCTTGCTAAAGATGTGAGAACAAATACGTATATTTTCACTAAGGCAGTTACACTTAGTACGCTCCTTGAGGACGTAAATTACGGTGAGACTGCGCAGGTTACCATCGTATTTAACGCTGTTCACGATACTAAGGACACGGATGATACGGCGGACGATACCTATACTGTTTATCTTTACGCATTCACCAACGGTGTGGAAAAGTATTATCTAGCTCAGGAACTTTCCGCAGACGTCTTCAATAATTCTTACTGGTACGGCTTTAGAATGCTCTACTGTGAGATCACCGACAAAGGCGCTCATAGATGGGGCTCAAACGTTGTGCTTGACAACGTTTACGCTCAGAGCTTTGCGGCTGCTGACGTAGAGGGCGTTCTTGATGCGAACGGTAACGTTACCGATGAGTACAGCCAGTTTGCAAGAAAAGAGCATAAGACTCTTACGTACGCACCCGTTGCTCTCGTTGACGGTGTTGAGGTTACCTATGCGCAGATTGACGCTCTTCTTACCGATGGCGGCATACACACGGTTAAGCTTCTTCACTCTCCTTTAAGAGCTATTAAAGTTTCTTCTACCACTACGATTGATTTCAACAACTTTACTGCTGAAGTCGAAGCAGTCAATGGCTATGTCGCAACAGAGGAAAACGGTGTAGTAACCGTTACCCCTGACGCAAGAACCGTGACTCTTAAGCTTCTCGTTAACGGTGAACTTATTGATACTATTGATGGAGTTCTTTATTTCAGCGACCACGAGGCACTTGCCCGCGCTAACGCAGCATTCCTTTACAACGGTAACGTTTACGAAAAGGACGGTAAGTATTACGCGCTCACTTGGGACTTTACCAGACTTGAGTACGCTGAGGAAATTACCTATAACGCGACTGCTACTCTTCACGACCTTCTCGTTGTTGATGCTGTTAACAACGTGGTAATTACCAATAAGCTTACCTATAATAACGGTGTGCTTACGGGCGGTGACTTCAGTAACGTTAATGAAGCAGTATTTTACTTCAACAACGATATTAACTCTACCGCTTTGTCGTTAGCATTCGGTAATAACTCCGTATGGTATATGAACGGTTATGCATATAACTATTCTGATCCTGCAGGCGTTAAAGATCCTCACGGTATACATCTTAACGGAAATAGGAGCTTAACTATCTATAACGGTACGTTTAATTTGAATAATAGCTCCTCATTCTTCTTCACCTCCCATTCTGACAGCTCACCTTCTATTACTCTTAATAACGTAATTGTCAACTCTTGGTCCCTTATCGCTGACGTGCGTTCGGGTATTCTCACGTTTAACGATTGTGAGCTTAACGGCGGTGGCTTCTTGATGGGTGCTAGAACGAGCACGCCAACCTACCTGTATCTTAACGACTGTGTTGTTAAAGCTAACGTTGATAAGGGTGCATACTTCACCTTCAAATTAAATAGTGACTGGAGCGATTACGACGTTAACAAGCTTCCTAACGTAGAACGTCACTTTTACGCAGACAACTGTGAGTTTAATGTTATTGGTTCCTTCGTTAATATGCCTAAAACTGAAGGTTATAATTATGACGCCGCGTATAATATTGGTGAGGGCGAGCATGAGAACAAGCTTGTATACATCACTAACTCCGTGGTATACGCTACCTATGCTCATTCCTCTTCAGGTCTTGGCATAAACGGCGAGCTTAGATTCGGCGAGGGCGTTAAGTACGCAATTGATGATGGCACTAAGAATATTACAGCCGCTGCCGGCGTAGCACTCGGCGTTAAGACCAACGACATTCGCTTTACCGCTATCGCTACTTCACAGTACGCTACAGTTAACTGGGCTAGCGGTCTTGTAGAGCTTTGGGCAGATGGTACAACTCCTGCTGCTACCAACCCAGCTGACAAGAACCTTAAGACCAGACCTGTAGTTGCAGACGAGACTGTTACCTTCGAGGCTACAGAGGGCGATTCTGCAAGCTACAAGCTTCTTTCCAACCTTACACTTTCCAGCACTATCAACTACAACGTTAACATTGAAGAAGCTTATGGTAAGGCAACAGTAACCATTAACGGCGAGAAGCTTGAGGGCGTTTTGGTTGAGGTTAATGGTCAGAAGTACTACAGATACTCTTATGAGCTTGTTGCTAAGTATGCTCTTAGTGATCTCTACATTGTAATCACCTTCAGCGACGGTGTTGTTTACTCCAGAAACACTAATGTTATGGAATACATCAACAGCAATCTTAAGAAAGACTACGCATACAAGACAGAACTCACTCAGTTGTACGTTGATATGCTTAAGTACATTCTCGAGGTACAGAACTACGAGTACGCACCTCTTGCACGTACCGCAGCTGTCGCATTCCTTAGCGGTAAGATAGCTAGCACTCCCGCAATCGAGTCTGCTGACGCTGATGCTCTTGAGACATACTTCGCATCTGCACACTTCTACCTTGACGATGCATTTGACCTTGTTCTTAAGCTTCAGAATGGTGTAGCTCTCGGTGAAGTAACTGTTAAGGCAGGTAACTACTACACTACTACTGCAACTGTTAAGGACGGCGTTCTCAGAGTTACAATCCCTGCATACGCTCTTACTAACGTAATCGAGCTTACAGTAGAGGACGGTGTAACCGTATACTATAGCCTTGCTAACTACATTGAGGCTCTTGCAGAAATTGATACAGCAGCTCAGTCTGTTGCTGAGAAGCTTTACAACTACGCATACGCTGCTTGGAAATATGAAAAGGCAGCTAATGCAATCGATGAACAGTAATTAAGGAGGGAATAATTGTTATGAAAACTAATAAGTATGAAACTCCTGAAGTAATCGTAATCGAACTTAACGCGGATATCATCACCTTGAGTGGCGGTATGTTTGGAGATACTCCACTTACCGGCGGCGACGAGTCCGATTGGTAATTCCGCTGATACGATTTACGTAAGAACAATTTTCATAGCGCCCCGTGTTCGCACGGGGCGCTTTTTTGTCGTGATTTTTTATAACGCGCTGAAAATACTGCACTCTCCCTGTAAGTACAGGAGTCAAGGACTCGTCCGAATAAAAACGGGCAACAAAAGCACAAAATATTTACAAAAATTAGTAAATATTAACCTTGACATTAAATTTATATAGTAGTATAATTTATCTGTTATATTATATATTTGTATTTATAATAGAAAGGAAGAAAAATGTTTAAAACGCTATTAAAGAGCCTGCGTGAGAACAAGAAGAATGCTATTGCAACCCCCATTCTTGTTTCCTGCGAGGTTGTAATTGAGTGCATTATACCGATGGTTATTGCCGAGCTGGTCAACAACTTCGGTTCGCTTGACATTTGGGGTATACTTGGATATGGCGGTATAGTTGCCATTCTTGCTATTCTCTCACTTGTATTCGGTACTGCGGCGGGCATTACGTGCGCAAGTGCATCATGCGGCTTTGCCAGAAATTTGCGCCGCGATATATATTGCGCTGTGCAGGACTATTCATTTGAAAATATCGATAAATTTTCAACACCCTCTCTGGTGACTCGTATGACCACAGACGTCGCCAACGTGCAGAATGCCTTTATGATGCTCATAAGGACGGCAATCCGTTCACCATTTATGTTCATTTTCGCTATTGTAATGGCGTTTGTAATGGGCGGCAGTATGGCTTGGATTTTTGTTATCGTAGTGCCGATTTTGGGTGCAGGTCTTGCATTCGTTATTTCACGCGCTATGCCGAGATTTCGCCGCGTTTTCAAAAAATACGATAAGCTAAATTCCTCGGTTCAGGAGAACTTGAAGGGTATCCGTGTTGTAAAATCGTTCGTCAGAGAGGATTATGAGGAAGCTAAGTTCTGCAATGCCTCAGAAGAGGTTTGTCATGATTTCACTGTGTCAGAGCGTATAGTTGCGCTTAACGGTCCTATTATGCAGCTATGCCTTAATATCGTTATGATATTCGTACTATCCTACGGCTCATTTACTATTATCGGCAGTAACGGTGAGGCACTTCAGGTCGGACATCTTTCCGCTCTTCTTACGTACGGCTTTATGATTTTAAGTAGCCTTATGATGCTATCGATGATCTTTGTAATGTTGACCTTAGCTTACGAATCCGCTAAGCGTATCGTAGAGGTTATTGATGAGAAGAGCCTTCTTGTCAACCCTGAGAATCCTATTTATGACTGCTGCGACGGCAGCATAGAATTTGATAACGTTAGCTTTAAGTATAGCAAAAATGCTACACGCTATGCCCTTGACAACGTTAATTTATCTATAAAGTCGGGTGAGACGGTCGGTATCATCGGCGGTACGGGCTCGTCTAAATCGACTCTTATTCAGCTTATTCCGCGTCTTTACGACGTGACCGAGGGGAGCGTTAAGGTCGGCGGCGTTGACGTTCGCGATTACGATCTTGACACCCTTAGAAACAACGTTGCCGTAGTGTTGCAGAAGAACGTGCTGTTCTCCGGCACGATAAGCGAGAATTTGCGCTGGGGTAATGAGTGTGCCACCGATGAGGAAATCAAGGAGGCGTGCCGCCTTGCCTGCGCTGACGAGTTTATCGAGAGCTTCCCGGACAAATATGATACCCATATCGAGCAGGGCGGAACTAACGTTTCCGGCGGTCAGAAGCAGAGACTTTGCATCGCCCGCGCCCTTCTTAAAAAGCCGAAGATACTTATTCTTGACGACTCAACCAGCGCGGTTGACACTAAGACTGACGCCTATATTCGTCACGAAATGACAACTTATATTCCCGAAACTACAAAAATTATCATCGCACAGCGTACTCAGTCGGTTATGAATGCTGATAAGATTATAGTTCTTGAGGGTGGTAAAGTAATAGCACTAGGCAACCACGATGAGCTTATGCGCTCGTGTGATGTCTATAAAGAGATTTACACATCTCAGAATAAGGGAGGTGAGTCCTGTGAAGCCTAATATGAGACCCGGCATGAAGCCACGCCCAAAGGCAAAGAAGGGAACATTTAAAAGGCTTATTAAGCTTCTTTTCTCGTTCTATCCCGTGCTTTTGCCCCTGACACTCGTTTGTATTGTGTTCTCTTCATTCATCGGCTCGATTCCGTCACTCTTTATGCAGAAGGTGTTTGAAAAAATTGAGGTGGCGCTTGACCCTGAAAAGTTACTTTCTTGGAGCGACGTTTCCACCGACATTATCGGTACTGTTGCGATTTTAGCTATTCTTTATATCCTGTCGCTAACGTCGTCATTGACCTACAATCAGCTTATGGCGATAATTACCCAGGGCTCGCTTAAGAAGTTCCGTGATAGGATCTTCTCGAAGATGCAGACTCTTCCTATCAAGTATTTTGACAGCCGTGAGCACGGCGAGATAATGAGCTATTATACCAACGATATTGACACGATGCGTCAGCTTATTTCACAGAGCTTACCGCAGCTATTGATATCGGTTATTACCTCTGCTGCGCTATTGGGAGTAATGCTGTATTTCTCCATTTGGATGGCTCTTGTTGTTGTCCTCGGAGTAATGCTTATGATGATCATTACCAAGAAGATCGGCGGTGGCTCCGCGCGTCACTTTATGCGTCAGCAGGCTGCCGTTGCTAAGGCTGAGGGCTACGTCGAGGAGATGATTAACGGTCAGAAGGTTGTTAAGGTATTCTGCCATGAGGCAAGGAGCATTGAGGGCTTTGATAAGGTGAACGATGAACTTCGTCTTGAGGCCGAAAAGGCTAATAAATATGCTAACATCCTTGGTCCCGTGTTAAATAATATCGGAAACATTCTCTACGTTTTAGTGGCGATAGCAGGTGGCATATTCCTATTTACAGGCGCTAAGAACGTTTCATTCTCTCAGCTTGGCTTTAGCATAAGCGTAGTAGTTCCATTCCTTAACATTACCAAGCAATTTACAGGAAATGTAAACCAAATTTCACATCAGATCAATGCTGTTGTTATGGGCTTTGCAGGTGCGTCACGCGTGTTTGACGTTCTTGATGAGGAGCCTGAGCGTGACGAGGGATACGTAACTCTCGTAAATGCTAAGGAAATTAACGGTGAGCTTGTGGAATGCGAGGAGCATACCGGCATCTGGGCGTGGAAGCATCCGCATTCAGACGGCACTATCACTTATACACGCTTGAGGGGTGACGTGCGTTTCTCTGAGGTTGATTTTGCTTACGAGCCCGGCAAGACCGTGCTTAAAAACGTTACGCTTTATGCCGAACCCGGTCAAAAGGTTGCATTTGTAGGTGCTACAGGTGCGGGTAAAACAACAATTACCAATTTGATTAACAGATTTTATGATATTGCCGACGGCAAAATAAGATACGATGGCATCAACATAAACAAAATCAAAAAGAGTGCGCTCCGTCAATCACTTGGTATCGTTTTGCAGGAGACCAATTTGTTTACCGGTACGGTTATGGACAACATTCGTTACGGTAGGCTTGATGCAACCAATGATGAGTGTATCGCGGCGGCTAAGCTCGCAGGCGCAGACGATTTCATTACTCGATTACCTGATGGCTATGCGACGATGCTTACAGGTAACGGTGCTAATCTCTCACAGGGACAAAGACAGCTGATTGCTATTGCAAGATGTGCAGTTGCCAACCCACCTGTTATGATACTTGATGAGGCAACATCGTCGATTGACACCAGAACCGAGCAGATAGTGCAAAGAGGTATGGATGCGCTTATGAATGGCAGAACGGTGTTTGTAATCGCTCACAGACTCTCTACGGTTAAGAATTCCGACGTGATTATGGTGCTTGACCACGGTGAGATTATCGAGCGAGGCAATCACGAGGCGCTTATTGCGCAGCGTGGGCAGTATTACAGCCTGTATACCGGCGCGTTCGAATTAGAGTAATATAAATTATGTAGGAGAAAATTCTTTTCGGAGATTTTTCTCCTTTTTTATTTCGGTACTTTACTTTTTGGCGGTGAACTGTTATAATGTATTTACGAAGAAACGAAAGGGGGAAGAATATGAGGGCTTGTTCGTTTTCCGGGCATCGTAAAATTGAAGCTCGACACTCAAAGGCGATTTCACCTTTGATTATGCGTGCGATCAATTATGCTTACGATAACGGAGTGAGAATATTTCTAACCGGCGGAGCACTTGGATTTGACACGCTGGCAGCAAGACAAGTTATTTTATTCAAAATGTCACACCCTGACGTTCGGCTTCATTTAATTTCTCCATGCGTTAATCAATCGGAAAATTGGACCGATGCGCAACGTTCATCTTACGAATTTATTCTACAGCATTCCGATCACGTAGAGTTTGTCTGTGACGAGTATAAGAAGGGGTGCATGCAGATGCGTAATAAGCGCTTGGCGGAGGAATGCGATATGCTGGTTGCGTACCTATCACGCCTAAACACGGGTACGGGTCAAACCGTAAGAATAGCAGAAAAAATGGGTAAAACCATATTCAATTTATACCCCTCGCTTGATAGGGAATGTAAGAATTGTTAGAAAATGTTCATATCTTAAAAAATATTAAATTTTTTGTAAAAGTCCTATTGACATTTTAAAACGCGTGTGATATACTTTATACATAAAACCTTTGTGTTGAAAATTTTAGAAAGTAGGTATTAAATATGACAGCTTTTATTGAAAATGTGAAGAACGGCGCATACGGATTTGATAACCTTAAGAACTTCTTCTCCAGAGTTTACGAGAACGCTTTTGAGGGTCTTATCGGTCAGTTCGCAGAGTTCTTCCCATACGCACTCCTTGCACTTAGCGTAATCCTTCTCTTCATCGGCGCACGTACATTCCCATTACTTCGTTTCGTTGGTGTTGCAGTTCTTGGTTACGGTCTTGGTTGCTATCTCCTTGCTCCTGTAGTTACAGGCGTTGTTAAGTTCATTCCCGCTATTGCAGTTGGTGCAGTAGTTGCGATTGTTGCAGCTCTTCTTCGTAAGCCTGTTTACTATGCAGGTCTTGCTGCATTTGTTGCTTACTTCGGTTATGCTCTTACATACGCTGGCAAGCTCTTCGGCTTGTTCGCAGGTCAGCAGATGATGGCACTTGTAGTTGGTGTTGTTGCAGCAATCCTTGTTATTGCTCTTCACAAGATCGTTCTCTTCTTCGCTACTGCAGGTCTCGGTGCTCTTGGTGTAATCAACTTTGTTCTCGGACTCTTTGATTTCACAACAATCTTCGGTAACGATTACCGTATGCTTGTTGCTTACGCTGCAATTGGCTTAGTTGGTGTAATCGGTGCTGTTATTCAGATTGCTACCAGAAAGCGTTATTGATTTTGAATAAAAAGCGTCTGCGTAAGGCAGACGCTTTTTTTATGCCTTTGAACTATTATTTATTTCTTATCTATATATAAATAATTTAGCAGTAAGTTATATTTTATATTGACTTTTAAAATATTTTATAGTAAAATATAAAATGTACTAGAATACTTATTTGGAGAGTGCTATGGAACAAACAAAACAACTAACTTTAATGCGTTATGCTAACGATGTAAGAAAGGGTATAATTGAGGCTGTATACAATGCCGGCTCAGGACATCCCGGTGGTTCACTGTCCATTGCGGATATACTGACTTATCTCTATTTCGAAGAGATGAATATTGACCCAAAGAATCCTAAAATGGAGAGCCGTGACAGATTCGTTCTGTCAAAGGGACATACAGCTCCCGGACTTTATTCCGTTTTATCGCTTCGCGGATTTTTCCCTCGCGAGGAGCTTAAAACCTTGCGTAAGACAGATTCCAGACTTCAAGGACATCCCGATATGAAGGGCACACCCGGTGTTGATATGACTACCGGTTCTTTGGGACTTGGAATATCGGCAGCTTGCGGTATGGCTCTTAGCGCTAAGGTTTATGGCAATGATTACAGAGTTTACTCTATACTCGGAGATGGCGAGAGCGAAGAGGGACAGGTTTGGGAGGCAGCTATGTTTGCCGCTCATTATAAGCTTGATAATCTTTGCTGTATCCTTGACCTTAACGGACTTCAGATTGACGGAGCAATTACCGAGGTTATGAATCCTACTCCACATGACGAGAAGTTCTTGGCATTTGGCTGGAACGTTATTACTATTAACGCTCACGACTTTGGCGAGATTGAGGCTGCTTTTAAGCAGGCGCGTGCAACCAAAGGTAAGCCTACCGTTATTATTGCTAAATCAACTAAGGGCAAGGGCGTTTCATACATGGAGAATGCTTGTCAGTGGCACGGTCAGGCTCCCAAAGAGGATTTATACAAGGTTGCTATGGAAGATTTGGCAAAAATTGCCGAAGAACTTAAGTGAGGTGAATGATATGGCAGAGAAAATTGCTACTAGAGAAAGCTACGGTTCCGCGTTGAACCTTTTGGCTGATAAATATGATTTCCTTGTTCTTGACGCAGACTTGGCTGCTGCTACTAAGACCGGAATGTTTAAGAAGGCACATCCTGACCGCTTCTTCGATTGCGGTATTGCAGAAGGAAATATGATGAGCGTAGCAGCAGGTATTGCAACTACAGGAAAGGTAGTATTTGCTTCTACCTTCGCTATGTTCGCAGCAGGCAGAGCTTATGAGCAGGTTAGAAACTCAATTGGCTATCCGCACCTTAACGTAAAGATTGGTGCAACACACGGCGGTATCACCGTAGGTGAGGACGGCGCTACACATCAGTGCAATGAGGACTTTGCGCTCATGCGTACTATTCCCGGAATGACTGTCGTTTGTCCTGCTGATAATACCGAGGCACTTGCTGCAGTTGAGGCGGCAATCAACCATGTAGGTCCAGTTTATATGCGATTTGGAAGATTTGCTGTTCCGGACCTTACTCAGGAGGTTGTTAAGGACTATAAGTTTGAGCTTGGTAAGGGTGTTCTTTACCGCACCGGTAAGGACGTTACTATAGTTGCAACAGGATTTATGGTACATCTTGCTTACGAGGCAGCACAGATTCTTAGTGAAGAGGGCATTGATGCAGGTGTAATCAATATACATACTATAAAGCCCCTTGATAAAGAGCTTATTCTTAGTGAGGTTAAGAAGAGCGGTGCGGTTGTTACCGCTGAGGAGCATACCGTTATCGGTGGTCTTGGTTCTGCTGTTTGTGAGCTTCTTTGCGAGAATGAGCCTATGCCACTTGTTAGAGTAGGTGTTGAGGATCAGTACGGCAAGAGCGGTAAGGTTCCTGAGCTTCTTGAGCTTTACGGTCTTACAACAGAGAATATCGTAAAGAGCGCAAAGCTTGCAATTAGCAAGAAGGTAAATAAATAAACAATCCTTGCGGGGTAAAGCTAATGAAGAGAGTACTTTTGAAATTATCAGGTGAGGCACTCGCTAATGGCTCGGGTGAAATTTATGACGTAGGCTTTGTTGATAGCGTTGCAGCTGCACTTAAGACGTGCGCTGATGAAGGCACAGAGATTGCCGTCGTTGTAGGAGCAGGTAATATATGGCGCGGCAGACAGGGCGGCGAGATGGACCGTATTTCTGCAGACCACATGGGTATGCTTGCTACGGTAATCAACGCGATTTGCTTAAAGGAAGCACTTATCAGACAGGGAGCAAAGGCTTCTGTTATGAGTGCGGTGGAAATGTCACCGTTCGCATCACAGTACACCGCTGATAAGGCTAAGGAAGAGCTTAGCGAGGGCAAGATAGTGATATTTGGCGCAGGACTCGGCGTTCCGTTCCTTTCCACTGATACTGCAGGAGCAGTAAGAGCAAGTGAGATTGGTGCTGACGCTATGTTAATGGCTAAGAACGTTGATTACATATATACTGCAGACCCAAGGCTTGATAAGAACGCAAAGCGGCTTGAAAGAGTAAAGGCGTCTGAGGTATTGGCAATGAACCTTAAGGCTATTGACGCTACCGCTACGGCATTCTGCTTAAGCGCAGGTATGCCCATTCGAGTATTTGGCTTTAAAAACGCAAATGATATTATTAACGCAATACACGGTGAGTCACTTGGTACAGTGATTACTGCTGAATAAATGTTTTTTGAGGGATAAGAATATATGAAACTTGATACTAAAGAATATGAAGTAAAGATGCAAAAGAGCATTGCATCCTATAAGGAGAACTTATCAACAATAAGAGCGGGAAGAGCAAATCCCGATGTTTTGAAGAAGGTTATGGTTGACTACTACGGCTCACCCACACCTATCTCATCTATCGCCGAGATTAAGGTTACTGATGCTCGTACAATTACTATTACCGCGTGGGACAAGTCTGCTATGAAGGGTATTGAGAAGGCAATTCTCACCTCCGACATTGGTATCAATCCTCAAAATGACGGTAGCGCAATTCGTCTTGCATTCCCCCCTACAACCGAGGAGCGCCGTCGCGAGCTTTCTAAGCAGATTTCAAAGCTTGGTGAGGATGCAAAGGTTGCAATCCGTAACATTCGCCGCGATGCTAACGATAAGGTTAAGGCACTTAAGAAGGATAGCGTAATGACCGAGGACGAGGCTAAGTCCTCTGATAAGGCAGTACAGGATCTTACTGATAAGTACGTTAAGGAAATTGACGTTATCACCGCAGATAAGACTAAGGAAATAATGGAGATTTAATCTCGCAAGGGAGTGACTTATGTCAAAGGGAATTCCACCTACAATAACCGATGAGCGTCTTGACTCTATCGGTATAATAATGGACGGTAACGGTAGATGGGCGAAGGCGCGCCATCTTCCAAGAAGTGCCGGACACATTGCGGGTGCAAAGATTATACAGAGCATTCTTGAATACATTCGCGCCTGCGGTATTCATCACGTCACACTTTACGCGTTCTCGACTGAGAATTGGCAAAGACCGGAGGAAGAGGTCAACGGTATTATGGAGCTGGTATACAAATACCTCGATACCGTTGTAAAGGATAAAATAGCGTCCGATAAGAGCTTTTCAATGCGCTTTTTGGGTGATAAGGCTGCTCTTCCCGAGAAGCTTCGTAACAAGTGCATTGAGATTGAAGAGATGGCTAAGGACAGACCCTTCGTCTGTAATCTTGCGCTTAATTACGGCAGCCGTGACGAGATTGTCAACGCCGTTAACTCGGCAATCAAGGACGGAGTTACAAATATTACCGCCAATGATATTCAGTCAAGACTTTATACGGCGCATTCACCGGATCCCGACCTAATCATAAGAACGGGTGGAGAATTCAGATTATCCAACTTCCTGCTTTGGCAGGCAGCATATTCCGAGATTTACGTTATTGATACGCTTTGGCCTGATTTTTCAAAAGAAGATGTTGATCGCGCCATAGAATATTTCTATTCTAAGAAAAGACGCTTTGGCGGTATAGAGGATAAATAAGTACATAAGAGAATTATATGAGAGGGAGTTATGAAGGTAAGATTACTCACAGCGCTTGGCATAGCGATTGTCGGATTGCCGATTCTAATATTTTCTGAATATGTCGTATACACCGTAGCGCTGGGCATACTGTCAGCTATTGCAGTATGGGAGCTGCTCCGCGTGTTTGGCCTGCATAAGTCGTGGGCTATTGCCGCACCGTCGTATCTTATCGCTTTTGCTATGCCGGCTCTTACGCATAAGAGCGTGGTTTCATCAAACGGACAGACGGATTATATTCTCACTCTCGCCCTCGTTATGTTCCTTTACTTATTGTATTTGGCTGCGGTTGCCGTATTAGATAGAGGACGCCTTGGATATAATAGGGTTGCATCTGTGTTTATGTCATTTATATACGTTGTAGTATCCTTTACTTCTATGGGACTGCTTCGTTATATGAGTAACGGCGTATACCTTTTTGAAATGGTATTTATAGGCGCATGGGTCAGTGACTCTATGGCGTATTTTACAGGTCGCCTTTTGGGCAAGCATAAGCTTGCACCTACACTTAGTCCTAAGAAGACTATTGAGGGTTCTATTGGCGGAATTGCCTTTACGGTAATTGCCTTCGTTCTTTACGGCTTGATTATCTCGGGAATTTCCGATCTTAGCCCAAACTACCTGCTTCTTGCAGTAATGGGCGGCGTTCTTTCCGCAGTATCGCAGATAGGTGATCTGTGGGCATCGCTTATTAAGAGAGAGTATGGCATAAAGGATTATAGTAAAATGCTTCCCGGTCACGGTGGAGTTATGGATAGATTTGACTCGGTATTGTCAATCTCTACCATACTTATGATATTCTGCATTTTATTCTCGCCTTTTGCTTAAAGAGATTAAAATATTTTAGTATGTGGCAATTCATCAAAGGGTCAGACGTATCAAACGCTGTGTGACTCTTTGATGATTTTTGCCAAATAAAGTTGTTAAAAAAGAGGATTGATATGTCAAAGTGCATCGCCGTTTTGGGTGCGACAGGCTCTGTCGGTACACAGGCATTAGACGTAGCACGTAAGAGTGGCTACAAGGTTGATTTTATAAGTGCGAATAGCGACTTCGCCTCTGCTGAGAGGTTGGCACGTGAATTCCGAGTAAAATACGTTGCTATGTCAGATGAGGCATGCGCACAAGATTTGCGCTTACGCCTACGCGATACCGATATTACCGTGCTTGGCGGTGCGCAGGGGATACTCGAGGGTATACATCTTTCAAGTTCCAATACGGTTGTCAATTCAATAATAGGTGGAGCAGGACTTATGCCCACCTTAGCTATCATTGACGCAGGTAAGCGTCTTGCTCTTGCAAATAAGGAGTCACTCGTTATTGCGGGTGATATAGTAATGACAAGAGCCAAAGAAAATAACGTAGAAATTATTCCCGTAGATAGCGAGCATTCCGCGATATTCCAGTCGCTTCTGGCGGGTAAAAATAAAGAGATTAAGAAAATTATTCTTACTGCCTCAGGAGGCCCGTTTTACGGCAAAACCTATGAGGAGCTAAAGGGAGTTACGCTTAGTGACACGCTTGCTCATCCTACTTGGAAAATGGGCAAGAAAATAACCGTTGACAGCGCGACGCTTATGAATAAGGGCTTTGAGGTCATTGAAGCCGTGCATCTTTTCGGCGTTGCCCCGGAGAAAATACAGGTAGTTGTTCACAGACAAAGTATACTTCACTCAGCGGTAGAATATATTGATAACAGTATTATTGGAGAATTTTCTGTTCCTGATATGCGTATGTGCGTTCAATACGCGGTGGATTATCCGAATAGGCACGCATCGGTCTGTGACGAGCTTGATTTAATTAAGCTTGGGGCAATGACCTTTGCTGAGCCGGATTTGAATGCGTTCCCGCTTCTTGCATTGGCTAAGACTGCTATTAAATGCGGCGGTGCTATGCCGTGTGTTGTTAATGCGGCTGACGAGATTGCAGTTGAGGCATTTTTGCAGGGAAAAATCGGCTTTACCGATATATACGATACAGTAAGTCATACGTTTGACAAAATGAGTGATGCAAAGTCGTATACTTCGCTTTCTGATATTACAATGGCTGATAAAGAGGCTCGCAGGATAGCCTCGGAGTATGTAAATAAATAGTTAAGAGAGTTAGGAGAAAAAACATTGGGCACAGTAGGAACTATTATAATTGCTCTTCTTGTTTTTGGCTTTTTGATTTTAATCCACGAGCTTGGACATTATGTTACGGCAAGAATTTTTAAGGTTTCGATAACAGAGTTTTCTATAGGTATGGGACCTAAGCTCGCTTGGTACGATTCTAAGAAAACCGGTATAAGATACAGTCTGTCGATGTTTCCCATCGGTGGATATGTTGCTATGGTTGGCGAGGACGGAGAGTCCGATGACCCTAACGCCTTTGATAAGAAGCCGGCTTGGCAACGCTTGATTATTACTGCGGCAGGTGCGACGGTAAATATCGTATTTGGTTTTTTGGCGATGATACTCCTTACCGCGATTATCAACATTGAAGGTAATACTATAAGCACACAGTACGCAAAAGAGGACTTTAAGCCCGAAGCGCCTATTACCTTCGAGGGTGTAAATAGTAACGAGAAATTAGCCGTTGGCGATACTATAATCAAAATTGACGGTACAAGGGTAGCCATCTTTGACGAGATATACTACGAAATTATGCGAAAGGGCAATGAGTCCGTTGACATTACCGTTATGCGTGAGGGCAAGGAAGTTCTACTTGAAGACGTAGTATTTCCAAAGCTTACTCAGCAGGATCAAGTGTTTGGATACCCTAATTTTATGACCGACTCGGTTGATAAGGGCTTCTTTGACACGCTTGGTATTGCCGTGAGAAAGACAAGTCTTACTCTTCGTATGTGTTGGGAGTCGATTGCAGATCTTATAACGGGTAGATACTCACTCTCTGCAGTTTCCGGCCCTGTTGGCATTTCGGGTGCTATCGGTGACGCGGCGACACGAGGAATTGACTCGCTTCTTAATATCGTAGTAATTATCAGCATAAATCTCGGCTTTATGAATCTTTTGCCCATACCTGCGCTTGATGGAGGTAGGCTTTTAACTATACTTGCCGAGATAATAACAAGAAAGAAATTACCCGCTAACGTGGAGGCGGCTATTAACGGAGCAGGGCTTATACTGTTACTTCTTCTTTCTGTTGTGATTATGATAAAGGATGTAATTCAACTGTTTTAGAAAGGTTTTTGATATGCTTAACAGACGAAACAGCCGAGAGGTTAAGGTAGGCAGACTGACAATAGGCGGAAATTCGAAAATTAGTATACAGTCTATGACGAATACCGATACTTGCGATATAGAGGCTACCTATAGACAGGTAAGGGAGCTTAGCGAGGCAGGATGTGACGTCATTCGTATCACTGCGCCTACTGTTGAATCTGTTAAGACGTTTACCGCTCTTAAGGAGAGCGGCATTACGACACCGCTTGTTGCGGATATTCATTTTAATTATAAGATAGCTGTGGCGGCGGCTGAATGCGGAGCTGATAAAATCAGAATTAACCCGGGCAATATCGGAAACGAGGAACACGTCAGAGCTGTCGTTGACGCCTGCAAGCGTTACTCGGTGCCGATACGCATTGGAGTGAATTCCGGCTCTGTTGAGAAGGACTTGCTCGATAAATACGGCTCTCCGATTCCCGCTGCACTTGCTGAGAGCGCTTTGCGCCATGCTTCACTGCTTGAAAAATATGATTTTTATGATACAGTGATTTCTGTTAAGGCATCAAATGTTCCCGCAATGCTTGAGGCAAACAGAATTATCGCTGATAGGACAAGCTACCCCATACATCTCGGTGTTACCGAGGCAGGCGGCGGTACGTCAGCGGTAGTGAAGAGCAGCATAGGTATCGGTGCGCTTTTGTCGGAGGGAATAGGTGATACAATTCGCGTTTCGCTTACCGACAATCCTGTTAACGAGGTCTATGCCGCAAAGGAAATTCTAAAGGCACTTGAGCTTGGTGAGGACGGTATGGATATAGTATCCTGCCCGACCTGCGGAAGAACAAAGATTGACCTTATTACGCTTCTTAACAATTTTAAAGAACGCGTAAGAGAAGAAAAGCTCGATGATTTAAATATAAAGGTAGCCTTGATGGGTTGCGTTGTAAACGGACCCGGCGAGGCAAGAGAGGCAGATGTTGGCATCGCAGGCGGAAACGGTGAGGGACTCATCTTCAGAAAGGGTGAGATTGTTCGCAAGGTTTCTGAGAATATGCTGCTTGACGAGCTTATAAGGGAAATAAAGATTATTAAAGAAGAAATTTAAGGAGGCATTTCGTGGATAGCAAGGGCTTTTTTGACGTTTTTAAGAAGTACACACCCTCAATTGAAAAAAGAAAAATGCTTGAGCGCGCGACTGATGCCAAGTTCAGATATAAAAAAGAGCCTACAATGCAGGTTGAGGTGGAATTGACCTTTTCATCGCACGAGGACTCGGAGCTTATTTACGAGGTGGAGGACGAGTGCAAGAGTCTTTACGGCGCATCCTCGTTTAAAATTATACCGCACTTTCCGTCCACTGAGTTTAATATTGGCAGGTTTAAGGAAATCAGCTGTGAGGCGGCAATGTGTGGTGCTATTACTTACGGCTTTTTCAATAATGCAGATATTTCAGATGATGGGCAAACTATAACCATTAAAATACCGTTTTATCAAGGCGGCATAGATTTTGTTAAAAACTCGGGTACGGAAACCATACTTGCAAATATTCTTTTCAGCAGATATGGCTTGCAAAGAGAAATCAATATAGTATCCGGTGATAATGCCGATGAATTTTACAAGAATATGGAGCGCCATCGCTCTGATATATTGGCAAAGGTCGAGATAGAGAATGCCGAGAGAAGCAAGCAGGAGCGACTCGCGGCACTGCAGCGCAAGGAAGAAGAGGATAAGCTTAACGACCCATATTATGACTTTGTCAGCCGTGCGGGAATTTCCTCCGCTACGGGCGCTAATAAGGTGATTAGTGATACAGAGTATAAAATGGGCGCTACTACGTATCTTACCGATGATTGCGCTCATATTTTTGGTGATGATTTTGACGTAATCGAGCCAACGCCGTTATCTGATATCGAGAGTATAAGGAATAACGGAGTATTTTTAGGCACGATTTTTGAGCTTACTAGCAAGGAAGCACGCGGAGGCACAAGCTTTACCTGCACTATAGGCATTTCGGACGGCGCTTGCGCGACTTATATAAGAAAATTCCAAAAGCCTGAGGAAATGGACTGGTTTAAGGGGCTTAAGTGCGGAACGCATATTGCGGTAATTGGTAGAGTTAAGCGCGATAAGTTTGATAACGAAGCATATATTGAACCGCGAGGTATTAAGAAAATTGCTAAAAAAGAGCGAATGGACGATGCCGTTGAAAAGCGCGTTGAGCTTCACCTACATACAAATATGTCCACAATGGACGCAATTGTAACTCCCGCGGATTTGGTAAATACTGCGATAAGATGGGGGCATAAAGCAATTGCGGTAACCGACCACGGCAACGTACAGGCGTTTCCCGAGGTTATGCTCGCTCTTGAAAAGGCAAGAAAGTCGGGAAAAGACCTTAAGGTGCTTTACGGTATGGAGGCGTATTACGTAAACGATACCGCAAGATGTATGTTCGGCTCTCACTACCCGGATTTTGATGATGAGATGGTTGTTTTTGACCTTGAGACGACGGGCCTTTCAAACAGCACC
>JAZQRW010000079.1:0-3946 GCA_045629765.1 Eubacteriales bacterium
CATGCTTAGCGTCATTTGCGTTTCTGATTCTGGTGAGCATGTCTGCAATTACATCTGAAATTTGCATTATTTTATCCTCCTATATGCAAGTTTTTATTTTTCTTGCTGCCATAATAAATGGCGGCATATCGGCGGTTAAAACTCAGCGGTAACATTATTTAGTTACACGCGAGTTTTCCTTCCGGTAGTTTAGAGAATTTAAACTTCTTAAAATAGAAATTAAATTACCAGGATGCCTTTCTTACGCCGGGAATCTCACCGTTGTATGCGAGTTCACGGAAGCAGATACGGCAAATTCCGTACTTACGGAGGTAGGCGTGAGGTCTACCGCAGATCTTACATCTGTTATAAGCACGAGTAGAAAACTTAGGTGTCTTCTGCTGCTTAAGTATCATTGACTTCTTAGCCATCTTAATCCTCCTTATTTCTCAGCAAAGGGAGCGCCCATAAGTGTGAGGAGCTCTTTTGCCTCTGCGTCAGTCTTAGCAGTTGTTACGAATACGATATCCATACCGCGAATCTTATCTACCTTATCATACTCGATTTCAGGGAAGATAAGCTGCTCCTTAAGACCAAGAGCATAGTTACCTCTTCCGTCGAAACCGTTAGGATTGATACCCTTGAAGTCACGAACTCTGGGGAGTGCGAAGCTGAAGAACTTATCCATAAATTCATACATCTTCTCACCGCGAAGAGTAACCTTAACACCGATCTTCATGCCCTCACGGAGCTTGAAGTTAGCGATTGACTTGTGAGCGTAGGTCGGAACTGCCTTCTGACCGGAGATGAGTGTGATCTCTTCGATTACCTTATCGATAACCTTAGAGTTTTCCTTTGCATCTGCGCAGCCTACGTTGATAACGATCTTATCGAACTTAGGAATCTGCATTACAGATGAGTAGTTAAACTTAGTCATGAGTGCGGGAGCAACTTCTGACTTATATTTTTCAAAAAATCTTGCCATTATCGTGTTCCCTCCTCATTATATTTCTGCGCCGCACTTAGCGCAAAGACGAACCTTAACCTGCTTGTCGCCAACGGTCTTGTAACCAACTTTGGTACGAACGCCCTTGTTGCACTTAGGGCAAACAAGCTGAACCTTAGATGCGTAGATAGCACCCTCTGTCTTGATAATCTGAGAGTTCTCACCCTGTCTTCTAGCCTTAGTGTGCTTAGAAACGATGTGAGCGCCTGCTACGATTACCTTTCCCTCTTCGGGAGATGTGGCAATAACCTTGCCTGTAGTACCCTTGCTGTCACCGGAGATAACAACAACGGTATCGTCTTTTTTAACGTGTAACTTAGCCATTTTGTTTATCCTCCTATGAATTAAAGTACTTCAGGTGCAAGAGACATAATCTTAGTGAAGTCATGCTCACGAAGCTCTCTTGCCACTGGGCCAAAGATACGAGTACCACGAGGGGTCTTATCTTCCTTAATAATAACTGCAGCGTTCTCATCAAACTTGATGTAAGAACCGTCTGCACGGCGAGTCTCCTTAGCAGTTCTAACTACAACTGCCTTTACAACGTCGCCCTTCTTTACAATGCCGCCGGGTGCTGCCTTCTTAACAGCGCATACTACGATGTCACCAACACCTGCATAACGACGACCTGAGCCACCGAGAACTCTGATGCACATAAGCTCTTTTGCACCAGTGTTGTCAGCAACTTTCATTAACGATTGCTGTTGAATCACGTTTTTTCCTCCTTATTCGGCAAGGTATTCCCCTGCTTACTGGTTTTGTGATATTACTTTGCTTTTTCGATAATTTCAACAAGTCTCCATCTCTTTGACTTGGAAAGAGGTCTTGTCTCCATTACTGCTACCTTATCGCCAATACCGCAAGTATTGTTCTCATCATGTGCATGAATCTTAACGGTTCTCTTGATGATCTTACCGTACTTTGGGTGACGAACATTATCTTCGATAGCAACGACGATGGTCTTATCCATTTTGTCGCTTACTACCTTACCAACTCTAACTTTTCTGAGTGCACGAGTTTCAGTCATTTTCATTACCTCCCATTATGCATTCTTCTCGCGAAGAACTGTCATCACGCGAGCAATGTCATGCTTAACATCTGTGATTTTGTGAGGATTGTCAAGCTGCTTAATTTCAAGCTGGAAACGGAGATTGAAAAGTTCTTCTTTGAGTTCACCAAGCTTAGCTGTAAGCTGCTCAGGTGTCAATTCTCTAAGTTCTGATGCCTTCATTCTTAAGCCTCCTCATTTACTTCAAGGTCTTCCTTGCAAACAAACTTACACTTGATAGGAAGTTTGTGAGAAGCAAGACGCATAGCTTCTTTTGCCTGTTCAACCGTAACGCCGTCCATCTCGAACATAACGCGTCCGGGCTTAACAACTGCTACCCAATACTCGGGTGAACCCTTACCTGAACCCATTCGAGTTTCAGCAGGCTTCTCAGTGATTGGCTTGTCTGGGAAAATCTTAATCCAAACCTTACCACCACGCTTAACGTATGTTGTCATCGCGATACGGGCAGCTTCAATCTGATTGGAGGTGATCCAAGCAGGTTCAAGGGCTACAAGACCGTAGCTTCCGCTGGTAACCTTGTTACCGCGAAGAGCCTTACCAGTAAGTCTGCCGCGGTGAACACGTCTAAACTTAACTCTTTTTGGCATTAACATTATTTGCGGCCCTCCTCGTTGTTCTTTCTAGGTCCACGAAAACCACCCTGACGATCCTTGTTTGCAGGACGTCTGTTGTTGTCGTTTCTTCTTGGGCGTCTATCCTGACGTTCAGCGCGAGCCTGGTTCTCAGCGAAAACTTCGCCCTTGTAGATCCAAACCTTAACACCGATCTTACCGTAAGTGGTGTTTGCCTCCCAGAAACCGTAGTCAATATCAGCTCTGAGTGTCTGAAGTGGAATTGTACCCTCATGATAATGCTCTGAACGAGCAATTTCTGCACCGCCAAGACGGCCGGAGCAAGAAACCTTGATACCCTTTACGCCGAGCTTCATAGTTCTGCCGATTGCAAGCTTCATTGCACGACGGAAGGAAACTCTCTTCTCGAGCTGTGCAGCGATAGACTCTGCAACGAGCTGAGCGTTTACGTCAGGGTTCTTAATCTCAATTACGTTTACTACTACGGGGCGGCCAACCATTGCCTCGAGCTCTGCTCTGAGCTTTTCGATTTCAGCACCGTGGAAGCCGATTACTACACCGGGCTTTGCACACTGAATGAATACTCTAACGCGAGCTGCATCACGCTCGATCTCAATTCTGGGAACGCCGGCGCCCTGAAGCTTATTCTTTACATACTCTCTAATCTTATAGTCCGAAACGATTGTGTCGCCGAACTCCTTAGCAGGAACGAACCATCTGGAATCCCAGTTCTTGATTACGCCTACTCTAAGACCATGGGGATTAACCTTCTGTCCCATATCAGCCTACCTCCTTCTCTTTTACTACTAATGTTACGTGGCTGGTTCTCTTAAGAATCTGGAATGCTCTGCCCTGAGCTCTGGGCTGTACCCTTTTAAGTGTTGGGCCGGGGCATACGAAGCATTCAGAAACGTAGAGGTTTCCAGCGTCCATATTGAAATTGTGTTCTGCATTTGCTACCGCGCTCTTAAGAAGCTTTACAAGTGACTCACTTGCGATCTTGTTGGTGTTCTTAAGAATAGCCATTGCTGTATCGGTATCCTTGCCTCTGATAAGGTCAAGTACGATCTGTACCTTGCGCGGAGAAATTCTCACATATTTAAGATGTGCCTTTGCTTCCATTTAGGAATTGCCTCCTCTCGCTATTGCGATTTCTTTATTAGTTTCCGTTGTTCGATGTTTTTGAACCCGCATGTCCCTTGAAGGTACGGGTAAGAGCGAATTCACCAAGCTTGTGACCTACCATGTCCTCGGTAACATATACCGGAACGTGCTTTCTACCGTCGTGAACTGCGATAGTGTGGCCAACAAACTCAG
>JAZQRW010000080.1:0-1867 GCA_045629765.1 Eubacteriales bacterium
TTTACCCTTCTGCTGTGCCAAAGCTCATACCTCCTTACTTCTTCTTGTTAGCGATTGTCTTTACAGGACCCTTACGAGTTCTTGCGTTTGTCTTTGTTCTCTGACCTCTTACGGGGAGACCCTTTCTGTGACGAACGCCTCTGTAGCACTGAATCTCAACAAGTCTCTTGATGTTAAGAGCAACTTCACGACGAAGGTCACCCTCAACAGTGTAATTTGCATCGATATAGTCACGAAGCTTTGCTAAGTCCTCCTCAGCGAGATCCTTAACTCTTACGTCAGGATTTACGCCTGTATTGTTGAGGATATCTGTAGCAGTCTGACGACCGATTCCGTAGATATAAGTGAGACCGATTTCGATTCTCTTATTCTTCGGAAGATCAACACCGGCTATTCTTGCCATATAATTACCTCCATTACTTAGCGCAGAGATTAACCCTGACGCTGCTTATGCTTCGGATTTTCGCAGATAACCATGATTCTGCCTTTACGTTTGATAACCTTGCACTTTTCGCAAATAGGTTTTACTGAAGGTCTGACTTTCATTGAAAATACCTCCTCTTTCTTACTTGACACGCCATGTTATACGACCTTTTGAGAGATCGTAGGGTGACATTTCAAGTTTTACCTTGTCACCCGGCACTATTCTGATATAATTCATTCTGAGTTTGCCGGAAACGTGTGCGAGAACCTCGTGACCGTTTTCCAGCTGTACCTTGAACATTGCATTGGGGAGAGCGTCTGTAACAACGCCTTCAACCTCGATTACATCTTCCTTGGACATAGGATAACCTCCTTTACTCCTCACCGCCGAAGTCTTTCAGCAGTGTTCTGAGCTTTTTATCAGTTATATCTTTAATATCAATCATACTGTTTGTAAGGGATATATGCTTTACGTTTTTACGTTTCGGGGTTTCAAGCTTTCTGCTCTTACCGTCCGCTATAAAGCAGTATTCCTTTTCGATTGCCGTCACAACAAAGAATGTGTCCTTGTCACGACCGGCCTTAGCCCTTACAACCGAGCCAATTTTAAGCTCCACAATAAATTCCCCCTATCGTCAGGGTGTGGTCAATATTACAGGACCATCAGGAGTTATTGCGATTGTATGCTCAAAATGAGCTGACAGCGAACCATTTGTGGTAACCACGGTCCATCCGTCTTTGAGAGTTTTAACATCGTCGCCTCTGACATTAATCATAGGCTCGATACATATTGTCATACCCGATACCAGTCTCGGGCCCCTTCCGGGCTTGCCCCAGTTTGATACCTCGGGTGATTCGTGTACCTCTCTGCCGATGCCGTGGCCGCAGTAATTTCTTACGATCCCGTAGCCGCGTGAAGCACAATACTCTTCAACAGCATGAGAAATATCTCCGACTCTTGCCCCTGCCTTGGCCTGTGCAATTCCCTCATAGAGAGCTGCTTCAGTAACCTCCAGCAATGCTTTAGCTTCATCAGAAATTTTACCCACAGGGAAGGTCCAGCAACTATCACCATTGAAGCCCTTGTACGCTGCTCCAGTGTCGATGCTTACGATATCCCCTTCCTTTATTCTGCGGTTAGCCTTCGGGATTCCGTGAATTACCTCATCATTTACAGAAATGCAGGCATTTGCAGGAAATCCGTATAAGCCTTTAAAGCAGGATTTACAGCCGTGTTTTGCGTAATACTCGCCAACCAGCTTATCTATGTCAAGAGTTGACATACCCGGCTTTAATCTTTCGCCCGCATACCATATTGCGCCGCAGGTAATCCTACCTGCTTCACGCATTATGGCTAATTCGGACTGTGATTTTATAGTAATGCTCATTACTCAACTCCTACAGCAGCAAGAGTGAGCTTTGAAGTATCAGCAACTTCCTCCTG
>JAZQRW010000081.1:0-10498 GCA_045629765.1 Eubacteriales bacterium
AAGAGGAAGCTGCATATTGTGAATCTCGTGCTCGAATACGGCATCAGTCGTAGGCTCGTCAAGACCGTCCTCGTACACCTCTATAATCTCGTTTGCAATTCTCTTACCCGTCTTCTTCATACCCACGATATCGAACATTGAGGGGTCTGCTTTTCTCTTAAGCGGATTTTTTCTTGTGATGTTAGGGTCGTTTACGTCGCTAAGCGGCTCGGTCCAACGAACGATGTCAACAGGACACTGGTCACCCGCCGCAGAGCAAAGAGGAAGAAGGAATATATCCTCGCCAAAGTGCTGACGAAGAAGCATCTTAGCCTCACCCCAGAAGTCAGGGGAAATAAAGAGTCTGTGCTGTACGCACTGTGCAGGACAAGCAATGTTAGCAACGATACCCGTAAGCTTCTTGCTCTCGTCAAATACGTACATAAGCTCAATACCTGAGTCGTTACCACCCTCAAGAGCCTCGAAAGCAGCCCTGTTGGTGTCACCCCACATCTGTGCCGAACCGTCGTTATAGGTTGCACGGCGGCAAAGACCTACTACCGCACGGCCAAAGGCTGTGGAATATCCGCCCTCCTGACGGTTAAGCCAAGCGGTCTTGATTGCCTTAACGGTCTTTGAAATGATTTCGTCGGTGCATTCTTCTGTAGTAGCAATCTTATCGTTGTGAGAAATGTTAGCCTTCTCAACGTACTTTCTTCCCTCGGGAAGTGCGTCTACGATAATCTGTCTAGCGCTCTTAAAATCACCGCCATTTGATTTACGTGCGCCTCTGCCTACGTAGCCGGGACCGGTGTGTGTATGTATTGCGCTGATAACTATTTTGTCTGTATCAAGTCCTTCGAGGTTCTCTTTCTTAAGCTCATCTCTGATGTTTTCAACCAAAATATGCGAAACACCGACTAAGTCAAGGTTACAAAGCACCATCTGCTCTTTTCCGTCATCAACCACAAATGCCGTCGCAGCAAGCGGCTTCTCTTCATACTCGGAGATACGCTCAGCGAACTGACCCTGTAATGATACAGGCTTTGTAAATACAAATTTTTCTTCTCCCCAACCAAATTTCAACATATCAAATTTCTCCTTAATTCATATCAAGAATTTTTTTCTCGCCGTATACCTTTTTCCAATCCTTCTCAAACGCTTTGAGTGAGACGTCTGTCATAGGATGTGAAATAAGCACCTTAAGCACATCGGGTGAAACCGTAACTGCGTGACATCCGCAAATCGCGCACTTATGTACCTGCTCAGCATTCTTAAAGCTTGCCGCAAGAACCTTACAGTCCAAATCGTAGTTGTTGAGCTGATCAACAATCTGACCTACAACCTCACAACCGTCGCCAAGTATATTGTCAAGTCTGTTAACGTAAGGAGCAACGAAGGCTGCGCCCGCCTTTGCAGCGATAAGTGCCTGAGTAGGCGTAAATATTGTCGTCATAAGAACGCCCACGCCACGCTTCTTTAGCTCCATAGTAGCCTTAAGCCCTTCTTCACTAATAGGAATTTTAACGTAAAAATTACCGCCAATTTTCTTTTTAAGAAGGATAGCCTCCTCGATTATCTTATCGGCCGTTGTCTGTACCGTCTGAACCATAAGGATTTTGTCTTCGCCAATAATAGCGCGTATTTCCTTAACAAGCTTCCAGAAGTCCGTATTAGCCTTAGAAATAATAGTCGGATTAGTGGTTACACCGGAGATGGGGTAAAAATTGTTGCAATGTCTGATTGCCTCAACGTCTGCTGTATCAAGAATATATTGCATACTATTCTCCTTTATAGCTCAACTACCTCAATGCCGAGAATTGAGCAGAGGTTTCTGATTTTTGCGCGGTTGTCACCGTAAGTTATAATGTAATGCTGACAAGCAACGTTATCAGCAAATCTCTCAACCGATGGAAGCACGATTTCAAGTGCGGAAAGCTGAGGTGCGGGATAATCCCAGCCGCACTCCTCCCACTTAGGCGGAGTCTTACCGTTACCGAGAATTATCTGCATAGTATACTTGCCGTCCTTGTAAACGAGGCGTGACATAGTAACAACACCTGTCTTCACCTTAGACACGTTGAGTATACCCTGATTTAATTGACCGAATGCCGCAGGAAGAACGGTATAGGTATCACCCTCTAGCATATCAGACGCAACGAAATCGGGAACACCTGCAAGCACGCTGTTATCAAAGAACTCGTAGAACTCAAGATAACCTGCAAGCTGACCGGTAAGTCTGTGCATCATAAGCTGTGTAACAGCGCCGAGCGAGTCGTTCTCGGGAATAGTGGTATATCCATCCTCGGAAAGAAGCATAAAGATAGGCGCGGGTGGGAAGCCGCAAAGCTTCTTCATACCGTCAACGTCCTTAAGTGAGATTGACTTGTAATTTCTCTCATCGGCAATTGCCTTTACCGCAAGGTAGTAGCCTGCCGCCATCATCATAGCAGAGTCGTTAGCAGGCTTTAAGAAATTCCACTTAAGAATTCTGTTATCTACAACCGCTCTCTTCTCTTCCTCGGTAAGCTTTTCATATCTTTGCTGAATTTCAAGCATCTCAAAGGTCTCAATCTCGACGCCTGTCTTATTCTTAAGCGACATACCGTCGTAAAGAGTACCGTAAAGGTTCATATCACGGTATCCCGCCATACCAACCTTGTCAGTAAGCAAGGACTTAGCCGCAATTGCCGCACGACAATAGTCTGCAACAACGTCGCTTCTTGTCTTCTTGCCGATAATATCGTAAACATACTTGAACTTATATCCAAGTCCCTCAAATGTAGCGCGAAGACCTGTAGTACCTGCCTGGTCAGCAGTAGTAACGAGTCTGTCCTCCTCATACCAGCCGCAAAGACCCCAAAGCACCATAGGAAGATGTCTATAATGCTCGGTAATCTTAACTACAGCGTGTGTTGGTATCCAACCTGCAACGCAAACAACGAGAGCATCAAAGCTCTCCTTAGCAAGCTCAGCACGTGCATTGTTAACCTGTACCTCCTCGTAGTCGTCCGCTACGGGATATACGGAAACAAGCTCAAGGCCCTCAGCCTTAAGAGCTGCCTCAGCCGCTGAGCACTTTTTTATTATAACGTCGACGGGAGTATTAACCTCACCAAAGCCGACAAAACCAATTTTAGCCATAACAATTTCCTTTCAATTAAATGTTAAGAAGCTTATCGTACTTAACGTATCTCTCGTAGCACTCGGAGTAATCCTCGCCGCTGCTCTCATACGCGCGGTCAAGCTCGATCATAGCCGTAGCCGCCTCAACCGATGAGAATTCGCCGATGCCGACACCTGCAAGAATTGCCGCACCCAAGGTAGCAGTCTCCTTCTTCTTGAGCGTAACAAGCTTTTTACCGGTCAAATCTGCCTTCATCTGACACCACAGCGGGCTGTTAGCGCCGCCGCCCATAGCTCTGATTTCGGTAACGTCAAGACCGAGATAGTCAAGATTAGATTTCAGCATACAGGCAACCGACTCCATAACGCTTCTCACAAAATGTGCGCGCGTATGCTCGGGGGTAAGGCCTGTAAAGCTGCCTCTTGCATCAGGATTATATTTAGGCATAGTTGAGCCGCATAGATATGGCAAGAACGTCAATCCGTCACTACCGACACTAATGCTTGCCGCAAGCTTATTAAGGTCATCAAAATCCATACCGTCGCACAGCGCATTCTTAAACCACTTAAGTGCCATACCGGCAGTAGGCGACCACGAGAGCAAGCAATACTTATCATCATAATTATAGTGACAAGGCACGATACTCGTTTCATCATATTCGGGCACGGTCTCCGATGGCATAAATATAACCATAGTAGTGCCGGTCATCTCACTGACAATACCCGGTTTTACAACGCCCGCTCCGATTGCGCCTGCAATCTGGTCAATTGCACCAGTAACAACCTTAATGCCATTGTAATCGCCGATGTATTTAGCGCTTGGCAAAAGCTCGGGGAGCATATCCGGAGTAACACCTATAAAGTCGAGCATCTCTGCCCACCACTCTCTTTTGTGAATATCAAAATAGATAGTGGACGACTGAAGCGTGCGCTCGCTAACGAATTTACCCGTAAGATTATAAAGAATCCAGTCCTCAAGCAAAAAGACCTTCTTCACCTTTTTCCAAACGTCAGGCTCGTTGCGCCTTACCCAAAGAAGCTTAGCCGCAGGCCAGGTAGCCGTAATCTCGGGCTGTCCTGTCACCTCATAGACGCGCTTATTACCGAAATGCGCCTTAATAATTTCAGCCTCCTCGCTGGCTCTGTTATCAAGCCAAACGATAGCCTCGCGCACAGGCACGCCGCATTCATCGGTAAGAATAAGCGTCTCACATTGGGTATCGACGGCGAGTGCATCAACCTTACATTCGCCACTCGCCTTGTCGATAAGCTCCCTAACTATTCTTGTATACTCATTGCTGTCGAACTCCACCCTATCACCGTGAGATGAGAGCGTGTAATCAACGTTGTATGTAAGTAACTGTGAAAGCTCACTATTGTACACGCCCGCCTTTACGGAGGTAGTGCCAATATCTATACCCATTAAATTCATAAATTATCTCATCTGCTGAAGGTCGTAGTGAATGTCGTATGCCTTCTCTTCGTCTGTGAACTTACGGCGTGTATTGATAACCTCACCGCCATTCCACTTTCTGTCCTCAATCTCCTCGGTAGTACCCATAATGGTGATGTTTACCTGACGGCGACGTGCGATAACGTGATCCCAGTCAATGAAGTAAATGTGTGCGAAAAGACCAAGGTCGAGCTTACCGTCCTTGATAGTAAGAGTCTCGCTTCTGCCGAAGAAGCAGGAACGAAGGTGTCCGTCAGTGTTCATTGAGGAATAGTCACCGGGCTCGTTTACGTATCTGCCGTACTGTGCGTGGATCGGGCCGGGATGACGGTACTGATGCTCCTCTGCAAAGTCGGGTATCATCTTTCTCATTATGTCGAGAAGGTCGTGCTGAAGATACTCAAGGTCAAAGCTATCGATGTCGTGTGAGCACTCCTGTACCATTACTGAACAGGTGGTGTGGTGTGATACGATTGCAACGGTACCGTTCTTAATGCCGGAGTCTGCTACCATATCAAGTATTTCCTTTCTGATGTCGTGGAAGGTGGGTATCCAACCTCTTGACTGAAGCTCGAGTTCCTTTTGATAAATCTTAAATTCCATTGTAAAAATCTCCTTGTTTTATAAAGTTTATTTTTTGTTCTTTTAATTATTTCTTGTTAAGTCTTTCACCCACGGCTCCGCCCGGATGAATCAGTGCAAACTGCTCGTTCTGATAACCCGTCTCCTCTATAAGCATAGTCTGCAATATATGGAAGATAACCGCCAAAGATGTAGAAGAGGTCGTACCCTGCGAGTTATACTTATCCGTCTCACGATTTACATACTGCTTAAGAACGACGTCAGCGCCCTTAGCAAGCGGAGAATCGAGATTCTCCGTAATGGTAATAATTTTAACTCCCTTAGCGTGGCAAATGTCTAAAATAGGGAGCAATTCCTTTGTCTTTCCGCCGCGGCTGGCAAACACCATAACGTCGCCTGCTTGCAAAAAGCCCATACCGCCATGTACTGCCTCGGCAGGTGAAATAAATCTTGCAGGAAGCTCAATGCAACACATAAGATGTGCAAAATGCTGACAGATAATACCGGAGTGACCGCATCCTGCCGCACCAATTCTAGGCGCATTCATAATAAGCTCTATAGCGCGCGAATACGCATCCTCATCGAAATGCTGTTTCATCTCTCTTATGCACTCCGACTCGATTTCAAATACCGCCCTTGCTCTTTCCAATGCTTCTTTTTTCATTTCTGTCCTCCGTGAAGCTCATCCCAAGCGCGACGTACGCTCGCAATCATCTCTTCTGCAAGCTCAAGAGGCTTTGCCGCCTTTGCAATTGCACTGGAGCATCCCGAAGCAGACGAGCCTGCCTTGATAATATTGTAGCAATCCTCGCCCTTGCTGATGCCTGCGGATGGGAAGGGGTCTATGTCGGGATTGATCTCAGCTATGCATCTGATAACCTCATCTACGTACTCCTTATCAGCAGGCTTACCCGTACCGATAAGCTCGGTGGGCTCGGCAACGAGAATGTTAGGCCCGAGCTTTGCAATCGCCTTAACCTCGTCGATTGAGTCGGCGCAAACCATAGTTGCAAGTCCAACCTCGTCAGCGCGGCGAATAGCCTCGGCAATCTCATCGAGCGTAAGCTTGTGCTCAGCGTGGTTAAGCATAACACCTACTGCGCCTGCCGCCTTAAGCGCCTCGGGAAGAGTTCTACCCATTCCCTTGCCTACCGGAAGAGTGTCCATATGCTGCGAATAAACGTGTATTCTTTTCGTGTTGCTCGCAATGCGGTAAATCTCCGTATCCGGTACGTCCAGCACTACGTCAACGTCGTATTTTTCAGAAAGCGCATCAAGTCCCTTTGCAATTTCAAGCAAGGTCTCACCGTACATATAACACTTTGGACCGTACTCGAAGAAGGGCTTTTTAATAACGTAATTCTTGTTCATTTCCTATCCCCTTTAATTTGGTTTCGTTTTGTTTTACTTTCACTTTCATTTGCACCACTAATTATATCACCAACGAAAAACTTTGTCAATAGAATTAAAAATAAAATATTATTTGACTTCGTTAACTTAATGTGTTATAATATGTACTATATGAGGAGTGAAATTATGGAAATTTTGTCAGTTTCAGAACGTAGAAATAAAATCATAGAGCTGGTAGCGGATGAAGGCAGAGTCAGCGTAAACAAATTGAGCCGACTCTTCGGTGTGTCGAGTGTTGCGATAAGGCAGGACTTAACCGAGCTCGACAGGCAAGGTATGCTCACTCGTGTACACGGCGGCGCAGTAACCAGCTATAAGTCGTATTACGATATGAGCCTTGTGCAACGCTCTAACACTAATGCCAGGGAGAAAAAGGAAATTGCCGTAAAGATTAACGAGATGATAAACGACAAGGATACTCTCATTATGAACGCAGGCACGACTCCTATTTTTGTAATGCGTGAGATTAAGGATAAGCGTGTGACTATTATCACGAACTCTATATCCTTAGCTCTCGAAGGTGCAAAGAACCCTAACCTTAAGATTATACTCCTCGGAGGTGACGTTGACCCCGAGTATCAGTTCACTTACGGCACGAGCGTAATCAAGGCGCTGGAGCAGTACAAAGCGGATATGCTCATTCTCTCCATTGACGGCATAGATGCATCGCACGGCATATCCACGTTCTATCATCAGGAGGCAGAGATTTGCCGATATATGATTGATGCGGCAAAGCGCACAATTGTTGCCGCTGACTACAGTAAGCTAAACAGAGTCGCATTTACAAAAATCGATAATCTTTCCAAGATTGACGCCCTTGTCACCAGCCGCGCCGCCGACCAGAATTTGCTTAAAAAGTTAAGAGCAAAGGGTATCGAAGTCATCGTCGGCGATGATAAATAAGTGTTTTTGTAAACTTAAATTAACATTTTTAGGTTTTATAACCAAAAACGAGTCTTGAATGGTGCATATACCGCATCAAATCAAGACTCTTTTCGTTTTTATATATTCAACTCATTTTTAATATCTCTTTGCATAAGAGCAACAATCGTTTCCTTCAAATTCTTACCGTTTATTATAACGTCATATACGGCATTGGTAATCGGCATATCAACACCATACTTTTTAGCCATTTCAACAGCTGCCTCCAGCGCGTGATAACCCTCTACTACCATTCCTATCTCACGTTCGGCGTCCTCGTATTTCATACCCTTACCAATAAGCTCGCCGCAACGGTTGTTTCTACTATGGCGCGAGGTAGCGGTAACTATCAAATCGCCAATTCCCGCAAGTCCCATAAAAGTGCCCTTATCACAGCCAAGCGCAAGTCCCATTCTCGTCATCTCAGCAATTCCGCGCGTCATTAGCATAGCCGCAGAATTATCACCAAAGCCCATACCTCTGTTAATACCCGCCGCAAGCGCAATTATATTCTTCAGTGCGCCGCATATCTCAACGCCGTATATATCGGTGTTGGTGTAGGCTCTTAGACACGTGCTCGAGAAAATCTCGGCAACACGGCGTGCCACATCTTCGTTTTTAGATGCCGCAACAATAGAGGTTGGCAAGCCCTTGGCAACCTCCTCGGCGTGCGTGGGACCGGACAGAGCAACCAGCTCGTATTCAAGATTAGGGTTGGCGCGGAGCACTTCGTCCTCAATAATATCGGTCATGGTCTTAAAGCTTCCCTTTTCAAGTCCCTTAGACGCGCTCGCAATAATCGTTCCGCCCTCAATAAATTGTGCAGCAAGCGCCGCCGTGCTTCTCATGAACGCACTTGGTACGACAAAAATAATAATATCGCACTCACGACACGCAATCTTAATATCCTTAGTAAATTCTATACCGTCAGGCAAGAGAAGGTCGGGAAGATTTCTGTGACTCCTTGTAGCTACGATCTCATCAATTTCATTGCCGATTGCGCTCCACACTACAACCTTATGACTGTTATTATGTAAAAGAAAAGCAAGTGCCGTACCCCAAGTACCCGCACCTAAAATTCCTATCCTCATATTTTTCTCCTTAAAAAGAGTTCTTTATTACATTATACCATACTTGTGTTACAATTACAAGAGGGATATTACAAAAAAACAGCAAAGGTTGGCAAAATGCCAACCTTTGTTTACAAAACGAAAGTATTAAATTACTCAAGCCCACACACGTGTGAGTTTAAATTTATAATGTTATGTTTCTTCTGCAAAAACAGCCGCATAGCTCAACCATCTCATCTCGTCCAACAAGACCACTTACCGCGTCAGAGGTACGAAGTGAAACGGTAGCACATCTTGTCGCCAAGGTGAGTAAGTCAATATCCGACACACCGTCGTATATACCTATAAGAGCACCCGAGCAGAATGCGTCGCCCGCACCCGTCGTGCCAACGATATAATCGGAAGGAATATCGTATGACGGAAGAGCTGTAAAGCCGTCATTTGAAAGACATACGGAAATCTTCGGAGCGTGGATAATCACACGCTCGGTAACACCGTAGTCCTTGATTTTTTGCGCAATCGCCCTAAGATTTTCAAACTTCGGCTCAATTCCTGCAAGATTGCCTGCTTCAAGCTCGTTAATAATGATATTATCGGTGTACTTAAGAACAGGAATAACGTCGGAATATCTGCCAACGTTGGAGCTAACCATATCGAGCGATGTCACGATTCCGTGCTTCTTAGCCGCTTCGAATATTTTCTCACCTTCGCCGCCGTCAACCTTCTTAAGAAGCATAAAGTAGCCTAGGTGTAAGTGCGATGCAGGGAAAGTATCGAAATCAAAGTCGTCAACGCCGAACTCGTCGTTAGCGCCGGCATAGGTGAAGAACGTGCGCTCGCCCCCTACAACCGACATAACGTCAGTAAAGCTCGTGGGAACATCACACTCGGTAATAAGGTCGGTATTAACGCCTCTGCCCGAAAGGAAATCCTTTACAAACTTACCGTGTGCGTCACGACCCGTCTTACCCATAGCGTAGATGGGAATATTGGGCTCTATTTTCTTCAAATCCGCCGCAACGTTTGGTACACAACCGCCGACTGCGCAGCCGGTAGAAATAATATTAGTAAGCTCACCCGCCTTGGGATAAGTAGCAATCTGGTTAATGTTATCTACAAGTACGGTGCCCGCTACGCAAATTCCGCTCTTCATTAGTTGCACTCCGCCATAAGAGGACCTGCAAGATCCTTAAGGAAGAAGAGTCTACCAGGAAGAGTAGGAATGTAAGAGGATGTGATCCATGGAGTAGTACCGTAACGAAGAGTCATCCAAAGAGAGAGACCCTGCCACTGCATACCTCTGCCAAGAGTACCGTCAGCGCCACCAATTGCATAGTCAGCTGCGAACATAAGAGCAGGACCTACGGTGTTAGCACGGCAAGGAACGAGAGTAGTACGTGACTTGAAGCTGGTAAGAGCGTTCTGTTCAACGGTCAATGGGTGAATCTTACAAGCGATTCTGTAAGGCTGTGCCATCCACTCAGCCTCTGTAGCGTAATCAGCAGCGAAGTGAGGCTCCCAGAACGCGATGTGGCACATTCTACCGATACCGTAAACGAGAACGAGCTTTGCGCCCTCAGCCTTAAGCGCTGCAATCTTATCGGGATATGTAGGAAGGTTAGTCTTGGTTGCGAAGTTTCTCTGTGAAGCAGGAACGGTAAGCTCGCCAAGAGGATTGAAGAGAGCCTGCTCCATTGCATACTGGAAAGCACCGCTGTTATCGGGAGCAAGAGTATTACCCTCTGCGTCACTCCACTCGTCCATATTGAAGGTGTGAACGTGCTCGCAGGAAACGCCCCACTCCTTAAGGAAGTAAACAACCCACTTATACATACCCATAGGACCTACGGGAAGAATAAATGCGATTTTTTCCTGTCTGTCCTTTGCAAGCTTAATCTGCATTGCGATTTCGTGACCCATATAGGTTTCAAACTCGCCAAGACTTTCGCACTTAACG
>JAZQRW010000082.1:0-7015 GCA_045629765.1 Eubacteriales bacterium
ACCGTAACACGACAGGAATACTCCACACCGTCAAGCTCGGCGCTGACGTTTGCCACACCGATGCGGCGAAGCACTAGAAGCACGCCGTCATTAAATGAGAAGTCGCCCTGAAATTCTCTAATTTCGACACAGTCAGAGTCAGTGCGCCAGCTGATGTCGGCACGCTCTATATCCTCGTCGCTCTTAAGCTTTAAGCAAACGACGTCGCCTAAGAATGAAGAAATTTCATTTTTTGAAAGATAGCAATTCATATTTTACCTCGTTTTTTTATAGTATAATCTTTGTTTTTTACCATGAAAGTCCCATAGAACAATGGTGATCGAGTGTAAACTCGGTAACGCCAAGATCTATATAATCCTGCATACGAATTCCGCTGATACCGCCAAGCATTGCGGCAATAGAAACCTTACAGCCTGCATCAAGTGCATCCTTAATATTCTCCTCTGTGGCTAAGTGATCAAAATACTCTATCACAACGTTATCGCGTGTAAGGTCGTAGCCGATTTTACGAATAAGCTCGGCAGGAGGAATCTTGTCGTGTGCTCCATATAAAAGTATGTGCCCTGCAATCTCATTGCCAAATACCTCAAGACAGAGCTTATGTACATCGACATCACCGTTCTTTACCCAGAAATGCTCGAGCAAGCGGTATTTTATAAGCAATTTACGCACGTATTGCCACTGCTCACGCGTTAAAGCGGGATGTACGGAGAAAATAGGCTGCATACCCGTTGAGGAGCAAATCTTAAAGAACTCCTCCATTGTCGGTGGGCGCGTACCGATAAATACGTCACTTCTTCTGTTCCAAGCGTTAAGCTCGCAGAGCTCGGCATAGGTAAGCTCGCTGGCAGGCCTATCGTATTTACCACCCGCCTCGGGCATCGTGCCGTCGTCGTGCCTTAACTCCTTAATAACCGTTACGTCGTCGTGTAGGCAGATTGCCACACCGTCCTTTGTGAATTTTGGAATGGTGATACAGCTCGTAAAGCCAACTTCAGCTGTAAGCTGAAAGCCGAACGCTGAAGTACAGCCGTCGTGACCGTGATAGCGAATACCAATGTCGTTCTGTCGGTAGCCGTAATTATGCTTAAAGCGTATATCGCGTATGTAAAGGCGCACACCCTCTGGAATAATAAATGAAATTCTTACGGTGTTATATCTATCAAAAATCGGCGGAATTCGCCACTCTCTTCTGTAAAACTCCCTACTGTGACCAATCTCGTATACGGGAGAATAGTAAACGGTGTCACCGCTCTTATCGATAATCCTCACCTGTGCCGCGGCAATCTCACCGTTATCACTCTCGTATCTTGCAAAAGATGAGAGGATAAAAGCCTCGTTAAATAAATCAAAATCGGTTACCGTTACATCAAAGCTATCCGTGAACACTCCGTCATTGGAAAACTGCGCCAACGTATCGAGAGATAACGTGGCAATCGGATTGTCGAAAAACTTGATTTGCGGAGCATAGGACATATATACTTTGTAAGGATCTATTCTCATAAGCGCCTCCAAGCACAAATATACTTGTAAAGCAAGTATATCACACCGTGAATTTAAAGTCAATAGGGGCTTGCAATTTTTAATGAGATATGGTATAATTTTGCTATAAAACATCAAGGAGTATTTTTATCATGCTAAAGCATCTTATTCCCGCGCCAAAGAAATTAGAAATAAGCGATGGCACGCTTAAAATTGAAAGCGCAATCTACACAAGCTATGAGCCATTTAACACTCTTATCAGCACTATGTCCGAGTGTGCAAAGACACTGTTTAATATCACGCTCGAGAACGAGAGCGGCGGTATAATTTTAGAATATTCGGCAGATTTGCCAAGTAATGTTTACGTTTTAGACAGTACAGGCGAGAATTTAGTGCTCAAGGCGTCAAGCTATGAGGCTATGTCACACGCGCTTGCAAGCACGCTTCAGGCAGTTACCAAGGACGGTGAGGCGCTTACAATCGAAAGATGCGTCATCGAAGACTATCCCGAGAAGGAGTACAGAGCCTTAATGGTTGACCTCGCACGTCAATGGCACACCGCAAATACGGTTAACAAATATATCGACGTCTGCTTTATGCTCAAGATGAAGTATCTTCACCTTCACTTTATCGACGACCAGAGTTATACTCTTCCATCACGCGCGTTTCCTAAGCTCAATACTCCCGGCAGATGCTACACCTACGAGCAGATTGCGGCAATGAATGCGTATGCAAAGTCACGTGGAATTACAATTATCCCCGAGTTTGAAGCGCCGGGGCATGCGAAGGTCCTTAACACCACATATCCCGAGATATTCGCAAACAGTCTGCCCGACGGCGTCGGCGCACCCGAGATAAAGACCGAGATGGGTGAAACGATCAGAGCACACTCCATAATCTGCGCAGGAAGCAAGGCTACTAACGAGGCGATACGCACCCTACTTACCGAGATATGCGAGATGTTCCCCGACACACCGTACATACACATCGGCGGTGACGAGGCTAACTACAAGGTATGGGGCTATTGCGACGTCTGCAAGAAATATATGGAAGAAAATAATATTTCCGATGCGCACGAGCTATACAGCGAGTTTGTCGGCAGATGCGCAAAAATGGTATTTGATCTCGGCAAGACTCCAATCGTGTGGGAAGGTTTCCCGAAGAGCGGTACGCACCATATTCCCAAGGAAACCATAGTTATTGCGTGGGAGTCACATTACCACCTAGCGCCCGACCTGCTCGAGGAGGGCTTTAAGATTATCAACGCTTCCTGGGAGCCGATGTACATCGTGCCCGACATCACTAAGAAATGGGGCACTGAGGAAATTATCAACTGGGGCATTTACAACTGGCAGCACTGGTATAAGGTTTCGGCGGCGTACGAGCACCCGATTACCGTAGAGCCGACCGAGAACGTGCTCGGCGCACAGATATGCTCGTGGGAGTCAATATACGAGCTTGAGATTAACAAGATTATCGTAAATCTATGTGCTCTTTCCGAGCGTGTATGGACTACCCAGCGCGAGATTGACGCAGAGGACTTCTGCAACAGAGTTAATTTCGTAAGTATTAGAATTGCTCAGCTTATTCAGGATAGATAAAACAAAAAGCCTGCCTATTTTTCTAGGCAGGCTAAAAATATGTCGTTTTATGTAAAGTTTGGTTTACAAATACCGTGTATTATGCCTTGATTACGTTAATCTCAGTGCTGTTTATAGTCTTGATGCAGTCGGGATTGTCGGTAACGATAGTAGGAGTCTTAAAGCCCTCAATAGTAACGTTCTCAAACTCGATAAGCTTACAGTTCTTAGCGTTAATCATCGGGAACTGTGCCCCCTCTTCTCTTGAGGAAATGGTGACGTTCTTAAGCTTAAAGGTGAGTGGGAACTCGGTGTTGGTAACTAGGTCAGCAGTAAGTGACAGACCTAAAATCTTACAGTTTTCATAAGTGATACTGTCAAGCGGACGGTTGTCACACCAGACATGCTCACCGTCAAACGGGTGCATCATAAGCGCATTGGGATTAACGAAATCACAGTTCCTGATAACGATATTACCGGGAGCGTGACGAAGAGTCGGAATTCTGTAATCGCAGTAGTACTGGAACACGGTATGCATAGTATGACGGCAATGCTCACCGGTAAGTGCGCTCTTAGCCTTCTCCTCCTTGGTAAGCTGTCCGCGGAAGCCGTATCTTGCAGGTGCGAAGCCCTGACAATTCTCAACCAAAACGTCAGTACCGCCGTAACGGAGCGCTGAGCAAGCAGAGTCAAAAATACAGTTCCTAACCACAACGTCCTTATTGTCGTAGCCTGCGATACAGTCGTCACCCGTGCGGAACTCGCAATCCTCGATAAGCACGTTGTCACACGCAAAGGTGTCAATGCCGTCGTGACCTGCATACACGGTAACGTTCTTAAAGTGCAAATTCTCGGAGAACTGGATATTGTGCGCCCAGTTACCGCTGTGAATAACGGTATAACCCTCAAAATAAAGATTCTTACAGGTGTGCATAGCGATGCCGTGTGGGCCTCTGTAATTCTCCTCACCAACCTCGTCAAAAACATTACTGCCGTCGAAGAATGAGCCGGGCTCGCCGATAATTGAAACGTTCTCTGCGTGAAGAGCCTTGATAAGACCGTTATGCCACCTGGTCACAGGATTTACCGAACGGCGACCTTCATATTCATTCATATCGATAGGCTCAAGAGTGTCGTTTAACCACTCGCAATAATCGTCAGGATTGCTACTGCCCTTAATGACAGCACCTGACTCAAGGTAAAGAGTTATATTAGAGCGCAAGCGAAGCGTAGCGGTAAGGAATACGCCCTTAGGAACTACGACAGTACCGCCGCCATTCTTGAAGGCGAGATCAATAACAGCCTGAATTTCCTTTGTCTGCACACGGTCGCAATTTTGTACGCCATAATCTGTGATTACGTATTTCATTTTGAAATTCCTTTCGTTTGGTTACATTTCGCCTCTATTCTACCACTTAAAAACATTTATGTCAATATAAATTGCGAATTTAGTTGGGGCAAAAAGCGATGCATATGCACTGCATATGGGAAATGGAAATGGAAACGGAAATAAAAATGAAAATGTAATTGAAAAGGAAAATGGAAATTTTATTTAATATACACGGTGTCGGCTTACTTTAATGACTCAAGATACCTATTCATCTGCTCCTTTGTCGGCTCGTAATCGGGCACGCTGCAGCAGGGGATTGTAGGAAGCTCGTCGTTTACACCATAGAAGGGAGTCAGATAATCGTCCTCATACATCTTACACCACTTCTCATCGTTGAAGTCCGGAATCTCGTAATACTTACCGCCCTCGAGCATAGACCTAAGGCCAAGGATAGCGCAAGAGGACATAGCGACAGCCGCTTCAACGTTAAATGGATGCTCGGGGCGCTTATTATCTCTTATGTTCTCGACGAACATTCTAATCGTTACGTAATCACCGCCGCCGTGAGCGCTCTGGCGTATAAAGTCTGCATCGGGATCATTGATAGGAGCATCGTAAAGGTTAATCTCCTGCATACCCTCAGGAATCTGCCACTCGTTATAACGGAGCATAATCTTCTCGCCCATACCGCGTAAATTCTCAATCTGTCCGTTAGTGCCGCAGATGCGGTATGAGTTGTGATGCGCGCCAAATGCCGCACAGCCTGTGATGCGGTAAACCGTGCCGTCATCGTTCTTGGTAGTAATAATCGCCGCGCGGTCGCCAACGTGGCTGGCAGTTGCAACGTCATTATCTGCGGGAGCGAAGCAAGGAACTGCGCTGATAAAGTGCGGCGTTGAGCCGGTGGCACGCATAAGAGGCGCTAATGAGTGTGTAATATAGTAGGTTCTTGGCAAAAAGTTACGCCAGTGATGCGGATGATATTGATATTCCTTAGTAAATGTGGTGTCAGAGGGGTTAAACGGGTGATTGTACTCGCCCTCAGCATAAAGAATTTTACCAAGAGTGCCGGTAGCAACCACTCTTTGCATCTCACGGTTGATAGTCATCTGAGGATAGTTCTCAAGGAGCATATAGATAGCATTACTATTCTTCGCCGCCTTTACGAGCTGTACGCCCTCAGCCATAGTGCCGTTGCTGATACACTCCGAGAGGACGTGGATATTCTTCTCAAGGCATTTGATTGCATATTTTGCATGGTCGTAAAAAAGGTTGCAAAGAAGCACCGCGTCCAAATCCGATTTGATAAATTCATCAAAGCTATTAAAGAATAGGCATTCTGCGCCAAACGCCTCGCGCGCTAACGGCTCCTGCTCGGCTCTGCCGTCACATACAGCAACGACACGGCAACCCTTTAATCTTAAAAACTCCTTGGCGAGCCATAATCCGCGTGGCCCACATCCGAATATACCGATTTTCAATTCCTTCATACAAAATCTCCTTTTGTAAGCATTTTTTGTAAATTATAGTTTACATATTCTTAGCATTTTGCTTTTCTTTGTTTGCGTTTATGTAATCTTTAGGTGCAACACCAGTGTGCTTTTTAAACACAACTGAGAAGTAAAACGGATCCTTAAAGCCGGATAAAAGTGAAACGTTTTTTATTGAATCGATACCGTTTTCAAATAGCATAATTGCGTAATTTATCCTCGTTATCTGCAAATATTCCGTATACGACATATTCGTTTCTTCCTTGAACACGTGCGAAAGATACTTAGGATTATACGACAGACGCTCGCCTATCTTTACAATGCTGAGGCTCGGGTTTGCAAACAGCTCCTTGGTTATTTTCATAATCTTGTCGCTTATGCGCTCAGACCTATGCGCCTCAATATGCAGCTTTGAAAACGTATAAAGTATTACACACTCTGCCGTCAAATCAATTGTTAGTGCATTGGCAGAAATAAGATTCTCCTTCCAGAATGGGATAAGGTTCTCGTTACCCGAAATAAGCCTAAAATCCGTGCTGATACCAAATCTTGAAAAAAGCATCTCACTCTTTTCACCGTTAAATGAGATGTACATATATTCAAGGTCGCCGCCCGATGCAGCATAGATGCGCTCACCTGCGAAAACGAACAAAAGGTCGCCTACAGTAACGTCGTAATTATTCTTATCCACCGTCACAGTGCCACAGCCCGACGATACAAGTATCGCTCTGTGGTTATCCATTACGCGCTGATTAGCCATAGCATCGGCGTCGGACTCCAGGATAAAGTTGATGACGGCAAAATCCTTAATCGCACTCGGTGAGACAAACTTGCATACGTTTTTGTTTTCCATTTTCTGCCCCCTTAAATAATAACCGTTTTACATAATTGTAGCACGTTTACAGCAATATTGCAATGGTTTTTGAGTTTTTTCAAACGATTTTTAATGTATTTATGCAAAAATTCCATTTACAATTTTGCTCTGTAATGATAAAATTAGTTCAAAGAATAAAACAACCCGAAAGGATTTACATTATGAAAAAGTTAAGAATTGGTATATTCGGCTGTGGCTCAAGAGGTCTGTCACTCGGTAAGGAATTCCTTCTTCAAAAGGACTGCGAGGTAGTAGCTCT
>JAZQRW010000083.1:0-28320 GCA_045629765.1 Eubacteriales bacterium
TGAACAAATTGTGAATATTCAGTCAAATCTATTGATTTTTAAACTATATTAGTATAAAATATAACACGTGAGATTTAGCACTCACCGAATTAGAGTGCTAAAGAATTTTAGCGTACGGAGGAATTTATAATGAAATTAAGGCCATTATTTGATAAGGTGGTAATTAAAAAGGTTGAGGCTGTTGAGATGACCAAGGCGGGCATTCTTTTACCCGGCACAGCACAGGAGAAGCCTATGGTATCCGAGGTTGTAGCAGTAGGCCCCGGCGGACTCGTTGATGGCAAAGAGGTAGTTATGACTCTTAAGGTTGGCGATAAGGTCATTACCGGTAAGTACACCGGTACAGAGGTAAAGCTTGACGGTGTAGAGTACACCGTTGTCAGCCAGTCTGACGTGCTCGCAGTAGTCGAGGAATAATTTTTGAGAATAGAGAGGTATATAATATGTCTAAGGAAATTGCTTACGGTATGGATGCAAGAAATGCTTTGCTTCGCGGAGTAGATAAGCTCGCTAATACCGTTAAAATAACACTTGGCCCTAAGGGCAGAAACGTTGTGCTTGACAAGAAGTTTGGCGCACCGCTTATCACCAATGACGGCGTTACTATCGCTAAGGAAATCGAGCTTGAGGACGCTGCTGAGAATATGGGCGCACAGCTCGTTCGTGAGGTTGCTACCAAGACCAATGACGCGGCAGGTGACGGTACTACTACCGCTACCATTCTTGCTCAGGCGCTTATCCACGAGGGTATGAAGAACGTTACCGCGGGTGCAAATCCTATGGTGCTTCGTAAGGGTATGTTCAAGGCTGTTGACGCTGCTGTTGCAGAGCTTGTTAAGCAGTCCAAGCCTGTTTCCGGTACTGAGGATATCGCAAGAGTCGGTTCTGTATCTGCAGGCGATGAGACTATCGGCAGACTCATTGCAGATGCTATGGAGAAGGTTACTTCGGACGGTGTCATCACCGTTGAGGAGTCCAAGAGCGCCGAGACTTATTCCGAGGTTGTTGAGGGCATGCAGTTCGAGCGCGGATATCTTTCACCCTATATGGTGACTGATACCGATAAAATGGAGGCAGTTCTCGACGACTGTCTTGTGCTTGTTACAGATAAGAAGATTTCTAACATTCAGGAACTTCTTCCCATTCTTGAGCAGATAGTTCAGTCGGGCAAGAAGCTGCTTATCGTTGCAGAGGACGTTGAGGGTGAGGCTCTTACCACTCTCGTTCTTAACAAGCTCCGTGGCACCTTTACCGTTGTTGCCGTTAAGGCTCCCGGTTTTGGTGACAGACGTAAGGAGATGCTCCGCGATATCGCTATTTTGACAGGCGCTGAGGTAATTACCGACGAGCTTGGACTTGAGCTTAAGGATGCTTCTATCGCTCAGCTCGGTAGATGCAGACAGGTTAAGGTTAATAAGGAAAACACCATCATCGTTGACGGCGCGGGCGATAAGGGCGCAATTGCGGACAGAGTTAACCAGATTCGCACCGCTATTGATAATACAACCTCCGAGTTTGATAGAGAGAAGCTCCTTGAGCGTCTTGCAAAGCTTGCAGGCGGCGTAGCGGTAATCAAGGTTGGCGCGGCTACCGAGGTTGAGATGAAGGAGAAGAAGCTTCGTATCGAGGACGCTCTTAACGCTACTAAGGCGGCTGTTGAGGAGGGTATCGTTGCAGGCGGCGGTACTGCTCTTATTAACATCATTTCCGCAGTTGATAAGGTAGTTGAGTCACTCGAGGGCGACGAGAAGACGGGTGCGCTTATTGTATCCCGCGCGCTTACCGTTCCTATGAAGCAGATTGCCGATAACGCAGGTCTTGACGGCAGCGTTATTATCACTAAGATTCGTGAGAGCGAGAAGGTTGGCTTCGGCTTTGATGCGTACAACGAGGTATATTGCGATATGTTCGAGAGTGGTATCGTTGATCCCGCTAAGGTAACTAGATGCGCACTTCAGAACGCTGCTTCAATTGCAAGCACGGTTCTTACCACCGAGGCTGTTGTGACCGAGAAGAAGGAGCCCGTGGCGGCTGCTCCCGCACAGAATCCCGGTATGGACGGAATGTATTGATTGATTTTTAAAAATTGCCCCCTCTATCTGCCTTTGGCTTTTAGAGAGGGCTTTTTATTGATTTTTAGAAAAAACTTTTGGAGTGTATTATGGGGAGCTTACTTGAAAAGCAAATATCGCGCACCGAAATTTATAACGGTGCAGTTTTAAACGTAGTGCGTGACGAGGTTCTTTTGCCTAACGGTAAACCGGGCGTACGCGAGTTTTGCTTGCATATAGGCGCAGTTGCGGTAATCCCACTTTTAGACGACGGCAGAGTTATAATGGAGCGTCAGTACAGGTACGCCCACGGCAGAGTTTTCTTTGAAATTCCTGCGGGTAAGCTTGATAGGCGTGACGAGCCGCCGCTTGAGGCTGTAAAGCGTGAGCTTCGTGAGGAAACGGGCGCTGTGGCGAGTGAATTTACCTACCTTGGCAGGATTGACCCGTCACCTGCTTTGATGGACGAGAAGATACACCTCTATCTTGCCCGTGGGATTAGCTTTACCGAGCGTGAGCTTGATGAGGACGAGTTCTTGAACGTTGAGCTTGTACCGCTTGAGACGCTTTACGCTATGGTAATGAGCGGTGAGATTGCCGATGCCAAGACGCAGATTGCCATTCTTAAGGCGAAGGCGGTAATTAACGAGGGAAAAATATAGTTTTTTTGCCCCTCTCCTTTAAATAAAGAAACGACAGAAGCGCATCTTTTTTGACAATGCCTCTGCCGTTTTTTGTTTTATATTTCGTATTCTTTATCAAATTCCATAATAAATCCGCCGTCGATATTATCTATAAAAAGATGCGGATTTTCCGAATTTGAGGCGAACATATCGTAGTGGTTTGGAACGTTATAAGTCGCTCCGATTTTCTTTGCGGTTATCAAGGCTTCTTCGACGTTCATATTACCAAGTCTGCCGTTTATACAGATAAACGTAAAGTCGGGAGCGTATTTTGCAATGTCGAAGAGCTTTTCGCTATAAAGCGTATCCCCACTGAAATAAAGAGTCTTGCCATCCGCCTTGATTATAAGACCAAATGCTTCTACCGTATGCTCGGCAAAGACTGCCGTTATCTCGAAATCGCCTAATTTCACGCTGTCGCCCTCTTTAATGGCAATAACGTTTTCTTTTCCTAAAGCCGTAAGCTTTTCTTTTCCGCCGTGCGTTGTGATGAAGAGATGTTCAGCGTCTATTAGGGATACCGTGTCGGGATCAAGATGGTCGAGGTGGTCGTGGGTGCATATCACCGCATTGCACGAGATACCAGACGGGTTTATCGGTATTGGCAAAAGTCTAGGTCTGCCTGCCACACGGTTTACACTATCAGAAAGATAGGGGTCTATGATAATCTCGCTGCTTCCCGTTTTTAAAACGTAGCCGCTTTGTCCTAAGAATCTGATTATCATTGCACACTCTTTCCTCCGTCGAGGTATATACTCTGTCCTGTGATATATCTTCCCTCATCGGAGCAGAGCAGGGAGACGATGCCGACACAGTCCTCAGGTGTGCCGTAAAAGCCCACGGGAATGCTGTCTATTACCTTTTTTGCATATTCGGGGTTAGAGAGCGCCTCTACGTTTCTGTCGGTATATATAACACCCGGCGCTACGTTGTTGACCGTAATGCCGTCCTTAGCAAGCTGTAAGGAAAGCGAGCGCATCATATTTGTCTGCGCCGCCTTGGAGGCGGAATAAACCAGCATATCGGGATGCGGCTTTGCCTCTTGCACCGATCCTATGGTGACTATCCTGCCCCAACCGTTTTTCTTCATATAGGGCGCTGCCGCTTGTATCAGAAGCATAGATGAAACAAAGTTGGCGTTGAGCTGGCTATAACAATCCTCGACAGTAATATCCTGCCAGGGCGCGCGGTACTGTACAGATGCGTTGAGGACGAGAACGTCTACGTTCTGTATTTTTCCTGCAAGAGCTTTGGTTTCTTCAGTATCGCATAAATTTGCGGTAATAATTTCTGCATCGCCACCGCTTTTCTCAATTTCTTCCTTTAATTCCTTTATATGACTACTATTGTTTACACCGTGGAGTATAACACGGAATCCGTCCTGTGCCAAGCGAATGGCGATAGCTCTGCCTATTCCTCTTGATGAGCCTGTAATAAATGCTGTTTTCATATCACACCTCATCAAAGTGCCGTCTGGGTATCATCAGGATCTCCGTTGCGGGCGAGGTCATATTCTTTAGACCAGTCAAGGTCGCGGTATTCCTCTCCGCGCGGGTCGGTTTTTATCCAATCGAGGAGCATATCGAGCATCTCTTCTGACCAAGTGTTTTTGTCGATTTGGGCAGTAGTGAACTTACCCTGACATATCATCTCGAAGCCAAAATCGTCTTTGACGTGGGTCTTTGCTGCACCCTCTACAACGTCGGGCACGAGATGTGAGGGAATAAAGAGCACACCGCCGCCTGCTCCGAATACTACGTCACCGGGGAGGCATACCGCACCGCCAAAGTTGGTTATATCGTTCCAATCCTTCATAACGAACTCACGAATAGGCGTGGGGTCAATTCCTCTGTAATAAACTTGAACGTCGGGCACCTTTTTCATCTGTTCAATGTCACGGATACCGCCCCAAACGACAGCACCGCCCGTCTTTGTTCTGTTGTGAAGGGCAGTGGTAAGATTTCCACCGAGGAAAGTGCCCTTATAGATTTTGTCGTACATATCGCACACTACTACGTCGCGCTCTACCAATGAGTCGATTACCCATTGATTATAGTTACCCTTGAGTCCGTCCTCAGCGCCGCGGTTGAACTGAACCTCGTGTAAATCGGGGCGTGTGGGCGCATAGGTACAGGTAACTGCTCTGCCCACCAGCTTTCGTCCGTCGTCGTGCAGGGTATGTAAGGGCGCTTCTCCGCCACCTACGAACTGATGCTCGTAGCCGAGAACAAAGATAGGCTTCCACACCTCCTCAAGAGTCATTCCGTAAAGAGCGTCGAGATACTTATCCGGTACCTTGGGACGTCCGTCGGGGAAGCGCTCGCCCTTCCATAGCGGTGTTAATGCGATAATTTTTTCTCTATCATTAAAGTTCATAATTCACTAGCTCCATATTCTGTCATTTGAGAATTCCTTATTCCACTCGTCAGTAGGCTCGAAATATCCGGGGATATTGGGATTGATATGCTGACGGAGTACCTCTTCGTTGAGGTCGTCAAAGCCAAGACCGGGCTTTTCGGGTACGTTAATAAATCCGTCCTTGAAGATGGGATTATCAATACCCGTTACCATATCTGCCCACCACGGAACGTCTACCGAGTGGAACTCAAGCGCAAGCACGTTGTGCATTGCCGCGGCTACGTGTACTGCCGCAAGACATGCTACGGGACTTTCCGCCATGTGTATCGCTGTGGCGACACCGTGCTCGTCTGCAATATCGGCTATCTTCTTAAGCTCTAAGGCACCGCCGCAGGTAAGGATGTCGGGGTGAATTACAGATACGCCGCCCGCCTTGATAAGCGTTTCGAATTCTTCCTTTAAGTATATATCCTCTCCTGTACATACGGGGATAGTCGTGCTGTTGCGAAGTCTGACGTACTGGTCTGTGTACATCCAAGGCACCATGTCCTCAATCCACGCAAGATTATAAGGCTCCATTCTTTTTGCAAATCTTATGCAGTCCTCAACGCAGATGTGACCGAAGTGGTCGATAGCGAGAGGTACCTCGTAGCCGATAACCTCACGCACTTCTTTAACGTAGTTCTCAAGGAAATCAAGGCCTTTCTCTGTCAGGTGGATTCCCGTGTGAGGATGCGCAGTGGTTACTATGGAGTAGCTCTTCTGATGCTTTACCATATCAGCCGTCACGCTTCCACCCTGTACGTTAAGGATATGAGATGCGTATTTTTTCATATCCTCGATAAATCCTAGCGGAGCATTGAGCGTACCCGGCTCATCAAGCAAAAGACCGATGCCGAGATCCATTTTTAGGAAGGTAAAGCCCATATCCATTCGCTTTTTGAGAGCAAGTCCCATATCGTGTCCTGTGTGCTTGCCTTCAACGTCGGTGTCGCAATAAACACGTATCTTGTCACGGAATTTACCTCCGAGGAGCTGATACAGCGGTACACCGTATGCCTTTCCCGCAAGGTCCCAGAGCGCTATCTCAATTCCCGAAACACCGCCGCCCTGACGTGATGGACCGCCGAATTGCTTGATTTTTCTGAATATCTTGTCAACGTTGCATGGGTTTTCGCCAATTATACGGCTCTTGAGCATAAGCGCATAGGTTTTTGAGGAAGCGTCACGAACCTCGCCGAATCCGCTTATACCCTGGTTGGTATCAATTCTGAGAATAGTACAACGCTTAGGTGCGCCGTCAATATCGACAAAGCGCATATCTGTAATTCTAAGATCATTTGGTTTTGAACAGTAATTCATATTCTTATCTCCTTGATTTTATATAACGAGAGTGAAATTGCTCTCACCATTCTTCTTTAGCGACACGGTTTTACATTCAACGCCACCGTCGAAGCAAACGTCGTAATCGCCGTAAAATCCTCTAAACTCGGCACAGCCGTTTTCATCTGTTACAAGCTCGCACTCGGTGTGCCACCTTTCCTTTATAAGCTCCTTAATTTTGAAATACGCAGGCTTGGGGGAGAGGTCAAAGCGGAATAGACCACCGTAATAATAGTTCTCGCCAATAGTCATATCACCCTGCGACTCCTTGATTTTTTGAGGATCGGGATCCCACAGGTGTGCATATCCGTCGACGAGGTTCCAGTATATTATCTGCTCTACGCTTGGATGTGAGAACCAAATGGAATATAAGTTTTCAATGATTTCTGCCTGTATTTCTTCGTCCGCGCTCTCCCATGAGTAAGCGGGAACTGTAACCTCGGTTATCTGTAATGGCTTACCCAAATTTGAATATAAATCCATATTCTTATACAGTCTTTCGGGGTTCAGCGTAAGCCTCGTTCTTTCATACTCATCCTCTCTTCTTTGGAAGAGGTGGTATTGCATACCGATAGCATCAATGCGAGCGCCCTTTAGCATATTTGCCTCGATATATGCGTAGTACATATCGGTAGCGCGGGATCTTGCTCCCCAAGAGTTGCCGGTAGTTTCGTTGATAACGAGTTGATTATTTGGGAAGTACTTTTCTGCAAGCTCAAAGCACCATCTGACGTAGTCGGGGTTATCGTAAAACTCGGTCTTTCCTCTCTCCCAGTTCATCTCGTTAGTAACCTCGATAGTATGTATCTTGTCGGCATATCTCTCTGAAATCTCGGCGTAGCGTCTTTCGAGCTCACGCTTTATCTCATCCGTGCTTGCATTATATAACCATTTTGGGAAGAATGCCTCATATGCCAGTGCGTGCTCACGAGGCTCAATTCCGTGCTCCTTGCAAAATTCGATGCAAAGGTCAGGCGACGGTCTGCGATAAACCTTGGGGCTATCCTTTTCGTAGCGTGGGGCATTTCTTGTAGGCTCGAGCGCATCCCAATAGAATGGAAGCGTTGCCATATTGAATACGTCTGCGAACGCCTTTTTGTAAGCATCGTTCTTCTGTTCGCTTTCAAGCTCGTCAAGCATAAAGATATTTGCGCCGAAACGGAATTCGTGCGATTTTTGCTTGACGCTTATCTTAGCGTTTTTGATAGGTTTTCCAAGGCTATCCGTAACAGTTATCCTTGCGTTACCTTTTCTATACTTCTCAATACCGCTTGAAACTTTCTTTTCTGTTTGCTCTTTCTGTGCGTAAAAAAGCTCTAAAACCTTTCTTCTCTCGCTCATTTTCATTCCTCCTTTTTTGAAAATTATAACATTATAAATATAAAAAACAAACCTATAAATTGATAAATATGGTTGATTATTCGAAACAAATATGTTATAATATAATTGATTTTTGGAGGTGGCATTATGTTTTTCGAAAAAGAAATGTTAACGTTCACAATTCTGGACGTTCTTGAATTGAAGCAGGAAAGCGTCAGCATTTTTAACAGCGGACGTAATTTCAGCGCGCTTTCGTTTCGCTATCATTCGGATGCGGTTTTGGAAACAAAATCCCAAAAATACTTTATGAGCGATAACTCTGTAGCCTATGTTCCCTCAAGACTTGATTATAAAAGAGATGCGACTGTCGACGAGCTTATCGTAGTTCATTTTGATATGGCTGATTATACTTCGAGAAATATCGAGTGCTTTACTCCTCAAGAGCCCGAGACCTTTGCCGAGATGTTTAAGGAAATTCTTAAGGTTTGGAATGAAAAGGAGCTCGGCTATAAGCATAAATGCTCTGCAATTTTATATAGCATATTTGCAGAGTGCTACGTGCAAAATTTCGTGCCAAAGACTCGAAGCTCGAAAATTCAAAATTCCGTGGATTTTATGCTGTCAAGCTATAAAAAAAGCGACCTATCAATAAAGGAAATAGCTGATAAGTCGTTTATTAGTGAAGTTTATTTTAGAAGGATTTTTAAAAAGGAATACGGTATCTCGCCGCAAAGGTATATCATAAATCTCAGAATACAGAACGCCGTGGGGCTAATATCGACGGGATATTACTCTCTTCGTGAGGTAGCCTTTATGTCGGGGTATAACGATTATAAATATTTCTCGGTTGAGTTTAAAAAAGCGATGGGAATATCCCCCTCGGAATATCTCTATAATTACAAAGAGGATAACTGATATTAAAGGGGGCTGCTTCATTTAGGCATAACCCAAAAAAGAGCGAAGATTCCGCTAAACAGACGGTTTCTTCGCTCAAATTTTGTGCTTTTTCTATTTTGCCACACGGCAGAACGGCTTGAATTTACAAAGTGAGCAGCCGCTCATCATATCGGCGCTCGGTATCGCGCGGATATTGCCCGACTTCATCTCCTCGGCAAAATCAAGAATAACCGTTTCAATAGTCTCGTTTATTCTCTCCCAATCGTCACGGCTGAAGAGCTTTGCTTTATCCTTTTCGCTCAGCTTCTCGCTCGTGGGATTGACGGGGAGAAAATCCGGGTTCATAGCACCGTAGCACTCAGGCTCATCTAAAATCATACCCTCGCGCTTTTGCTTTTGCTTAACTGCCTCCCACGCCGCCTCGTCTGAGTAACTGTCGATTTTGACGTCACTAAGCGATGCCTTAACGTATATAACGCCCGCAGGTATGACCTTGCCCCCATCACCGACACCGAGCACATCGCGGAATCCGCGTGATTTTGAATCAACTATCGATTTTAGGTAAATAAACATCTGTAGGTTCTTACCCTCCTCAATATCTCGGGGTGAAAATTCCTTTTGTCCGGTCTTGTAATCGACGACCCTTACGTAAACGTCGTTGCCGCATTTTAAGGTATCCACACGGTCGATAAAGCCTGATATGGTAATCGGCGTTCCGTCACGCATTACAAGTGACATCGGATCGGGTAAATTAGGGTTCTTAGCATCGGTCTTAAGTTCAAAGAATTGTGGCTTAAACGCTGAGGCTGACAGCTCGTCGCAAAGGCTGTCTACAAGTGGCATTGATGCGCGCATAAGGCGTGACATCGTCACCTCAGTACGCGGATTAGAAGCATCGGCACCTAATAGCTCACGCAGATAATTTTTTGCTATTTCTTTAGTGAATTCTATACGCTCGTTCGTTGAAATAGTGCCTATGTCTATACTGTTAGTGTATACCCGTGTGAAGAACTTTTCCAAAATCTCGTGCACGAATGTACCGATGACGTTGGGCGCGATCTCTGCGCTCTCGTTCTCGTTCAAACGTAGGTTGTAGTTTAGATAATACTTCATCGGGCACTTTTGGAACGCATCGAGTTTACTTTGCGAAAGGTATAATCCGTCGTTGTAAATAAAGCCAACCGCATCATTTGACAACTTAAGTTTACTATTTTCGATATCCTTTTCGCCTATCGATACAATTTCACCAAAATTAAACACTCTTAGTGACTCCTTAACCGCCTCGATTACCGACTCGTCAGCTTCACCGATTTTCTCTATTGCCGCCTCGGGATAGTATAGTCTGTCTATAAGCGGTATATCCTCTATTTTCTTTATACCTACCTTGCCACACGTCACACCTACGATTTTCTTTATCAGCGGGTGTGCAGAGGACGGTGTGTAGGCACATGTGCGCCTTGAGGAAAGTATCGTTACTGCCTTTTTTGCAATTGTAAACGAACGTATGAAGCAATATAGCTCTCGCGCGTTTTTGATGTGCATATCGGGCTTGATTTTTATTCCCAGCGCGTTAAGCTCTGCTTTATCTCTTTCACTGAAATATGAGTTGTCTGATACCGTGGACGGGAATTCCCCTTGATTTACACCGAGCAGGTAAACGTACTTTTTGTTCTTCACTCTCAGCATATCCGACTGACCTATCGTCACCTCGTCGCGTCTGGCGGGTATTCTTGCAAGAGTTGTACCGGAGAAAACTACGTAAAGCTGACTAAAGAAGCTCTCTGCGTCAGCATTACTATCGCCAAGTATTTCGACCAAGGTATCAAGCGAATCACATATTATTTTCCATAGTCTTGAATTTTCCTCGGCAAGCGAGCTTTTTCCTGAAAGGCTAAGCTTTTCTGCCCTTTGTGATAGCCTTTCCTCTATGTTAATCTCACTTAAAAATTCAATGAGAAATTCCGCATGCTCTTTGACGGTATGTACTCCCTGTGCTTTTTCGTAGAATGCCAACACGGGGGAAAGCAGCTTCGTACGGATTTCGTTAATATGCACGAGCTTTTGTGAATCTGCATCGCACGTCGTTTCGTATCCGCGCGGATTCATATTCCATACGTCGTCATTTGAAAATCCGCGCCCGCTTATATCCCATTTTTCAATATAAAGCGTGATATCGTCAATTTCGTCACGGCTTATGCCGCAAAGACCGCATTTTGCATAGCTGATGACTTCTTCCTTACTAAATCTGGAAGTGATAATTTTGTAAACGCAGCAAATAAGTCTTATCGCTTCAAATTTCGTAATATCCTGTCTTGTTGACATGAAGTATGGGATTTTTGCCACGTCCATTGCGTCGTCAATTACGCCAAGATAGTTGTTTACACTTCTTACTATTACTGCAAAGTCGGAGTATTTTGCTCCTTCTTGGACTCTTCGCTTTATATCGGCACATACGAAATCACATAGCTCAAACGGTGTGTCACCCTCGTAAATTTCTATTGATTCAGGCGCTGTGCTTGCGATTTCCTCATCGAGTGTTCCGTCGTTGCTAAAGAGCAATTCCGAAGTGCGTATAATAGCCTGATTGCTGTTTGGTGAAATAGCGGTAGGACGGTGGATTTTAATAGGTACACTTCCGTTAGCGGCAATTTCTCTTAAACGGTTTAAGGTGTCGTTAAGCTCGCTGTATTCGAACATTTGCGCGCTTAAACGGTGCATTTGCAAACCAATATTTACATTTGAGGATTTAATCAGCACTGCGAGCAGTTTATACTGGGCATAAGTGAATGAAGAAAAACCGTCTATAAATATCTCAGTATCGCATAGTAAATCAGGGCTTTGCATAAGCCCTTCTGCCAGCGCATATACGACGTCCGCCGTGTCAGCGTATTTTTCCGAGAGCAGTCTTTGATAGGTTGAATAGATAAGACTTATATCGCGTAATTTTCCCTCAAGTCTTGCGTGGAGCGCTCCCGACTCGCCACTTAGCGACATCAGCTCCTCGGGTGTTATTCCGAGTGCCTTCATCTCGCCCACTGCTGAGAGCGCCTTATCTACGATGCCCTCACTGATATTACTGCGTCCTCTCGTCATTTCCAGCATTGGACTAAGCTCACTGAGCGTCTTCCACATAATAAGTGAGCGCGCAACGGAGTCGCAATATTCGCCCGCGCCACCGCCGATTTTCCTAAACAAAGTGTTTGCAAGTCGTGTGAAATTAGTCACCTCGAAGTATCTTGGATACGATGGTGGTAAAATAGCCGTATATTCCACCTCCGAGCTTATAGTTTGCTGCTCCGGGACAATAAGATATGCTCTTTTGCCGTTTTTAACGCATTGTTTGATTTTTTCCGAAATTTCACATTCGCCAATAGAGCCAAAGCCGTATTGAATTATATTAAGCATGCCTTACCTCCTATAGATTTCGTTGATTTTATATCCTAGCTTTCTTGAGGAGAGTATGATTTTTTCACCCCACTTTTCCAGCTTTTCACGCAGGTAGTGTATGTAAACGTTGAGCACACCCGCCTCGCTCTCTCCGTGCCAGACGTATTCGAGCAGCTCACCTCGGCTAACGTATCCATCTGAGGAATACAGTCTTTCGTATAGGCGCATCTCCACCTCTGTAAGCTTTATTCTTTCCTCGCCTAAAATTGCCGTAGAATTGACACGGTCTATGCCTAAATACGCATTTTTCTTGGCATTTTCGCTAATCGCCGCGCGCAATTCGCTGTATCTGAACGGCAGATGCAGAGTGCCTCGTCCTGTTGGTATCCGACGTGACATTCTTACAAATTCGCCCTCCGAATTTTCACAGCTGTCGATATCGCAAAGCACGTATTCGTATCCCTCACGTGGCATCGTTTCGCGAAGAATTACTTCGTCATCTAAGAGCGCGAGCTGTATTTTTCTTCCTAACTCGGAGCAACGGGTCACAACGCATATTTTTCTTCCCATAAGACACGCCTTTCTAATTTATTAGAATAATTATAATGCATTTTTCAGTATTTGTCAATACTCTGATGCGTATATCGCATTCGTTCTCGCGGTGAATGTTATTTAGAGCAATATATGCAATCTCTAGAGCAATTTTTGCAATTGTTGAAAGGCGTGAAATTGTAGTATAATATCTTTGTAAAAAACAAAACTTTGAGGAGAAAATAAAATGAACGATATGATTTCACAACTTTATTCCATTGGACTTATTCCTGTAATCAAGATTGAGAATCCTGATGATGCAGTACCGCTTGCCAAGGCGCTTATTGATGGCGGACTTCCTGCAGCCGAGATTACCTTTAGAACTGCATGTGCTGCTGAGGCTATTAAGAATATTACCGAGGCTTATCCCGAGATGCTCGTAGGCGCAGGTACGGTGCTTACCACCGAGCAGGTTGATGCTGCTATTGCGGCAGGCTCTAAGTTCTTGGTTTCCCCCGGACTTAACCCCAAGGTTACGGCTTACGCTCTTTCTAAGGGCATTCCTATGCTTCCCGGTTGCTCAAACCCTTCTGACATTGAGGTTGCTTTGGAGCTTGGTCTTAAGACTGTAAAGTTCTTCCCCGCAGAAGCGGCAGGCGGACTTAAGATGCTTAAGGCTATGGCTGCTCCCTACGGTCAAATTACCTTTATGCCTACAGGCGGAATCAACGCGGACAATCTTCTCGACTACTTAAAGTTCAATAAGATTGTTGCTTGCGGTGGTTCATTTATGGTAAACGATGCGCTCGTTAAGGAGAGAAAGTGGGATGAGATTACCGCCCTTACAAGAAATGCCGTAAATAAGATGCTCGGCTTTGAGTTTATCCACATGGGTATTAACAACGATAACCCCGAGGAGTCACTTCGCAGTGCGAAGCTCTTTGAGCTCATGTTTGGTTGCTCACTTGCAAACACCAGCAAGTCCATTATGGCGGGCAAGTCCTTCGAGTTTATGAACGGTAAAGGCCCCGGTACACACGGCCACATTGCTATAGGAACCAACTTCGTTGACAGGGCGATGGCATATTTCAAGAGATTAGGCTTCGAATTTGACGAAGAGAGCATCAAGTACGACGACAAGACAGGTAAGCCGAAGTTTGCATACTTTAAGGATGAGATCTCCGGCTTTGCTATCCACCTCTTGCAGAAATAATTTTTGGCAATTTTGCGTGATTGTCGGCACAGCTCGCCGTAGGTAACTACGGCTTCGGCACTCCAATCCCACAAACTTACTCAAAAATTAGTAGGATTTTGGCAAATTAGTAGGATCTTAGCAAATTAGTAGGATCTTGGCAATTTTGCGTGATTGTCGGCACAGCTCGCCGTAGATAACTACACCTGTGGTGTTCCAATCTTACAAAAAAGTTGTCTTTTGATGCTTTGCGTGACAGAGTTTATGATATTGACTGCGCTTTAATCGGCGCAGTCTTTTTTTCTCTCTTTACGAAAAATCCATACTCTTTCGACATAAATCTGTTGCAATTTGCAAAAATATATGTTAAAATAAATGTATAAAATCTTTTTTTCTTATAAATACGGAGGATTTCTTTAATGACAGTAAATCTTTTGCACAATAGAATAGTGGCGGATACTATTAGCGAAAAGTTTAAAGAGAGCGTAAACGAGGTGCTCGTTCCTATGCTTTCCGCGCGCTACGGTGATGCGCTTAGTGAGATAGTTATGTACGAGGATTATCTTAGCGACGGCTTTATGCTTGACGGAGTGATGCATTATCCGCTTACCGCCGTTGTTGACGGCGAGCCTACTACCGTGTGGGTTCAGTGGGATGCTTCTGATAAAAACAGCTTTAAAAATGGCGTTCCATTCGCATACTCAGGCAATGATCCTTTGGAGTTCTCGTTTGTCGAGAATGTGCCGGCTGAATTTGAGAACAAGATGCTTGGCAGAAGGATTATTGCACCTTCGGACTCGGCAGAACTTAAGGTGTATCTTGCATCCTCTGATACGCTTCTGCTTAGCGGTAAGTATTCGCAGACCTTTGTAGACGAGATGGCGCGCCAGCTCACAGGCTGTATTGAGAGCGCCATGGGAGTTACAGGTATGGCAGGTAGCGGTGTTGAGCTTCATTTGGTATTTGCACCGGGTACATACTTTGAGCACGTTAGCGAGAACGTTACCTATCGCAGACTTCTCCTTACGCAGAAGGGTTGTCAGGCGCGCGATTTCTGGGTGAAGTGGACAAGCCTTGACAGCCACGCACCATACACAATTTCCGACAATGTGAGTGAGGAGAATATCCGCTTTGAGCTTGGTGAGGACGTACCGCGCAAGCTTAGAGAAAAGGAGTATAGATTCCTCTGTAATTCCAATCCCGATAAGTATCAGTACGCTATGGGCAAGAAGACTGTTACCGAGTGGAGAGATATAATTAAGAGGGCATTGAAGCGCGGCGAGCTTGAGAAGTCGGTGAGCGAGGTGCAGATTGCCGAGCATTCCGCCGAGGTTAGCGATAAGCTTCACCAGATTCTCGACTCTTATGCCGATGTTATGCCTAAGAGCGAGGCGGCTATGCCCGAGCAGGATAACTCGTACGATGACTTAATGCAGATGGCTCGCGCAGCTCTCGGACTTACCGACGAGGCACCCGTGTTAAATGAATCTGAGGTTGAAGTAGCAGATGACGAGCCTGTTATCGAAGAGCAGATGCCCGAGACTGAGGACGCCGAGGAGACTGAATTTACTCTCGAGGTTGAGGAAATAGAGCAGACAGAATTTGCATCAGCTGAAGAAGAGAGCGATGAGTTTGAACAGACAGAGTTTGCACTTGACGGTGAGGAGCTCGAGTTCACTCTTGATGAGAACGTTGAGTTTGTACCTGATGCTGAGCTTGAGCTGACGCTTGATGAGGACGCTGAGCCTGCTTTTGAAGAGGTTATTACGCCTGTATTCGAAGAAGCGGTAATTACCGAGACCGTTGCCGACGAGTCCGGTGAGAGCATCGATTTGTTCGATGTAGATGCTTCTGACAGTGAAGAGAATGAAGAGTGTGTGATAGAACCTGTTAGTGAGCCTGTTGAAGCCACTGTTAATAAATCGAATATATTCAGCGAGGCGTACAGCGAGGACGTTACTAAGCTTACTGACGTTCTTGAACAGACACAAGATGAAGCAAGAGAGCTTGAGCAGCTTCGCCTTGAGAGCATACGCAACGAGATTGAAACCAAGATTAGATTACAGTATGAGGCTGAGGCACGTATGAAGGCTGAGGCTGAGGCGACCCAGCTTAAGCTTGAGCATCAGAGACTCATGGCGGAGAATGCAAGACTTCTTCGCGAGGCAGAGCTTGCTGAGGCGAAGAGAGCAAAGGAAGAGCAGGAGCGCATAGCTGCGGAGGCACGTATGAGAGCTGCCGCTAAGCAGCGCGAGGCGGAGGAATTAAAGCTTCGTGAGCAGCTTGAGCAGCAGATGAAGCAGGAGATTCGCGAGCGCGAGAGACTTGCCGAGGCTGCAAGACTCGCTATCGAGGAGCAGAAGAGACTCGAAGAGGAGCGTATACGAGAGCGTGAGCTTGCACTTAGTCTTGAGGCGGAGCGCCTTAAGAGAGAAGAGTCAGAGCGCCTTGAGGCAGAGCGTGTGCGTGAGGCACAGAGAATTAAGGCTGATATGCAAAGACGCGCTGAGGAAGAAGCACAGCGTGCATACCGTCCTGCACCTGCTAAGATGGTTTCTAAGCGCGCCGAAATTATCTTTAAGTTCGGCACCGACTCCAACATTATAAAGGTTATTAAGAGCATAGTTGAAAAGACCGTAATTGCTAAGGAAAAACAAGCAGTTCCAATTAAGATTAAGGCGTACCTTACAACTAACTCCAACGTCAACCTCGACGTCACCTTGCCCGAGACTGAAACTGCACTACTTATTGATATTATCAAAGCAATAGGAGCGGGGGGACTCGGCGTCACCAAGGTAAAACTCGAAGATATGTAAAATTTTGTTGATTTGGCTGCGTTTCACGCCAAGCTCGTCGTAGGCTTCTACGACTTCGGGCGTTCAGCCGTGTCATCTTCATCAAGATTTAGTACATCAATAAGGCTCCCTTGTGTAAAGGGAGCTGGCAACGAAGTTGACTGAGGGATTGCCCTTGAAAAAATATAAAACAAAAAAATGCGCTTGCAGTGTGATAACTGTGAGTGCATTTTTTTGTGTTATATATGGATTATGTAAATAAAAGTAGTCAAATCCCGTTGATGCACACGGTTATATACAACTTTTTGCCTTGAAGCGACACACGTTGCTTTGCATCAACGCCGAGCGAAACAAGGGTGTCTACGCTATCCTTGAGCATACGCGTAAAGATATCGATGTGCTCGCTGTTATCCTTCGTATTTGCTAGTTTTCTGACAGTGCCGAGGAGCCTTGCACTTACCATAGCCTCGCATTCTCTTACTGTTAGCGAGTGCTCTATCACCTTGTTTAATACCTCAAGTTGAGTATACTCGTCATCAAGCTGAAGCAGTGTGCGCGCTATACGCTCGTTAATCTTGTTGGCAATAATCAGCTCTTGTGCCTTATCACAGAGCTTTAATAGTCTAAGCTTATTAGCCACGTACGACTGCGTGACTCCGAGACTTTTTGCAAGCTGCGCTTGCGTAATACGGCATAGCTCGATTGTACCCTGCATAGCTTTCGCTTCTTCAAACATATTCATATTTTCTCTCCTACGCTTAAGTCAAAATTCGCATCTATTATACTATAAATGCGGTGCGAAAAAGGGGGAAAAATGCAATGTGGGAATTTTGCGAAAAATTAACCGCTGACCGAAGATAGTCAGCGGCTTTTCTTTTATATGGCTTTACGCTTTTTATGCGGTCCTCGGCTTTAGAGTGGCTTCTTCGAAATCTGTGCGAATGGGCGTGGATAGCTCCCCGGAGTCTTTTCCTTTTTCTTTACAATAATCAATGGGTGAGAAGCATCCTCGCCATCACCCTTTAAGGTTATCTCCTCACATTTTACATCTCTGCCACCAAGCAGGGAAATCGCTTTCTTTGCTTCGTTAAGCTCGAACTGTGCATTTTTACCCTTCATTGCGATGAATGTGCCTCCCACCTTTACAAACGGAAGGCATAGCTCGCACAGGACTCGCATATTCGCAACGGCGCGTGCGGTTGCAAAGTCGAATGTCTCACGCATCTTTATGTCCTTGCCACCGTCCTCAGCGCGCATGGTAATCGCCGTAACGTTTGTAAGTCCGAGCATATCGGCGGTGTCGTTAACGTATGTAATCCTCTTCGCTGTAGAGTCGATTGCAGTAATCTTAACGTCCTCTCGCAAAATTGCAAGAGGTAGGGTAGGGAAGCCGGCGCCACAGCCGACATCGATAATGCTTGCTCCCTTAGGAATAAGGTGCGCGATGCTTGCACAGTCGGCGTAGTGGTTGAGGACAATCTTGTCAACTTCGGTTATTGCCGTAAGGTTGTATTTCTCGTTTTCCTCGAGCATTCTTACGGTAAGGGCGTAGAATTTCTCGCACTTATCCTGACTGAGAAGAGAGGACAGTGAGTTTTCCTTAAACACCTTGGTTAAGGTTGAGTTAAACTCGCGAGCGTCAATATTCATAGTATTTTCTTCCTTTAAGGGATTGTTTCTTTGTTTTGTTATATTTTGAGCGAAGAAACCGACAACTGACGGGTCCTTCGCTCTTTTTCGTTATGCTAAATGAAATTATTTATATTCCTTTTCAAGCGCCTCGAAAAGACCGTTGATATAGGTTGCACCGAGAGCTCTGTCAAAGAGGCCGTAGCCGGGCTTACCGCTCTCACCCCAGATCATTCTGCCGTGGTCGGGACGAACGTAGCCGTCAAAGCCGCACTTAACGAGCGCCTTAACAATCTCGTACATATCAAGTGAACCGCAGGAGGAAAGGTGTGCTCTTTCCTCAAATGAGCCGTCGTCCATAACCTTTACGTTTCTGATATGCATAAATGCTATTCTGTCCATCTCGGCATACTTTCTAACCATAGCCACGATGTCATTGGTGCGTGCGCAGCCAAGGCTGCCTGTGCAAAGGCATAGGGAGTTAGCAGGACTGTCGTAGAGCTTCAAGAATCTGTCGAGGTTCTCCTCGCAAGTGATAACTCTGGGAAGACCGAAGATAGGATATGGCGGGTCATCGGGGTGAATAGCCATTCTTACGCCGCACTCCTCGGCAACGGGGATAACCTTCTTTAAGAACTTCTCAAGGTTCTTCCAAAGGCCCTCCTCACCAAGCTCACCGTAGGCGGTAATAAGCTCGCGGACCTCGTCCTGAGTGTAGCTGGAGTCCCAGCCGGGAAGGTGAATATCGTCCTTAAGCGGATCAAGACCGCGCATCTGATCCCAGTACATAACCAGGCTTGTCGAGCCATCGGCAGCCTTCTTGTCGAGCTGAGTTCTCGTCCAGTCGAATACGGGCATAAAGTTGTAGGTTACGCACTTAACGCCGTACTTGGCGCATCTTCTGACGTTCTCGCAATATACGTCGAGAAGTTCGTCTACGTTTCCTCTGCCGAGCTTAATGTTCTCGTGTACGGGAATAGACTCAACTACGTCAAATACAAGGCCGTGAGCCTCGCACTGCTCCTTCATTTTTTTAAGGCTGTCCTCGCCCCAGACCTCACCTGGCTTTACGTCATAAACCGCAGAAACGATAGAACGCATTCCGGGAATTTGGGAGATATATTCAAGTGAAATGGGGTCACTCTCGCCATACCAGCGAAATGAAAGCTTCATATTCATAAAAAACTCCTAAAATATAATATTTACACCATAATTATATATGCTAACACTCTAATTGTCAAGTGATAAAGCTTTAAGTTAAATATTATTTTAAACATTTTATCCTATTCTAAAACGATTGTTCAATATTTCACAAAAAAAGACCTACGTGAATATAACACGTAAGCCTTAATTTAATAATCAGCAATATACCGTTCTGCGCTTTGGCTCTACGTCAACGGGAGATTTACCGACGAATGGAATCTCACCGTAGATAGCCTTCACGAATGCCGTGAGGGTGTTTTCGTTAAGAGCATACGCATTTACAAAGGTATTTGCGCCCGTCATACAGTCGATGTGAATGTAGGGATAGCCGAGCGAAAGACCGATTGAGTGCTCGTTGTTCTTTGCAAATGCATGGAAGAACGTTCTCATCTTATCGCCGTGGAACGATGGCATACCGTATGGATTGTGGGGTGAAATACGGCCCGCATAGATAATCAGGTCGTGGTCGTAAACCTCTTCGCAGTTCTTAAAATCCATACTGTCGTAAATGTCGGTTTTTGCACCGCGTGAGGCAAACTCACGCCTTAAAATCTCCATTTGGCTAATAGATTTCTCATCGTGCGAAAGGTATACTACTGCGACGCGCTTTACTGCTTCACGTGACACGGGTATGAGGTTATTACGGTCGTAGAGGAGCGTCAGTGCCTTTTGCGCAATCTCCTGATTGGCTTCAAGAATCATTCTCTTTGCTTCCTCGGGGCTGGTATAAGGCGTTTCGGTATCGTCAAACAGGCCGATTTTCTCCTTCATATCAAGGATTCTCTGACAGGACTCGTCAATACGCGACATAGGAATTCTGCCGTCCTCGACAGCCTCGTAGATATAATGAATATCGTCGGGCATAACACCAAGAAGCACGTCGTGACCTGCGTTAATCGTACGCACGAGCAAATCGTCGTATTCGCCTAGGCTCTTAAATCCACCCATTGAAATGTCGTCAGTGATGATTACACCGTTAAATCCGAGTTTTCCACGTAAAAGTCCTGTGGTAATCTTTTCTGAGAGAGTGCCGGCTAAATACTTGCCGTTGAGCTTTTCATCATCAACTTCGGGGAAGGATGTGTGCGTTGTCATAATTGACATAACACCGGCGTCGATTGCGCCCTTAAACGTCCTTCCTTGTGTCCTTTCCCACTCGTCAAGAGTTATCGTGATAGTAGGTGAGGAAAAATGACCGTCGCGGAATTCGTAGGGGTCACAGCCGGGGAAGTGCTTAACACAGGAAACGAGGCCCTCGCTCTCCTCAGCTCTCATCGTGGCGATAGCGTGCTTGATGATTTTGTCTGGATCGTCCGAGACGGAGCGTCCGACGTTAGCGGCGGCGAGTCTGTTGGGTATATCAACCACGGGCGCCCAGCGCCATCTGAGGCCTGCGGCTCTGTTCTCTGCGGCAACGCCCTTATATAGCTTATACGTAAGCTCGGCCTCGTCAGCAGCTCCTACCGTAAGTGAGCCTACTGCGCTGGTCGCATCGTTATATCTGTACGCCAGACCACTCTCGGAGTCCTCGCCGTAAAGGAGGGGGTACTTAGTGCATTTATCTAAAATCTTAGTGTATTCCTTGTCCTCAGCCATAGAGAAGCTGTAAGGATTCTCCCTTGGAAGACCAACTAGCCACACGAAGCCGGGCTGATATTCCTCAATAATTTTAAGGAAACGCTCCTTATCATTTGATATTTCCTTATGGCCTACCCACCACGTGCCGTGGAGCATAAGCATCTGACCGATTTTTTCTTTTAAGGTCATTTCACAAAGTTGTGGCTTTTTCATCATTTGCCTCCTCAAGATATTCTAGCTTGGATTATAATTTAAATCCTTTGAAAAGTCAATGCAAAAACATAAAATACTGTAAAAAACAAAGCGTTTATAGCCTTTTTTAAATGGAATACCAACGTAACAGGCAGAAAAAATGGCAAAAGCTCCGACTACCCCATTAAGTAATCGGAGCTTATTATAATTATATGGCGTTAGCAGTAAACGTACCTTATCTTCTGCTCAATGTCGTATGGGGAAGTACCAACGAATGGAATCTCACCGTAAATTGCTCTTACAAACGTGCGAAGAGTGAGCGGGTCGGGCGAATATGCATTGATGAAGGTGTTAGCGCCTGCCATAGAGTCGATGTGAATACATGGGTGACCGAGTGAAAGACCGATGGAACGCTCGTTAGCATCTGCAAATGCGTAGAAGAATGAGCGCATCTTTTCATCGTAGAACGAGGGCATACCCATAGGATTGTGTCCTGAGATATATCCTGCGTAGATGATTAAATCGTGGTCGTAGATTTCCTCCTTAGTTGCAACGCTGATGCAGGAGTAAATGTCAACGCTCGCACCACGCTTCTCGAACTCGTCCTTCATTTCGTCAAGGTTCTTGATTGCCACCTCGTTGTGAGAGATGTAAACGATTGCTACTCGCTTAACCTTGTCGCGATTTACAGGGAGCATATTGTTGCGGTCGTAGAGGAGAGTGAGCGCCTTTTCTGCGATACGGCGGTTAGCATCCTCAATCATCTCCTTAGCGGTCTTGCGGTCGGTATAAGGAGTTTCTACGTCGTCGAACATACCAATCTTTTCCTTGAGGTCGAGGATTCTCTGGCAGGATTCGTCGATACGTGACATTGGGATAGTGCCGTCCTCTACCGCCTGATAAATCGTTTCTATATCCTCTTCGGTTACACCGAGCAGGGCGTCGTTACCCGCATTGACTGCGCGGATAATAAGGTCGCGACGGGGCATAAAGGTGTTAAAGCTTGCCATGACAAGATCGTCGGTGATGATAACACCCTTAAATCCGAGCTTCTCGCGAAGAAGGCCTGTAGTAATCTTCTTAGAGATGGTGGTTGGCACGTACTTGCCGTTTATCATCTCATCGTCAACGGCAGGGAATGCGCGGTGTGTCGTCATTATAGTCATAACGCCCGCATTAATCATCTTAATAAAGGTCTGACCCTGTGTCTTTTCCCACTCGTCGTAGGAGTATCTGATACAGGTTGCGCTGAAGTGACCGTCAACCACGCCGTAGGGGTCGTTACCGGGGAAGTGCTTTACGTGGGAGGCAACGCCCTCACTTTCTGCCGCTTTCATAACAGCGGTGGCGTGTCTTACGATTCTGTCGGGATCTGTGGAAAAGTTACGGCCTGTCGCATATCCCATAAATCTTCCGGGGATATCAACGATGCTCGACCAACGCCATCTGAAGCCTGCTGCGCGGTTCTCGGCGCACACGCCCTTGTTGAGCTGGTAGGTTAAATCTACGTCGTCTGCAGCGCCGATTGAGGTAAGACACAACGTTTCTGTCGCATCGCTGTAACAGTACTTAAATCCGTTCTCGGAGTCCGCACCGATGAGCACTGGGTACTTGGACGCCGCCTGAATTCTGTCGTTGAATTCCTTCTCACTTGCAAGTGTGCGCTCCATACCGAGCGGAAGCTGCTTCTGCTCACGCCAGAAGCAACCGGGCTGATACTTTTTAACAGCCTCGATAAGCACGTCGTCGCTGTAATTTACAACCTTGCCATCAACATATTTCTTCTTGAACGTAACCTGCTGGAAAAGGAACATCTGACCGATTTTCTCTTTAACTGTTAATTCTGAAAGTAATGGCTTTTTCATATTTACCTCAATATCTTAGAAGAATATTTTCCTTAGCTTCGGCTCAATATCTACCGGTGATTTACCAACGAATGGAATTTCTCCGTAAATAGCCTTAGCAAGTGCGATAAGCGTTCTCTCGTCGCAGGAATATGCGTTGATAAACGTGTTAGCACCCGACATAGAATCGAGGTGAATGTAGGGATAGCCGAGCGAGATACCGATAGAACGGTTGTTCGACTCTGTAAAGGCGTGGAAGAATGACTGCATTCGTCTGTCGTGGAATGAGGGCATACCCATAGGATTGTGCTGTGAAATCCAGCCAAGATAGAGAATTAAGTCCTTCTCAAATATCTCGTCACGGTTGTCAAAGTCGATGCAGTCGTAGATTTTCGCCTCAGCCCCGCGCTTTTCGAACTCTTCCTTTAAGTAGTTCATAGTCTTAATGCCACCCTCGGAGTGTGAGATATAAACTATCGCAACGCTCTTAACCTTATCCTTAGAAACGGGCAGAAGATTATTTCTGTCGTAAAGGAGAGTCAGCGCACGCTCCGAAATCTTCTCAGCCGCCTCGGTCATCATTCTCTTTGCCTCAGCGGGTGGAGTATAGGGAGTCTCCTCGTCGTCAAAGAGACCTATCTTCTCCTTCATATCAAGCACTCTTTGGCAGGACTCGTCGATACGTGACATTGGAATTCTGCCGTCGGCTACAGCCTGATGTATAATTTCGGCGTCCTTAACCTTTATTCCGAGCAGGACGTCGTGACCTGCGTTAATCATACGGATAAGCAATTCATCACGCGGTGCTACGGACACAAGACCGCCCATATTTACGTCGTCGGTGAGTATTACGCCCTCAAAGCCCATCTTCTCACGAAGAAGTCCGGTAATACCCTTTTCAGAAATTGATATTGGAATATATTTGCCGTTAATCTTCTCGTCGTCAACGGCTGGGAATGCCTCGTGCGAGGTCATAATGGACATAACGCCCGCGTCAATCATTTGCTGGAAGGTCTGACCCTGTGTCTTTTCCCACTCCTCGAGTGAAATGTTTATAATGGAGGTAACGAAATGACTGTCGCGTATTTCGTAGGGGTCGCAGCCGGGGAAGTGCTTAACGGTTGAAACGACGCCCTCACTCTCTTGCGCACGGCAGGTAGCAATCGAGTGCTTTACGATTGTTTCAATATCACCGCCGTAGGATCTGCCGATATTTCCGCCCGAGAGTCTGTTGGGCATATCAATAACGGGCGCCCATCTCCATCTCTTACCTGCTGCGCGGTTCTCTGCCGCAAGGCCTTTATATAACTGATACGTAAGCTCGACGTCATTTGCCGCACCTACTGAATATGGCGCAACTGCACGAGTACGGTCTATGTATCTTGCTTGTAAGCCCTGTGATGAGTCGTCGGCAAAGAGAATGGGGTACTTTGCCTTACTGTTAAGAAGCTCTGCATAGAGCTTATCCTCTGCCATTGGGTATGACGTGCCATCGCGAGAGGTGGTGTCAAGACCAAATGCCTCGCCTACCGCTGAGCCTGCCTCGCCTCTTGGAAGACAGTCAAGCCAGAACGTACCGGGCTGATATTTTTCTATAACCTTGAGAAGCTCGTCAAGAGTTGCCACACAGTTGCCGTGGAACATAAGCAATTGACCGATCTTCTCGGTTACGGTCATTTCTGAAAGAAGTGGTTTTTTCATTATTTTTCTCCTGTAAATCACACATTGATTAAATTATAATGTAACAATACCTTGCTTGCAAGTCTAAAATTGACCAAAATTTTCACTATATTGATATTTTGTCATTAACAGTAAACGTATCTGATTTTCTGTTCAATATCAAATGGCGACGTTCCGACAAACGGAATCTCCCCGTAAATAGCCCTTACAAACGTGCGCATGGTTAGCGTATCGGGTGAGTATGCGTTAATAAACGTGTTAGCGCCCGCCATAGCGTCAATATGTATGCACGGGTGTCCGAGAGAAAGGCCGATAGAACGCTCGTTTGCATCTGCGAATGCGTAGAAGAATGAGCGCATCTGTTCGCCGTAGAAGGAGGGCATACCCATAGGATTGTGCTGTGAGATATAGCCGGCGTAGATTATGAGGTCGTGCGCATACACCTCGGTCTTGTTATTGTTGTTTATATTGACGTAGATATCGACCTTAGCGCCTCGGCTCTCGAATTCCTCTTTCATAGCGTCGAGGTTCTTCATAGCAATCTCGTTGTGCGAGATATATACGAGCGCCACGCTCTTCACCTTATCCTTGCTGACAGGGAGCATATTATTGCGGTCGTAAAGGAGTGTAAGCGCCTTTTCGGCAATTCTGCGGTTAGCGTCCTCGATCATCGCCTTTGCCTGCGCCTTGTCGGTATACGGAGTTTCTACGTCGTCGAACATACCGATTTTCTCCTTCATATCGAGAATTCTCTGACAGGACTCGTCAATGCGTGACATTGGAATTCTGCCGTCCTCGACTGCTTCATAAATTGTGAGAATATCTTCCTCGGTTACACCGAGCAGGGCGTCGTTGCCCGCATTTACGGTGCGGATAATCAGCTCCTCACGAGGTAAGAAGGTGTTAAAGCTTGCCATAATAAGATCGTCTGTGATAATTACGCCCTTGAAGCCGAGTCTGTCACGGAGCAAGCCTGTCGTAATCTTCTTGGAAATAGTGGTCGGCACGTATCTGCCGTTGATTTTTTCGTCGTCAACTGCGGGGAATGAGGTGTGTGTCGTCATAATCGACATAACTCCGGCATCAACCAATCCCTTGAAGGTGCGTCCCTGCGTCTTCTCCCAATCCTCAAGTGACATTCTCATACATACGTCGCTGAAGTGACCGTCAACGGTAGTATAGGGGTCTTCACCGGGGAAGTGCTTTGCGTGGGAGGCAACGCCCTCGCTCTCTGCCGCCTTCATTACGGCAATGCCGTGTCTTATAATTCTATCGGGGTCTGTTGAGAAGTGGCGTCCCTCGGCATAGCCTGTAAAGCGAGAGGGAATATCTATAATGCTCGACCAACGCCATCTGAAGCCTGCCGCGCGGTTCTCAGCGCATACGCCCTTGTTGAGCTGGTAGGTGAGGTCAGTGTCGTCCGCCGCGCCGATTGAGGTAAGGCATAATGTTTCCGTAGCATCGCTGTAGCAATATCTGAATCCGTTTTCCGAGTCCGCACCGATAAGCACGGGGCACTTCGATACTGACTGAATCTCGTCTGTGAATTTCTTGTCGTCGTCGAGGTGATATTCCTCGTCTATCTTAAGCGTAGGTCTGCCGCACCAGAAGCAGCCGGGCTGATACTTTTTCACAGCCTCAATTAAAACCTCATCACCGAAGTTTACAACCTTTCCATCTATGTATTTTTTCTTGAACGAGCCCTGCTGGAACAGAAGCATCTGTCCGATTTTTTCCTTTGTGGTTAATTCCGAAAGTAGTGGTTTTCTCATAATTTCTCCTTAATTAGCAATATTAGCAATAAACGTATCTAAGCTTAGGCTCAATGTCAACAGGTGACTTACCAACGAATGGAATCTCTCCGTAAATACCCTTTACAAGACCGATAAGCGTGTTGTCATCAATCGAGTAAGCGTTAACGAAAGTACCTGCCGCCACCATACAGTCAAAGTGTAGGTATGGATAGCCAACCGATATACCGATAGACCGCTCACTCGCATTGGTAAATGCGTGGAAGAATGACTTTATTTGTCTGCCTGAGAATGATGGCAGGCCCATAGGGTTATGCTGTGACATATAACCAACGTACAGAATTAAGTCGTAAGTGAAGATTTCATCACGGTTGTCAAGGTCAATGCAGTCAAATACCTTTGCCGTAGCGCCTCGGCTCTCGAATTCGCGCTTAAGAACATCCATACGGCTAAGCGCCCACTCTGCGTGTGAGATAAAGACTATTGCAACGCTCTTTATTCTTTCTTTTGATGCAGGAATAAGCTCGTTTCTGTCATAGAGGAGTGTTAGTGCCTTTTCCGAGATTTCCTTTGCGGTCTCGTTAATCATCTTCTTTGCCTCAGGTGCAGGTGTGCAAGCGGGCTTCTCGTCATTAAAGAGTCCAATCTTCTCCTTCATATCAAGGACTCTTTGGCAGGATTCGTCGATACGTGACATTGGTATTCTGCCGTCCTCGACAGCACGGTAGATTATCTCTACGTCCTCAGCCTTGGTGTTAAGTAGAACGTCGTTGCCCGCATTTACAGCGCGGATAATAAGCTCCTCACGGGGAGCAACCGCACCGAATCCGCCCATTGCCATATCGTCAGTAACGAGCACTCCCTTGAAACCAAGTTTTCCACGTAGAAGGTTGGTGGAAATCTTCTTTGAAATAGTTGCGGGAACGTACATACCGCCGAGCTTCTCGTCATCAATAGCGGGGAAGGCGGTGTGCGTTGACATAATTGAGAGCGCTCCAGCGTCAATCATTCTCTTAAAGGTCTGCCCCTGTCCGTTATACCAATCCTCAAACGAGGCGTTGATTACGGGTGTTACGAAGTGACCGTCTCTTATCTCGAATGGGTCGTCACCGGGAAAGTGCTTAAGAGTTGTGGCAACACCTTCGCTTATTCCTGCCTCGATAGCGGCAGTTGCGTGCTTAACTATAGTATCGATATCGTCGGATACGCTTCTTCCGAGTGTGCCGAGATTGAGTCTGTGAGGTATGTCTATAACCGGACTCCAGCGCCAATTCTTGCCTGCGGCTCTGTTCTCGGCACAGATGCCCTTGTCGATTTTATATGTCAGGTCGGTATCGTTTGCCGCACCCTTTGAGAGCGCACCTACACCCATAGTTCTATCGAGATAGTGACCCGGCATACCCTCCTCGGAATCGTCACCGAAGAGCATAGGATATTTTACCTTACTGCTGATGAGGTCGGCAATAGCCTTGTCCTCCGCAAAGGTAAATGTGCTGCTCATTCTTGGAATACCGTCGAGCCAGAAGGTACCCGGCTGATATTTTTCAACCTCCAGGAGCATTCTCTCGGTTGCTTCCTTGACCAGCTGCTCGTTTATTTCCTTTGGCTTCGTTGGCGCAGGGCCGTATGCCTGCCACGGACCGTGTAACATAAGTAACTGACCGATTTTTTCTTTAACTGTTAATTCTGAAAGTAATGGTTTTTTCATATTTACCTCAATATCTTAGAAGAATATTTTCCATAGCCACGGCTCAATATCTACCGGTGATTTACCAACGAATGGAATTTCTCCGTAAATAGCCTTAGCAAGTGCGATAAGCGTTCTCTCGTCGCAGGAATATGCGTT
>JAZQRW010000084.1:0-2390 GCA_045629765.1 Eubacteriales bacterium
GGAGGAACAATGCTATATAACAGGAAAATAAATGATGATTTAATATATATTGGTGTATCGGATAGAAGTAAGTCCATATTTGAGGGGGTATATCCCATACCTGATGGTATGTCGTACAATTCGTATTTATTAAAGGATGAAAAGTGCGCGCTTTTTGATACGGCGGATTCGTCCTTGGCAGGGCAGTTTATAGATAATCTTAAAAGCGGTCTTGGTGAAAGTGACCTTGATTATATAGTGGTATTGCATATGGAGCCCGATCACTCGGGAACGCTCGGACTATTACTCGGCTTGTATCCCAATGCGACGATCGTGTGTAGTGCCAAGGCTAAGTCGATGATTGCGCAATTCTTAGGCTACGAGCCCAAAAACGTGAATGTAATCAAGGAGGGCGACAAACTCTCGCTTGGTAAGCATAATCTAAAATTCGTAGGTGCTCCCATGGTGCATTGGCCTGAGGTAATGGTATGCTTTGACACTACGGACGGCATTCTTTTCAGCGCAGACGCATTCGGAACCTTTGGTGCGCTTGATGGTAAGCTCTTTGCTGACGAGGTCGATTTTGAGAGCGAGTGCATAGATGAGGCGAGGCGCTATTACACCAATATTGTAGGCAAGTACGGCACACCCGTAAAGGTTCTTTTAAACAAGGCGGCTGCACTCGAAATTAAGACTGTATGTCCGTTGCACGGCTTTGTTTGGAGAGATAATATTAGTTATATTGTAAATAAATATTTGCATTGGGCGGAATATAAGCCTGAGGAAGAGGGCGTTTGCATATGCTATGCGTCAATTTACGGCAATACTGAGGCTGTGGCGTACGCCCTTGGCGCACGTCTTAACGAAAGAGGTATTAAGACGGATATGGTGGATTTAACACACGAGCATTATTCCTTTGGAATTGCAAACTGCTTTAAATATTCACGCGCCGTTATGGCGTCTGTTACCTATAACGCTACTATCTTTACACCGATGCGCACATTCCTGCACGAGTACGCCGATCACGGAATAAAGGGTAGGAAAGTAGGTCTTATTGAAAACGGCACTTGGGCGGCTACGGCGGCAAAGGAAATGCGTGAAATTATTGAAAAGTGCCCCAACACCACCGTTATTGATAAGGTGATTAGTATAAAATCCTCGGCGAACGCTGAAGTCTTGGCACAGATTGACGGATTTATTGACGATTTAATGGCATAAAAATGAGGGCTTGCCTTTGCGGAACGGATTGATTAGTCCGCCAAAGGCAAGCCCTTTTGTATTGTATAAGTTAAATCAAATGGATTCTATAGCGTAGAGCACTTCTTCGTGGCTCTCAAGCTCGTTGTAAATCTCGTTGACAGGCTTTCCTTTCATTTCTCTGGGAATAAGAAGGAATTCAATACCAACGCTATCTTTAGTACCACTACGTGACTTAGTAATCTGTATATCCTTGCCACTATATTCGTTTTCGATTATATCTATGATTTTTCTAACATGGTTTACCGAGGATAGTTCAAGATACACGCCGATTATTGTGTGCTTACGTCTTATTTTATACTCTAAGCGGTGAAGAAGCGTAGTTGCAACAATTGCGCACAGGAAGAACGCAATAGCTCCCTCGTAGAAGCCCATACCGATAGCAATACCGATTACCGCAACCGTCCATAGACCCGCAGAGGTAGTAAGACCTGTAATCTGGAACCTACCTTTAATAAGGATAGTACCGACACCAAGGAAGCCTATGCCCGATATAACCTGCGCGGCAACGCGAAGCGGATCGCCGCCGTATCCCAAATATTGATTGGCAAATATACCTCCGAGCGCGGCGAGAGCAGCTCCGAGACATACGAGAATATGTGTTCTCATACCTGCGGCGCGTCCTTGTCTGCCACGTTCAAGGCCTATAAATCCACCCATTACAAGGGCGGCAAAAGCTCTGAAAATTGTTGCAATCAGTAATTCCAGATATTGATGATCGCTAAAATTTAAAAAACGGCTTATATCCATAATATTACCTCAATCGTACAAGAATATCTTGTATTCTATCACAAAATAAAAGAATAGTCAAGCGAATATTTGAAATAAATTGCACAAAAAATATATATATTTTAAATTGCTTGACAAATACCGTTTTTTTGTGGTAAAATCAATTACATATATTTTGAATTTCCATAGGGGGAAATATGAGTAAGAGAAATGTAAAAATTGAAACCACCTGCGTACAGGGTGGCTACTCACCTAAGAGTGGTGAGCCAAGACAAATTCCGATTATACAAAGCACAACCTTTAAATATGCGACCAGCGAGGATATGGGCAAGCTGTTTGACCTTGAGGCAGAGGGATATTTCTATTCCCGACTTCAGAACCCCACCTGCGACACCGTTGCAAGACGTATATGCGAGCTTGAGGGA
>JAZQRW010000085.1:0-4687 GCA_045629765.1 Eubacteriales bacterium
CGCCAAGCAATGTAAATTCATCTTTGCCCACAACTTCAATGCCCAGTGACTTGCAGTGTTCTTCTATTACAGGGTCAAGTTCTTCCACCACATATACCTTGTCGTAATTTGCGGCAAAATCCTTTATTTTCTGTTCGGGAAGCGGATACACCATACCAAGCTTAAGATAGTTAACGTTGTCACCGAGAGCCTCTTTTGCATACTCGTATGCAATGCCTGATGTAATAACTCCGATTTTCTTGCTATTATCCTCGCGCACGTTGATGGGAGATGATTCTGCATATTCTATCAGCTTTTTGGTTCTTTCTTCAACGAGGACGTGACGCTCCTTTGCCATAGCGGGCATCATAACGTGCTTAGGAATATTCTTTTCATAGGTCTTTATCGGGTGTTCTTCGCGTTCACCAATCTCAACGAGTGACTGTGAATGTGATACGCGCGTGGAAAGTCGAACGAAAACCGGAGTATCATACTGCTCACTGATATCAAATGCGAGCTTTGTAAAATTAAGACATTCCGATGAGTCGGATGGCTCAAGCATAGTTATCTTAGCTGCGCGAGCGTAGTGACGTGAATCCTGCTCGTTTTGTGACGAGTGCATACCGGGATCGTCAGCCACACAGAAAACCGCACCTCCGCTGACACCGATATAACTATCCGTAAAGATGGCGTCTGCCATAACGTTAAGACCTACGTGCTTGCAACAGGACATAGCGCGTCCTCCTGCGATTGCGGCACCGACTACAGCCTCTGCGGCAACCTTTTCGTTAGGTGCCCACTCAACGAACACGTCGCTTTGCGGGTAGGTCGCCATACACTCGGTAATCTCTGTGCTGGGTGTTCCGGGGTATGAAGATACGAATTTTACACCGGCTTCATACGCGCCCTGTGCTACTGCAGCATTTCCGAGTAACAGTTTTTTCATATAATATAACCTTCTTTCCTAGTTGACTTATTTTATCTGCTGTGCCACAAGGCTTTCACCGCAATACATTTCGCGTAAACGCGGCTTTTCAATCTTGCCCGTAGCGTTTCTTGGTACTTGCGCGAAAATAATTTTGCGCGGACGCTTGTAACGAGGCATACCGATGCAGAACTTGTTAACCTCGTCCTCGGTTAGCTCGTATTCGGGCTTCACTTCAATTATTGCGGCTGCGATTTCTCCCAGACGCTCGTGTGGCAGACCTATAACGGCTACGTCCTTAATAGCTTCGTGTTGGCGTATAAAGTTTTCTATTTCAACGGGATACAGGTTCTCACCGCCTGTGATTATAACATCCTTTTTGCGGTCTACCAAGAAGATAAATCCGTCCTCGTCCTCCATCGCCATATCTCCTGTGAGGAGCCAATCGCCGCGTAGTACGTCAGCAGTAGATTTTTTATCATTGTAATAGCATTTCATAACTCCGGGACCTTTTACGCAAAGCTCGCCGACATCACCCCTCTTTACGGGATTTCCGTTTTCGTCTGCGATTATTACCTCCCAGCCGTATCCTGCCTTTCCAATAGCGCCGACCTTGTGTATGTTCTCAACACCAAGGTGAACTGTACCGGGACCTATAGACTCGGAGAGTCCGTAGTTGGTGTCGTACTGGTGATGTGGGAATATGGAAAGCCAACGGCGGATAAGCGAAGGTGGAACCGGCTGCGCTCCGATATGCATAAGTCGCCATTGGTCGAGCTTATAGTCTTCAAGCTTAAGGTCTCCGCGCTCGATAGCATCAAGTATATCCTGAGCCCATGGAACGAGAAGCCATACGATAGAACAATTCTCCTCGGATACGGCACGCAGAATCCATTCGGGCTGAGTACCCTTGAGAAGCACGGCACGTCCGCCAACAAGGAATGAGCCGAACCAATGCATCTTTGCACCCGTATGATAGAGCGGAGGAATGCACAAGAACACGTCCTCGTGGGTTTGTTCGTGATGAGCCTGCTCACAGAGAGCCGAGTGCATCAATGCGCGATGAGCGTGAAGTATTGCCTTGGGAAATCCCGTTGTGCCGGAAGAGAAGTAAATAGCGGCGTCATCATCCTCGGAAAGCTTAATCTCGGGAAGCTTTGACGTGCAGTAACGTATCATTCCGTCATAGCTGTCGGCAAATGCCGGGCAGTCCTCTCCGACGTAAAACATATCCGTAACCTGTGGCAATCTATCGCAAATTTGCTCCATACGACCGATAAACTCCGGGCCAAACACAAGCATAGAGCAATCAGCCTTCTCAAGACAGTATTTTATTTCGTCTGCAGTATATCTGTAGTTGAGAGGGACGACTATAGCGCCTGCTCTTAGGATGCCAAAGTATATTGGAAGCCACTCAATAGAATTCATAAGTAAAATAGCAACCTTATCACCCTTCTTACAGCCGCGTGTGAAGAGAAGATTGGCAAAACGGTTCGCCTTGCGTTCAAAATCAATCCACGTGATTTCACGGCGGAATGGCTCTCCGGGCTCGGGCTGCATAAGCGCATATTCGCGCCATGTGATACGACCCTCGGGGTCGAATTGCGGGTTTATTTCTACGAGAGCCGTCTCGTTCGGATACTTTTCGGCATTTTGAGAAAGAATGTCAATAATAGTCATCGCTACTCCTTTATGCTTTATCAAAGATATGATGCGCGCTTAAAATAAAAAATTATAATAATTATAGCACAACAGAAGATTTGTGTCAAGTTATGAAACAACTTTTATGACAAATTGTGACAATAAATGTAACATTACAAAAAATATTGCAATATTCCAAAAATAATTACACTAATAATGTTGAAAAAAGTAAAATAATGTGCTATACTACTGTGAGTGATATATTATCTGCTTGTGGGAAACCATAGCTGCAAGCTATAAATGATCTTTTAATTGATTGTAGATGGGAAGCAAGGATATTGCCGCAAATCCGGGCGTATTTTTTGTAACTCCTTCAAAGATAAAAAGGTCGCGCGATTGTATATTTATAAAAAGTACGATAAAACAGATTGGAGAAATCATGTCTGAAATTAAGAGAATTGGCGTTATGACCGGTGGCGGAGACTGTTCCGGTTTGAATGCGGTTGTAAGAGCTGTAACCTTAACAGCGATTAACAAATACGGTTGTGAGGTAATAGGCTTTAAAAAAGGCTATGCCGGATTGTATGCTAACAATTATATGCAGCTTACGGCTGAGAATACAGAGCACATCTTGAACCAAGGCGGAACAATCCTTAAGAATTCGAACAAGGATAACCTTTTTAACCACGCTTGTCGTGATGAAAACGGAAATATTCATTACATGGACGTTAGCGACGTTGCTATACAGAACCTGAAGGATCTCAGGATTGATGCCCTTGTGGTAATCGGTGGTGACGGCACTCTTACAAGTGCGCGCGATTTTGCCAGAAAGGGTGTGCGCGTAATCGGTGTTCCAAAGACGATTGATAACGACGTTTCATATGCGGATATTACCTTTGGATTTGCGACCGCTCTTGGTGTAATATGTGAGGCTGTTGACAGAGTAAGAACAACTGCTTTCTCACATGACAGAGTACAAATTCTTGAGGTTATGGGTAGAAATTGCGGTTGGCTCGCTCTTGAGGGCGGTCTCTCGGGTGGCGCGGATATCATTCTTTTGCCTGAAATTCCTTATGATATTAACAAAGTCGTTGAAGTTATTAAGGAGCGTGATGCAAGAGGACTTTACGATACCGTAATTGTTGTTTCCGAGGGCGCAAAGCCTAAGAACGGTAGCGTTGTTGTTAAAAAAGTTGTTGCTGACAGTGCTGATACCATTCGTCTTGGCGGTATTGGAGATCAGCTTGCTTCTGAGCTTGAGAGCTTGCTTAACGGCAAAGAGGTTCGTGCAACCAATATCGGTCATACACAGCGCGGTGGCGAGACCTGCCAAGCTGACAGAAGCCTTTGTACAAAGCTCGGATCTCTTGCCGTAGATGCTTTGTTCGAGGGTAAGAGCGGCGAAATGGTTACAGTTTTAAATGCGGTTCCTCAGACTGTTCCACTTGAAAAGGTGCTTGGTAACGGCGCAATCGGTGAGACCAGCAAGGGCGGCAGCAACAACGTTGACCCCAACGGCTTCGTAGTAAAAACTGCTCGCAATATAGGCATCTCGTTCGGTGACTGAACTACATAAAACAAAATAGAGAAAGAGCTTGGAATAATCACCAAGCTCTTTTTAGTTTATTCTATGGTATAAGTAGCAATAGAGTGGCTTCCCGCCGTACACTCAATCAATTTTCCACGTAGCCTGAATGTAAACGAAATGTCGCTTTTCGTTCTGTTTAATACTACCGATACGATTGTGCCGCCGGGATTTACAAACGCAACGGTCTCTAAGTCCTCTGTGAAACGGCTGCTGCCTATGCGCCTCGCACCCTTGCGGATGTATTTGCTGAAATGGCCGATAGCAAATTGCGTAACACCCCTCCAAAAAACTGCGTAACAAGCAAAAAATAAAGCCCTGAAAACTTAGCGTTTTCAAGGCTTTTTCTGGTCTGAGTGACAAAACTTGGTCTATACCGTAAATGAGTAACGGCCATAAGGGTCATTTTTTGTCATAAGACCTGTGTGATTCTAACGGGTTTTTGTATAACAAAATGGACTCAAAAAGCATTCATAAGGCTCATTGCGTAGCAGCAATTAGCTCTCCATTTGGTATACCAAAGTGTGTCATTATTTCCAGGTGTCCAGAGTTGTTGG
>JAZQRW010000086.1:0-4309 GCA_045629765.1 Eubacteriales bacterium
CCCCTCGGGATAAGTACCGAAGAAGCGTATAAGAACGGTGATAAGTCCGCATCCTACGGCGAATATCATTCGACCAACTCTGGTAATTGGTGTAGTGACGTAATCGGTCGCCATAAATATTGCACCGATAAATAATCCGCCACCAAGAATCTGATATAGTGAAACGAGTGGATCGCCTGTTATCGCAAGAGTAAGAACATATGTCGTGCCGATAAAAATGAGAGGCGTCTCAAAGTGAATAACACGGCGAATAACGAGGTAGATAAAGCCTAAAACGAGGGCGATTATACACGTCTCACCGATAGCTCCGCCCCTCTTACCAAGAAGCATATCAAGAAGAGAGGGAAGAGTGTCAAGGTCACATCCCGCCTTCATTTCAGCAAGCGGTGTAGCGCCTGCCTCAAGGTCGATAGGATTGGCTCCGCCTGCAACCGATGCTGAAAAGGCAATCAGCATAAACACTCGGCCGGTAATTGCGGGGTTGGCAAAGTTACAGCCGAGACCGCCAAACAAGCATTTTACAACGATAATTGCAAAAATTGAGCCAACAACGCACTGCCAAATTTTGACGTTGGTAGAAAGGTTGAGTCCTAGCAAAAGACCTGTAACGGCGGCACTGAGGTCGCCTATTGTCTGCTTTCTTTTGGTTATGATGTTGAATACGTACTCTCCAAGCACGCAGGTAACTACGCACACAGCTATAGTAAGAAGTGCGCGCCAACCAAAGAGAATCATTCCGGCTACTGTGGTGGGAAGCAAAGCAATCAGAACGTCGCGCATAATGCGACTTGTCGATGCACCGCTATGTATGTGCGGTGATTGCGATACTATTAAATTTTCCATACAAGCACTATCTCCTTACTTTTTATATGCTTTCGCGGCGTTATAAGCACGAAGCTCTGCCTTGGCAATGAGATTGTTCTGCACTAACGGACGGTGCGCGGGGCAAACGTAAGAGCAACAGCCGCAGTCCATACAAAGATTAACTCTGTTCTCAAGAAGCACACTCATGCGCTCCTCTTTGTTATCAATTTCAAGTGCCTTTGAAAACGCGGTTGGGTTAAGCAAATGCGGGCAAGAGATAAGACATCTTCCGCAGTGTATACAAGCGGTGGGCTCGCTGAGCTTAGCGTCGCGCTCGTTCATAACGGTAATACCGCCCGTGGTCTTGGAAATTGGTGTGTTTAGTGACAGGGTGGGAATACCCATCATAGGTCCGCCTAAGAGAATTTTGCCGATTTTCTCAGCAGTGTCACCTTCTCTTACAAAGCTGATGATATCGCCGACAGATGTGCCGATGGGTGCGATTACGTTCTTTGGAGATGCTATAGCCGAGCCGTCAACTGTTACAACGCGCGACACTAACGGCATACCCGTGTGAGCGTATTTTGCATAAGATGCAAGTGAAGTGACGTTGATAACCATGCAACCAACGTCTGAGGGTAGCTTTCCCTCGGGAACAACTCTTTCGGTGGTGTTGTAAATCAATACCTTCTCGGCACCCTGGGGGTATCGCGGAGGAAGTGGCTTAATGGTCACTATGGGCTCGTCGGCAAATATGCGCGCCATCTCTTCAATACACTCGGGCTTGTTGTTTTCAATAGCGATAATAAACTGCTTAATTGATGGGCAGTAGGTCTTGAAGAGCTTAACACCCTCGTAAATCCATTTTGAGTCATCGAGCATTGTTCTTGTGTCGCCGGTAAGATAAGGCTCACACTCAGCACCGTTCAAAATCACGGTGTCGATATCATTCTTATTAACCCCGTCAAGCTTAACTGCCGTAGGGAAGCCTGCGCCTCCAAGACCGACAATACCGGAGTTTTTACATGACTCGATAAGTGAATTAAGATCGTTTATGACAGGTGGAGCGATGTCATCCGCCACGGTCATATTTCCGTCACTGTTGATACGGATTGCCTGCACAGTGGTTCCGTCCGGACGAAGATAGTCCTCGAATTTTGCAACCGTTCCTGAAATTGATGCGTAGATGGGAGAGGAGATATATCCGTTTGCCTCAGCAATCTTCTGTCCTACCTTAACTGTGTCGCCAGCCTTGACAATTGGTGTCGCGGGAGCGCCGATATGCTGTGACATCGGAAGAAGTACGGTGGTAGGCGGTGTCATAGGGATAGCGGGCATCGAAGCGGTGTTCTTGTTATGCTTTACCTTTGTCGTGCCCAAGAATTTAAATCCAAACATATCCTTTTACCTTTCAAAAATTTTTCATATATTTATTTTATAATTACAAAGTTTAAAATATTTAGTGCCACGGATAATTATATCAAAAACTTAGACGTATGTCAAGACTAAAACAAAAGTTAATATTTTAACAAAAAAGCAGATGTTCCTAAAACAAGAAACATCTGCCTGAATTATAATTTTGTAAGTGAAGTTTAGTAAACTTTAGTTGTCAAAAGTTAGGGGTTTATAAGTAATTTTTCAAATCCGGCGGTGTGTGAAGTGCGACCGTTCTTATATACCCACATTACTTCAACTCCCGAAAAGTTACTCAAAAGAGATTGTCCGTCACTCTCACTCATGCAGAAAAGCGCGGTTGAGAGCACGTCTGCAAGTGCGGAATCGCGGGTAAGTATAGTTACTGATGAGAAATAGTCTGCCGGGTACAGTGTGTCGGGGTCGATAATGTGATGATAGCGTTTGTCATCTACCGTGTAATATCTTTCATAGTCGCCGCTGGTAACGCATGAGATGTCGCTGATTTTAATTTTCGCAATGTAAGGAGTGTCAACGTTAGCCAAAGGGTTTTTTATGCCGGTCGTCCAGCCGTCACCGCCGGCTTTTGTTCCTAGCGCGCAGATGTTACCACCAAGGTCGATAACGTAGCCGCTGATATTACGCTCGGTAAAATATTCCGCTATTTTCTGAGCGGTGTAGCCTTTTGCAACTGCACCGACGTCAAGCGACATATAAGAGTCGCTAAGGTATACGGTGAGGTTTTCTTCGTCTATGATAAGATTGTTTATATCGGTATGTGCCTGCGCTTGCTTCAGTTCTTCCTCAGTGGGAATAGCTACGTTGCCGCCGGCAAGTGCCTCGGAACGTCTATCGTGCCATAGCTTTAAGACTGCGCCCATAGCAATATTTACTCTGCCATTTGTCAGGGTGTAGGTTTCTTTTGCATAAATCAGAAAGTCTATAAGCTCACGGCTAACCTTGATTGGCGCTCCACCTGCGTTATTGTTAATGGAATAGATGTTATTAAGACCGCTGTAGGAAAAGTAAATGTCAAACATCTTATGATATTTTTCAAGCATAGCGGCAAAAAGTGATGCGTTTTTGTCAAAATCATTTTTGCTTTCGCCGTTATACGAGTAAAGAGTGCACACCGTGTTAAAATATTCGAATGTTGTCTTGCTTTTGGGACTGTCTGATTTACAAGAAATCAGAAGTGAGAGCATAAAGGCAAGAAGTAAGGTCAGTGATATTGTTTTTTTCATTTAAAATCCTTAATTTCGTGTTTTTGCCGCCTCTAATTTAGCACGCTCCAGCTTGTATATCTCCTCGGCGGCAATACGAACCTTTGCTACTGACACGCCTTGGTTCTTAGGGAAGCAGTAATAGAGAATGCGATTATCTCCGATGGAAATCATATCGCCTATCTCGTACCAATTGAAGTCGGAGTTGATGCTGTAGGTTGATAGCGGCTTTTGCTCGTAATGCAATTCGCCGTTACAGCCGGTCAAGGTAAAGCCGTCCATAGTATGCACGAGCTTACCCTCGCCTACGTGCCACAGTTTAGTCGTATCAAGCGACACCATAATATTGACGTCGCACTCGAAGTGATATTTACCCGAGCGCAATTCCTTCTTAACGCACTCGCGCTCCCATAAATACCAGTCGGGAATATGCTGAATTTTACACTTGCCGCGGTGAGCGTGCATTGTTCCGTATTCGTCGAGGTAATATTTCTTGCCGCAGTTGTGGCAAATCATATATTCGCCCTTGCCGTCGTTATCACTTTCGCTTCCGCACTCGGGACACTTGTAAAGAATGCGGTTAAGTCCGTCGGCTCTGAAGCTTTCGCTGATTTTAACGTGGTTTTCCTTTTGCCATCTGAAGCTGTCAAAGCTGAATTGCTCGTTGATTACGTCGTTTATTTCATCGCCGCTCATCTCGCTTATCTCTTTTGGTGAGAGGACATATTCCATCTTTGCGCTGACCTTAACCTTACGCCTTTGAAGATTGTTGTAAAGGGGGTCTCTTGAGAATGCGCCGTAGGTGGTGATAACGACGACGGGAATACCGAGCATTTTTATAAGCTTGCCTATACTGTCGGGCATAGTAG
>JAZQRW010000087.1:0-1713 GCA_045629765.1 Eubacteriales bacterium
GACGTCTATCGACGCGCTTGCTTTCAGGGGATTAACAAAGCTGGCGAGCATCGTTATTCCCGATAGTGTAACCTACATTGGCGACGAGGCATTTCTCGGATGCAACAGTCTTACAAGCATCAAGCTTTCGGATAACGTAACGCATATCGGCGCCGCAGCATTTGAAAGCACCGCATTGACGAGCATTGAGCTTCCGAAAAAGCTGGATTACATAAGCGATTATTTGTTCGCCGGCTCAAAAATTTCAAGTATAACCATTCCCGACGGTATAACGTATATAGGTGACGGCGTATTTTGCAAGTGCAAAGAATTAAAAAGCGTTACTATCCCCAACAGTGTAACCTATATTGGCAGAAGAGCCTTTGAGAGTTGTTCATCAATCGCCGAAATTACACTGCCCGATAAGTTAGCCTATATTGAAAGCGACACGTTCTCACGCTGTACCTCACTGTCCAAAATCAACATACCTGACAGCATCAAGTTCGTCGATCCTTTCGCATTTTTCGAATGTGAGAAGCTTAACTGCAACAAATTCGAGAATGCATACTACATCGGCAGCTCTAATAATCCGTATATGGTTTTGATAAAGGCAGCAGATAGCTCAATGACTAGCTGTAATGTAAACGATAATACGCTTTCCATCCAGTCGTATGCCTTCTTAGATTGTCAAAATCTCACCAATCTTTCAATTCCGAGCAGTCTAAGCTCCATAGATCCCGAAATAACCAAAACACGCCCGAATTTAAATTATAACGTTTACGATAACGCGTATTACCTTGGCAACGACAATAACCCTTACGTAGCGCTTGTATCCGCTTCGTCCGAAACGATAACGAGCTGTAGCATACATAAGGATACTAAGATAATCGGCTACGCAGCATTTAGTTTGTGCGCCGATCTTACGGATATAGTTATTCCGCACGGAGTCGTAACCATTAGCGGCGGCGCGTTTTACGGATGTATCTCGTTGAAAAACGTGAGCATACCGGACAGCGTAACCAATATCGACAACGGAGAAGCTACATCCTGGGGCGTATTTCAGACCTGCCCAAGTCTGACCAACGTAACTCTTCCAAAAAATATGAGGTATATATCGGAATATATGTTCTCCGGTTGTTCGAGTCTGACAAGCATTACGATTCCGGACGGCGTAAAGCATATTGATAACCATGCCTTTTTCCTTTGCACCAATCTTACACGTGTTTTCATACCCAACGGTGTGACGTGTTTATACGATCAATCATTCGCAGGATGTGATAAGCTTGAGAGGATATATTACGACGGAACGGCAGAAGAGTGGGAAAAGATATGTTCATTAAGACCTATGTGGTTCTCAGAATTTCCCGATGAATTAATCTACTTCTACTCCGAAGCAAAGCCTGAAGAAAAAGGTAACTTCTGGCACTACGTTAACGGTGAAATAGTAGATTGGTAAATAAAAAGTAGTGAAATAACTCGACACGCCGAGGCGGCAATGCCTCGGCGTGCTTTTTGCTTTATTTTGTTTTTTTACGTTACACCCATTATTCGCGTACGTTAATCTTTCGCACGGTCAAATTACGACCGATTGCGCTCTTTTACGCAGGGGGCGTGTGATAAAATAAAAGCAAAAAAGGATGTTTCAGGTATGGAAATGTTTGAGGAAGCCCGAGCAATGTCGGGTACTCTTAAGTTGTGTAACATAACGCAGAAGGAGCTCGCGGAAAGGATGGG
>JAZQRW010000088.1:0-12096 GCA_045629765.1 Eubacteriales bacterium
CAATATTAGTTTACAATTGAATAACGTTTTTGTTGAAAATGAGAATCTTTCTTAAGATTTTTGCAAATTGAAATATAGTTTAGTAATTCGAGCTAATGCTCATTTGAGTGCTGTGTCCGTTGATGCAGCACTCTTTTATATCAAAACTTAGGGTGTCGAATAAAGTAAATACAAAAAAGTTGACAAAGAAATGGAAAAATAGTATAATAGACTTAGTCGGGTAGTGCGTTGAGTGTCTTGACGGTGTGCGCAAGGCGTTCAGTGGACTAAAATTTATTCCGACATTAAAAGAGGAATATATGGATTTTAAATCTTGTGCCAAGGAAATCGAGAAAATCATCGGCTACACCTTCAAGGATAAATCGCTTCTTATGCAGGCGTTTACCAGAACAAGCTATTGCAACGAGCATAAGCCAAGCGGTAACATGGGTTATCAGTCTAACGAGGTGCTGGAGTTCTTCGGTGATGGTGTGCTATCAATTGCAATCATTACGTTTCTCATGCAGCAGCATACGAAGAGATATCAGTACGGAATATACACCGGACTTAATGAGGGAAGTTTCTCGAATATAAAGTCAAAGCTTAGTGATAAGACTAATCTTTCACGCTCAATGGCAAATCTCGGTCTGCAGAAATATCTAAGGCTCGGTGAGGGTGACGTTAAGCTGGGAATTGCTGACGAACCGTCCGTAATGGAGGACTTGTTTGAGAGCATCGTAGGTGCGGTTTATATCGATTGCGATATGGATATTAAGACTGTTATGGGAGTCGTATCGAATATGCTCGATATAGGCGAGTATATGAGCGTGGCACTTCCTATTCAGAGCAGCAAGAATGCGCTTCAAGAATATTGTGCCGATAAGAAAAGACGACTTCCTCAGCCTGTATATGAAACGCTTTCGGAGAGCGGTCCCGACCATAAGAAAGTGTTTGTACGAGGCTGTTATATTGGTGACAGACTCGTTGCCGAGGGTAAGGGTAAAAATCGCAAAATTGCGGATGCGAATGCCGCAGAAACAGCGCTAAAAATTCTTATTAACGAAGAGAAGGCGCTAATCGTTAAGACCGAAAACAAGCCTAAAAATACCGAAAATGTAAATCAAAGTAAGCAAAAAACTGCAAAAACGCCCAAAATAACGAAACCAAATGACAAGCTGAATTCAAGTAAAAACGCTCGGTCATCTAATGCAAGCGTACTGCAGAAAAAGGTGAAGGGAATAAATATCACCAAGGACTCTAGCGCTACGGTGCGTCTTAAGAGCTATGCTGTTTCACAAAAATGCGCTATGCCTATTTTTAGGGATTTAAGCGAGGATGCAAACGGAGTCTATAAGGTAGAGTGCCGAGTCGGCGAGTTCTCATCAATTGCGACCGGGAAAACCAGAAGCACCGCACGTGAGAGCGCCGCGTCAATTCTTTTGAAGAAGTTAAAGTAAAAATACAGAAGAACCGATTACGAGTGGATTACCGTAGTCGGCTCTTTTTTGCTTATTTTAATTTCCTACTTGCACAAATTATTTATTGACAAAGACTCGTGTAAGTGCTATTATATAATAGTATTAGTATGCGTGTAAATACTAGCGCGAAAGTTTTTAAGAGAAAGAAGATAATAAATGTCGCAGTTAAGAAAAGAAATTGAAAGAAGAAGAACCTTTGCAATCATATCTCACCCCGATGCGGGCAAGACCACTCTTACGGAGAAATTCTTGCTTTACGGCGGTGCAATACAAACCGCCGGCTCTGTAAAGGGTAAGCAGAATGATAAGCACGCTGTTTCGGACTGGATGGACCTTGAGAAGCAAAGGGGTATTTCCATAACCTCGTCGGTTATGCAGTTTGAATACGACGGCTATTGCATAAATATTTTGGATACACCGGGACACCAGGATTTCTCGGAGGATACCTACAGAACGCTGATGGCGGCTGACAGTGCGGTAATGGTTATCGATGCGGCAAAGGGTATTGAGCCGCAGACCAGAAAGCTCTTTAAGGTTTGCGCTATGCGTAACATTCCTATTTTCACCTTTATTAACAAGCTTGATCGTGAGGCGAGAGACCCCTTTGACCTTCTTGACGAGCTTGAAAAGGAGTTTGGAATAGGAACTTATCCTATGAACTGGCCTATTGGCTGTGGTCAAAGATTTAAGGGCGTATACGACCGTGAGGCCCGTTCTATTTTGTCATTTGATGACTCTCACAGAGGCCGTGATAGAATACGCGGCATAGAGTGCGACATCACCGATACTGCAAAGCTTGACGAGCTTATTGGAGAGAATATGCGAGAAGAGCTGTGTGAGCAGATTGAACTTTTAGACGGCGCGTGCTTCGACTTCGATTTAGACAAGGTAAGATGCGGTAAGCTTTCTCCCGTGTTCTTCGGCTCGGCACTTAATAACTTTGGTATTGAGCCGTTCTTGGTGCATTTCCTTAAGATGACTACCTCACCTTTGCCAAGGGTTGCTGAGGGTGAAGAGATAGACCCGTTTGACGATAATTTCAGAGCCTTCGTCTTTAAAATTCAAGCGAATATGAATAAGGCACATAGGGACAGAATTGCCTTTATGCGTATATGCAGCGGTAAGTTTGAGCGTGGCAAGGATTACTATCACGTACAGGCTAACAAGGCATACAGACTCTCACAGCCTCAGCAGATGATGGCATCGGAGCGTGAGGTTATCGATACCGCCTACGCGGGTGATATTATCGGCGTATTTGACCCGGGTATTTTCGCCATTGGCGACACGGTATGCGAGAAAGGACTTAAGACTAAATTTGAGGGCATTCCTACATTCGCGCCCGAGCATTTTGCTATGGTTGAGCAGGTTGACTCAATGAAGCGTAAGCAGTTTGCCAAGGGTATGAACCAGATTGCCCAAGAGGGTGCTATACAGATTTTCTTTGAGCCTAATTCGGGTCTTGAGCGCGTAATCGTCGGCGTTGTCGGCGTATTGCAGTTTGAGGTTTTGGAGTATAGACTTAAGAGCGAGTATGGCTGTGATATGCGCCGCTCAAATCTTGGTTACAGCCAAATTCGTTGGATTGAAAACGAGGATTTAGACCCTAAGACATTGAAGCTTTCGCACGATACTAAATGGGTACAGGACTTCCGTGGTAAGAACCTTTTGATTTTCACGTCCGAGTGGGCAATTCGCTGGGTGCTTGAGGATAACCCCGAGCTTCGCCTTGCCGAGTTTAGCAGAAACGATTGATAAGACTTTATTTATAAGGACAAGATATGAGAATGAGAAAAAAGAAGCACGCAGACGAAAGACTGCGCGCTTGCGAGAAATATTTATATTCATCGGACTATACACCGCTTATCAACCCCTCAAAGCAGGTGTTCGGCAAGGATGCCGAGGTATATCTTGAGATTGGCGCAGGTAAGGGCGGATTTGCCGCGGGAATGGTAAAGCAGAACCCAACGTGTGCTTATTTTGCAATGGAAAGAGTGACGGACTGCGTCGTTTTAGCAGTAGAGCGCGCACAGCGTGAGGAGCTTTCGGACAATGTTAAGTTCGTTATTGATACGGCGGATAATTTAACACGCATCTTTGCTCCGGGCACGGTTGATAGGATATTCCTCAACTTTTCTGACCCTTGGTCTAAGAAGGGATATGCAAAGCGCAGACTTACGCACAGAAGATACCTTGCCGTATATCTTAATCTTTTAAAGGACGGGGGTACGATTACCTTTAAGACCGATAACGTAGGACTTTTTGACTTTTCGCTCGAGCAGATTTGTGAGATAGGACTTGAGCCTGAGGTAGTAACCAGAGATTTACATGCTTCAGAATATATGCAGGGTAACGTAGTTACAGAGTATGAGGCGGCGTTTTCTTCGCAGGGTGTTAAAATCAATATGTTAAGACTTAGAAAGCCGGAGGGCTTTGAGATTGAAATACCCGAGGACCTTTGCCCTGATAGAGCAAAATACAGATACGGAATTAAAGAGGACTAATAATGGATATTGACAAGGTTCATACAGGGCACAGACAGCGTATGAAAAACAAGCTGGCAATACACGGAGCTAGAATTTTTGACACGTATGAGCTTCTTGAGATGCTTTTATATTTCGTTATTCCATACAAGGACACTAACCCTATTGCAAAGGAGCTACTTGATAAATTCGGCTCGCTTGATGGAGTTCTTTCGGCAAGTGTAGAGGAGCTTTCGGAGGTAAACGGCATAGGTGCGCGCGCTGCGGAATTTTTACACATTGCATCAGAGTTAACATTGCCGCACGACGATTATTTACCGGAACGCCCTATTTTTGATAATTATCACAGGGTTGGTGAATATTTTGTAGAGTATTTTAAAAATAACGATGAGGATAGAATTGTAATGGTACTGCTTGACAGTAGCATGCGGTATATAGATTTAGTTAAAATTCCGGGTATGGATTATGAGAGCGGTGCAGTTTTGCCAAGATACTTTATAAACGAGGCGTTGACTGCGGGCGCAAGCATTGCCATTACAGCGCACTATCATAAATACGGCCCACCAATGCATACGCACGGAGATAAGGTTGCAGAGCATTTGATACACGACGAGCTTGAAAACGTAGGCGTAACACTAGCCGAGCAATACGTTATTTTTTCCGATCAGTATTATGGCAGTGATATTAACTTCGGTCAGAGGTTAATGGCATCGGATGGACTTAAGAAATTTAAGAAGAGCAAGGGTGATTGAAATGGAATTTCCGTCATATAGCTTTAACGAGGTTGCAAGCTCGGAGTTAAATAAAAGGCTTTATAAAAACAGCCGAAGTGAACGGTTGCTCGCCTCAGCTTTAGCTATCGTGTACAATGAGGATGATGCAAGGTCGCTTGTAGACAGACTTTTGAAAAGATTTGGGAGTATAGATACACTTTTGATGCAGGATATGGCAAGACTGAGAAACGTATTTAACATTACTCCTAAGGCTGCGACTCTTCTAACACTTCTCGGCGCTATTTCATCAAGAAGAATAACCGATGAATATAAAATCGGCACGGCACTGGATTATACGGAAATTGAAAGATATCTCGTAGGTATTTTTCTTGGCGTACCGATTGAGACGGTATATGCAATTTTTATTGGCAAGAATAGTTGTGTTGTGGGAATAGAATACATAGGTGAGGGAATTATTAACGCCTCGACTATTTACCCAAGAAAAATAATGGAGCTGTCGCTTCGTATAGGAGCAAAAGGTGTAATTATTGCACACAACCACCCGGATGGCAAGGCAACACCGTCAAACGAGGATATAGCAACGACGTCGAAGCTTGCTTATGTGCTTAATAATTCTTCTATTACGCTGCTAAGACATTATGTTGTGAGCGGACGCAATATCGATTCTGTGAATTTTAGCATCATGTAAAAGGAGAAGCGTGTGTTTATATTTGAACATTTTTTGGGCACAATTGTTAACTTTGTGATTGTGCTTGTTGCAGGAATAATAGGTACTTTTGTAAAGAAAGGTGTACCAAAGCGTATACAAGACTCCATAATGGCTGCTATGGCAGTGTGTGTAGTATATATCGGAATTGATGGCGTTTTAGCATCTGCGCCCGAGGTCTCCGACGGCTCGTTCTTGAATGCGGGACTTAAAAAGGTATTGATTATGATTTTGTCAATGGCTATCGGCACGCTTATCGGCGAGCTTATTGACCTTGACGCTCAGCTACATAAGCTCGGCAATTATCTTGGTAAAAAAATGATGCGCACCGGTAGTAGCGGCGACGGTATGCTTGCGGCGAGTGATAATTTTGCGCGTGGATTTGTATCTTGCTCACTTCTTTTTTGTGTTGGTGCTATGACGATTAACGGTGCTATGCAGGATGCCATAGGTGAGCCGAATTTGCTCTTAGCAAAGTCGATTATCGATGGTATTTCTTGCTTTATGATGGCGACGACGTTTGGTATCGGATGTGCATTTTCAGCGTTTTTCTTGCTCGTTTATCAAGGCGGAATTACTGCGCTAACCTTGCTTTTGACTACGTTTATTTCGCCTGATGGAATAGAGTATATGTCTGCGACCGGCTCGCTGATTATTATACTTGTCGGCACGAACGTGCTTGGTGCGACCAAGGTAAAGACGGCTAATATGGTGCCTGCAATGTTCGTAGCTTTGGCTGTTGAGGCACTGTTTGCGTTGTTTTAAGAATCGGATAAAACTCATTGAGGTGTAAAATGAAGGAATTAAGAAATGGCAAATTTGAGGGTGAGCGCGCTCTGTTTTTTGCCAAGGATTTAGTGATATATGACTCCGTGTTTGAAAACGGCGAGTCACCCTTGAAGCAGAGCCAAAATATTGAAATTCATAATACCGCTTTTAGATGGAAATATCCCATGTGGTATTCCCGCGATATAAAGGTATATAACTCAATATTGGAAACAAGCGCACGCTCGGGAATATGGTATACACATAATATCGAGATTATGAATACGGTAATTGATGCGCCAAAGACCTTCCGCCGTTCAAGCGGTATTACGCTTAAGAACGTGGAGATGAAGAACGCGCAAGAGTCAATGTGGAACTGCAGTGATATCTCGCTCGGTAACGTTCACGTCGTCGGAGATTATTTCGCAATGAACTGCGAGAATATAGTGGCGCACAATCTTAAAATTGACGGAAACTATGCCTTTGACGGTGCTAAAAATATCGAGATATACGACTCCGTGTTAAATTCCAAGGATGCATTCTGGAATTGTGAGAACGTAGTAGTCTATAATTCAACAATTGATGGCGAATATCTTGGCTGGAATTCCATGAACGTGAGGCTTGTTGGCTGTAAGATAATTTCCAACCAGGGTATGTGCTATATGGAAAATTTGGTACTCGAGGATTGCGTGTTTGAGAGGACTGATTTAGCGTTTGAATATTCAACGGTAGATGCCGTGGTAAACTCGCATATTGACAGCGTTAAAAACGTAACCGCGGGCAGAGTTGCAGCTCGGTCAATTGGCGAGATTATTATGGAAGAGCATAGAGTCGATACGAGCAAAACCGTAATTATAGTAGGAGAAGAGAATGTATAATTTTGATAATATGACCGACAGGTCGGGGACTCTCTCTTATAAGTGGCAGGTAAAGGACGGTGAGCTGCCTATGTGGGTGGCGGATATGGACTTCCCCGTTGCGGAGCCGATAAGAGAAGCTATATGCAAGAGGGCAGAGCATGGTATATTTGGCTATACGTATACCCCTGACGAGTATTTTAATAGTGTGTCCGATTTCTACGAGAGAAATCACAGCTTCAAAATTCCGACCGAACAAATGGTATATTCAAACGGTGTCGTAGCGGCAATCTCGTCAATGGTGAGAAAGCTGACTACACCTGCAGAAAAGGTGCTTATCCAAGCACCCGTGTATAATATTTTCTACAATTCCATACTGAATAACGGTAGAGTAGTTCTCTCTAGTGACCTCGTTTACGAGGGCGGTGAATACCATATCGATTTTGCTGATTTGGAAGAGAAAATGGCGGATAGGCAGACCTCACTTATGATACTTTGCAATCCGCATAACCCCATAGGCAAGGTGTGGTGTAAACAAGAGTTAGCAAAAATAGGTGATTTAGCTAAAAAATACGGTGTAACCGTCATTTCCGACGAGATTCATTGCGATATAACTAAGCCTGGTGTAGACTACGTTCCATTTGCTTCTGTAAACGACGTGTGCGCTGAAATAAGTGTAAGCTGCATCGCACCATCAAAAACCTTTAATATCGCGGGACTTCAGTCGGCGGTGGTTTACGCCAAAAATCCTGTTCTTCGTCACAAGGTATTCCGCGGCATTAACACCGACGAGGTCGGCGAGCCTAACGCATTCTCAATGCAGGCAGGCATTGCGGCATATACCGAGTGCGACGAATGGGTAAAGAAAATGCGGCAGTACGTCTTTGACAACAAAGCGCTCGTAGAAGAATATATCAAGAAGAATATCCCCGAGCTTCACGTCGTTCCGTCCGATGCGACCTACCTTTCTTGGATTGATATTTCCCGTGTGTCAGACGACTCGGTGGACTTCACCGAGAAGCTCCGTGCCTCTACAGGTCTCTACCTTAACGACGGCGCAGAATACGGCGAATGCGGCAGAGCCTTCGTTAGAATGAACCTCGGCACGCAGCGCGAAAGAGTCCTCGACGGACTTCAAAGGCTCGAGAGATTTGTCAATAGCTTAAAATAATGCGTAAGGCGGGAGACCAATCTCCCGCCTTTTTTGTTGCATTTTATCGTATAAAAAACGAGCCGATTTCTCGGCTCGTTAAAATTATAGATTTGATTGAGATTATTATCTCTTAGAAAGAACCTCTGCCTCGTACTTATCAACCTCAGCGAGCCAATCCATACCAACGGGAGCGCCGCATCTTTCGCAGTACTCGTTCCAAACCTCGCCGAATGGAAGAGTCTTAAGCTCTTCGGAAACGGCAAGCATCTTGGTAAAGTCAGCATTGTTCTGATACTCAGCGAGCATCTCGTGAGGAATGAGAAGTGCGTTAAGGAGCGCCTTCTGCATATTTCTTGCGCCGATTGCCCAAGCGGCAACACGGTTAATGGAAGCGTCGAAGTAGTCAAGAGCGATAAATACTCTGTCAAGTGCGTTGTTTCTTACGATTTCCTTAGCGATTTCCTTGGTCTCGTCATCGAAGATAACAACGTGGTCAGAGTCCCAACGAACGCAACGGGTTACGTGCAGAGCAATCTTCTCGTTGAAGAGAAGGAGGGAAGGAATCTTGTCAGATACAACCTCGGTAGGATGGTAGTGACCGTTGTCCATAAGAGGTGTGATACCACGCTTATCGGAGTAGGAGAGGCAGAACTCTGCGGAGCCTACTGTGTAGGACTCAAGACCGATACCGAATACCTTAGACTCGAGGGTAACGTATACCTTGCTCTTGTCGTACGGTGTGTCAAGAATTTCGTCAAGTGACTTCTTAAATCTTGCTCTTGGAGCGTATCTGTCAGCGGGAATGTCCTTGTAACCGTCGGGAATCCAGATGTTCATAACGCAGGGCATGCCTGTTTCGGTTGCAAAGTATTCAGCAATCTTAAGACAAGCCTGACCGTGCTTAACCCAGTATGCACGAACTTCCTCGTCGGGTGATGAAAGGGTAAGGTTATCCTTAACCATTGGGTGGCTGAAGAAGGTGGGGTTGAAGTCAAGGCCCATATTGTGCTTCTTAGCGAACTCTACCCATTTAGCGAAGTGGCGAGGCTCAACGGTATCTCTGCCTGCGTTGTCACCGTCCTCGATGATAGCGTAGCAAGCGTGGAGGTTAAGCTTCTTTGCACCGGGAACGAGAGACATAGCCTTCTCAAAGTCAGCCATAAGCTCTTCGGGTGTGGTAGCCTTACCGGGATAGTTACCGGTTGTCTGAATACCGCCTGAGAGTGCGGACTTGGTGTCAAAGCCGGTTACGTCGTCGCCCTGCCAGCAGTGAACTGCTACGGGAACGTTCATAAGTGTTGCGATAGCCTTTTCAGTGTCTACGCCAAGCTTAGCGTATTCAAGTTTAACTGCTTCGTAATTTCTCATTTTTATTTACTCCTTTTAATTTGAATCATCATATTGCCGATTGCAGTAGCCTCAATAGGAAGTGCTACTACACGCTTACCCGTCGCGCGCTCTGTGAGTGAGTTGAGGTATGCGTTCTTCGCACCGCCACCTACTATGTAAATCTCGGTGTATTTCTTGCCTGCGTTATGCTCAAGGTCGAGAATTGCCTCTCTGTATCCGTCTGCAAGGCTTAAGTATGCGCAGTTGAAGTAATCTGCGTTGGTCTTAGGCGTAGGCTTGCCACGCTCGGACATATAGCTGTCGATAGCCGCCTTCATAGATACGGGCGCTGCAAACGCCTCGTCGTTTACGTTAATAATCTCGGTATAGGTGCTATCCTGCGCCATCTTTACGATGTCACCGTAAGACATATCTGGGCAAAGCTCTTTCTTAAGGCACTCGGAAATCCACATACCCGTGATGTTCTTCTGATAACGGTTGTAGCCAACGCCACCCTCATTTGAATATCCGGAGTTCATGCTGTTCTCATCAGTGATAGCTCTTGCGGTCTTAACGCCTAGGAGCGACCATGTGCCCGATGAAACGTACGGAGCGTCGGTATTCATCTCAATAGCCTCAACCGCACTGCCTGTGTCGTGCGTAGCGCAGAGAACTACGTCAAGGTTTCCGCCAACCTCAGCGGCAATTTCATCTGTGAGTCTGCCAACGAGTGTACCGGGCATATTTACCTTGCTCTTCATAGCAGCAGGGAAGCCGAGCTTCTCCCAAATGTAATCATCAAACTGGAGTGTGTCAGCATTGATAAGAGCCGCTGTGGTCGCATTGGTGAATTCCTTAACCTTGTTACCTGTCAGCTTGTACATAAAGTACTCTGGAATCATAAGGAAGTCGGTAGCGCCCTCAAGACGTCCCCACTTCTTATCAACGTAGAGCTGATAGATACTGTTGAACGGAAGGAACTGTATGCCGGTTCTTTCGTATAAGGTTCTAAAAGGAATGATGCCGTGAACCTCGTCTATAACCTCGTCCATTCTGGAGTCGCGGTATGCGTAGGTAGGCTTAACTTCTTCATCGCCCTTGAGCAGAACGTAGTCAACGCCCCAGGTGTCGATTGACAAGGACTCGATTTTTGGGTACTTACTAAATGCGTTCTTAATACCCACCTTAACCTCGGTAAAGAGTCTGTCGGTATCCCATACGAGATGTCCGTTTACTCTATCCATACCGTTGGGGAATCTGTGTACCTCATCTGTACGGAGCTCACCGTTCTCAAGCCAACCGACAATGTGTCTGCCGCTGGTTGCACCGATATCGATAGCAAGATAATATTTCATATCAATATACCTCTCTATAATATATAATTGTACTTCTATCCTTATGATATCACATGCGCGCGCATTAAGCAAGTACTAAAATTATTGTAAAAAACAGACGAAATTTAATATTTTGCTTGATTTTTGTCAAGAGATATGTTAAAATTAGCACATAAATACAAAAGGATTAGTGCAAAATGCAAAAATTAATTCATAAGCTCTCGCAGACGAGCGACGAGGAAAAAAGAATACTTGCAGGGCAGGAGATTGACAAGAGAGTGTACACTCTTAGCGAGGAGTTCGTTATCAGTGAATCGCGCTTGGCTAAGACACGCAGAGGTATCAGCGTGCGCACGCACACAAGGTACGTTGACTTTCCCGTGCATAGCCACAATTACGTCGAAATGATGATTGTCCTTAGGGGCGAAATAAAGCACTCGATAGGTGAAAATGAGGTTGTGCTTCGCGAGGGGGAGATACTTTTTCTTAACAAGCATATTTCACATTCAATTAAGCGTGCGGGAGAATTCGATATAGGCGTCAACGTGATTATGTCCGACAGCTTTATAGAGTCGGTGCGCGCCGACCTTGAGGGCACGGTATTCTCTCCGCTTTTAAAGGAAAACGCGAAGAGTGACGGAGAGGGAATGTATCTTCACTTCGGCAGCGGTGAGAAAAAAATTAAGAATCTTATTGAAAATCTGCTCATAGAGCTTACGGACGAGGGTGATGAGCAGTTCTTGATGTCGCGTTCTGTTGCGCTTTTGCTATATTACCTCTCTGCAGGCAGCGAAAATTTGATGATTGGCGGCAATATCGAATCGAGCAAAAATTCAAGGCGAATTTTGGAAATACAGGCGTACATTAAAAACAATTACAGACTGGGCTCGCTATCCGATTTGAGTCAGAGGATGTATTTATCCTCGCCATATCTTTCTAAGCTTATTAAGCAGCATTTTGGCAAGACCTTTAAGGAAATGCAGGTTGACGAACGTATAAAACGCGCGCTTGATTTGGTGAAGACAACCGATATGCCAATAGGCGATATTATAAGAAACGTAGGGTATGAGAATGAGTCGCATTTTCACCGTGAGTTTCATAAAAGAGTAGGCGAAACACCGCTAAAAATACGAAAAAATAAAAAGAGAGAGTCAATCTCTTGACATACATATAATAAAGGTCTATAATTTATTTAGTTTAATTTAAGGAGTAAGGGTATGGATATTATAATTGTCGGCTGCGGCAGAGTTGGTACTGCGCTTGCAATGCAGCTCAGCAAGG
>JAZQRW010000089.1:0-9069 GCA_045629765.1 Eubacteriales bacterium
CTTTTCTCTTTAACCTTACAGGTTAAGCTTAGTCCTTTGTGTACTCAATGATATCACCGACAGTGCAATCAAGCACCTCGCAAATTTTATCTAGAATATAACTATCGTAGCGTACAACACGATTTTTGTAATATCGGTCTATCGTCTGAAATTTGATTTCCGTGCGCTTAGCCAACTCATATCGGGTGATACCGTGCTTCTCTAACAGCTTGTCTATTGTCAACCTTACCATAACATCACTCCTTTGGTATATATTTTATCGGGTATATACCTTATTGACAATCTCTCTAAATTGGTATAATGCTTTTTGATTGCACACTAACACATCTCACCGAAGAGCTTTACAAGATACATCAGCGCTCTTGGCAGGTGGAATGGGTCTTTTACAGGCAAAGCCGCGCTTTCACCGACCTTACCGTCGCGATCTAGCCAGTTGTACCAATCGCCGCTACCTGACGGATAATGTGAGAGTGCAAATTCGCGCACCTTCTCGTGCGTTTGCATAAACCATTCGTCGTGCGTGTATTTATACGCGTAGGCGGTCGCAACGAGAGTCTCAACCTGCACCCACCAGGGCATATAGTCCGGCTTGTTCCAGAAGCAAGGACTCTTGCCGTCGATATCAAGAGCGAGGCGCAGTCCGCCAAGTTCGGTTTTTGCAAGCTCGATATGTCTTTTTATTATTCTGCAGCACAGCGCAATTCTGTCAGTATCGCCAAGCTCCTCAAAGATGTTGATGAGGAACCACATACACTCAATAGCGTGTCCGGGAACGCAGGCTCTACCTTCGGGCGTATCTGAAAATTTGCCGTCGAGCGTTACAAACTCTAAGATTGCGTCCTTTTCCTTGACGTAAAATTGCTCAAGCACGTCAATGGCAAGCTGATAACCGGTTTTTCTGACATCCTCTCTGCCTGTTGCTCTGCCAAGCTCGGTGTAGAAGAAAGAGAACGCCATATTGATTCCGTGTGTTTTCATTCCGTCGGGGATAACGTATGGGGACACCTTGTAGCTGCCGGGTGTTTCAATTCTGCGCTTAGTGTTTTCGTAGATCGCGAGTGCTATTTCCTTTGCTTTTTCGTTTTTTGTCGCATTGTAATACTCAGTCATTCCCGCAAGCACGAAGCTGTCAACGTATATGCTGACATCGCCCTCCTTGAGATTGCCGTCGCCGTCGTAGAGATAGTACCAGTGACCGTCCTCCGACGCGCCTATTTTCACAAGATAGTTAAAGAGTCCGTCGGCTCTTCTTAGGTATTCGGGATTTTTCTCAATTTTGTTGTATAGCGCTGAGTATGTATAAAGCGCTCTGCCTTGTGACCAAATATATCTGTCGCGAGAGAGAACCTTGCCGTCCTCGGTAAGACAATTATTGATTGCTCCGCTTTCATCATAGGAGTACTTAAGCCAAAACGGCATAACCTGATTTTGAAGCAAATTAAGATATAGCTCTTTGTGTTCTTTGAAATTCATTATATTCTTCCTTTCTTCATTGGATATACTTGATACAAGTCAATTATACATTAGAGATAAGAAAAAGTAAATAGCAAAAAGTCAAAACTTACATTGTAAATCTTGCACTTTGACCGATGGAAAAAACTAAAACTTGCTAAAATCGATTGAAAATGCGCACTCATTTTAAAATATTACTTGAATAATAAATAGTAATGTGTTATAATTTTTTTAAAAACAACGGAAAGGAATATAAATATGCTTGATAAACGACTTTTAGAAGAAATACTCGGTATTGCCACGTCAAGCGGCGCGGATTTTGCCGAGGTATACTGTGAATATACGAAAAACGGAAGAATTATGCTCGTTGGCGGAGCTATAGAGAATTGCACGGATAATACTATCTCCGGAGTAGGAATTAGGGCATTCAGAGGCACATCGACGATTTATGGCTCAACGTCCGACATTTCAGCCGACGGCCTTAGAAAATGTGCAAGGAGCGTTGCCGAGGCTATGGGAGAGTGCGGTGAGGGACAAAGAGTAGTTCTCACCGAGCGTATTTTCCCAAATATACACCCGGTAAAAGTTGCACCGTTTAGCGCGGAGATGGCGCGTAAATGTAACATAGTGAGAGAGGCTTGCTCATCAGCTAGGGATTACGATGCGCGTATTACACAGGCGCAGGGTACGCTTATGACCGTGGACCACACTATTTTGATTGCCAATACCGAGGGACTTTATACGACAGATAGACACGTAAGGACTCGCCTTGCTGTAAATGCGATTGCCGCTGAGGGTACAGACCACTCATCAGGCAGCTGCAGTCCGGGACGCGGTATGGGTCTTGAGCTGTTTGATATTATTTCTCCAAGCGAAATAGGCAAGCGTGCCGCAGCACAGGCGATTACCACGCTTGGCGCACCGTATTGTCCTGCAGGACAGATGCCTGTTGCAATTGAGAATGGCTTTGGCGGCGTAATATTCCACGAGGCATGCGGTCACTCGCTTGAGGCTACATCGGTCGGCATCGGTTGCTCCGAGATGTGCGGCAAGCTAGGCGAGATGGTTGCTTCCCCTAAGGTAACTGCGATTGACGACGGTACTATTCCTTCGGCGTGGGGCTCGGTTAATATTGACGATGAGGGTAATCCTACGAAGAAGAACGTGCTTATCGAGAACGGAGTTCTGAAGAGCTATATGGTTGACCGCCTTGGCTCACGCAGAATGGGTATGGAAATGACGGGAAACAGCCGTCGTGAGTCATATACTTACGAGCCGACCTCTCGTATGACCAATACCTACATAGATAACGGCCCTGACAAGAACGAGGACATTATTGCATCTATTGAGTACGGACTTTATGCAAGGTCAATGGGCGGCGGCTCGGTAAATCCTCTTACCGGTGAATTTAACTTCGCGGTTAACGAGGGCTATATGATTAGAAATGGTGAGATTTGCGAGGCTGTACGTGGCGCGTCACTCGTTGGTAAGGGCTCGCAGATTATTAAGGATATCGATATGGTGGGACAGAATCTTGACACTGCTCAGGGTATGTGCGGAAGCTCTTCGGGTAGCGTTCCGACTGACGTAGGTCAGCCGCTTATCAGAGTATCAAATATTACTGTAGGAGGCAGATGATGAGTTTCAATAATTGTAAAGAGGCATTGATTAAGGCTCTTTCCGAGCTTGGAATAACCGAATATGAGATGTATTATTCATCTGAAAATTCGACCTCTGTTGACACGCTTAACGGTGAGGTGAACGCGTTTTCATCATCAGAGCGAGGTGGACTTTGCCTAAGAGTATTATACGAGGGTAAAATGGGCTATGCATCCACCGAGCTTATGGATGCGAGCAGTATGTACGACCTTGCCGTATCGGCAATTGACAGTGCGAAATGCACAGATAAACTTGACACGGTAGGCATCTTTGAGGGTTCTAAGACCTATGAAGAGAAGAAAAAGGTAGAGTACCGTGCGCTTGAGTCAGGCGAGCTTCGTACACTTGCTTTAAAGACCTCAGGCGCAATTTACGCACGCGACAAGAGGGTGTGTGAGGGCACTTCGGTATCTGTGGCTACTGCTACTGTTAATACGAAGCTTGTAAATTCGCACGGTCTTGACTTGTCCAACTCTTATGGTGTAAACCTTCTTGTTGGCGAGGCAGTGGTTGGCTCTGACGGTGAGAAGCAGTCAGCCTTTTCAATAAAGGAATATGATAGAAATAACGAAGAGGGCACAATCGACGAGATAGCTACTAAGGTTGTCGGTGACGCGCTTGATAAGATTGGTGCGAAGGGTATAGCCAGCGGCAAATACAACGTCGTTATTGATTCAAAGCAGATGCGTTCGCTTCTCTCGGTTTATTCAGGCTCCTTCTCGGCAAAGTCGGTACTTGACAAAATGTCACGCCTTGAGGGTAAAATAGGCGAGGTAATTGCCGCTCCTATCGTTACCGTAACCGACGATCCTCAAAGAGATGGCAGCAGTGTTGGCACTACCTTTGACGCTGAGGGTGTCGCTACATATAAAAAGTGCGTTATTGAAAACGGTGTTCTCAAGACGTATCTTCACAACCGTGAAACAGCGAAGAAAATGGGTGTTGAAACAACGGCAAACGCTAGCAAGGGTGCATATCATTCACCAATCGGAATTATGCCGTACGCCTTCTCGATAAATGAAGGAGATAAGACTCTTGGTGAGCTTTTTGAGCTTGCAGGCGATGGCGTGTACATTACCTCTCTTAGTGGCTTGCACGCGGGTACTAATCCCGTAACGGGCGATTTTTCTCTTCAGGCGCAGGGCTTCCTTATCAAAGACGGCAAGAGAGCAGGCGCAGTAAAGGGATTTACACTGGCAGGCAATTTCTTTGAGCTCTTGACAAATATCACAGCCCTTTCAAATAGCGTTGATATGGGAACTCAAACCTCGATTACTGCATTTGGCTCGCCATCTGCGTTCGTGCCGCTTATGAGCATAGCAGGTGAATAAAACGCACTATATGTAAATAATAATTTACAAATATCGACAAAATGAGGAATAGTATGAGAAAGATATTAACTTTATTACTAATTATTTCTTGTGTCCTTAGTATGTCATCATGTTCACTTCTTTTGGATTATTTATACTATATGCTGGAAGAGGATTTTGACACAAGCTGCGAACACACCTTAACATACGTACAAGGCAAAAATGCTACCTGTACCGAAAGCGGATATGAGGGATACTATGCTTGCGATATTTGTGGTAATTTCTTCTCCGACTCGCGCGGTCTTAATCTTATCGATGAGCCTAGGGTAATCGCGAGAGTTTCTCATCAATTTGTCAATGGTGTTTGCATTCGCTGCCAAACGATTGACGAGAGTAAGCGCCCTTCTCCCGACTGCCCTCACACCGTGCGTACCTTTGTGCCGGCTACCGACAGTACCTGCATTTTAGAAGGGCATATCGAGTATTATCTTTGTGAGTGCGGTGGAGCATTTGCGGACGATACCACGAGTGAGCTTGTGGGCAATATCACACTTCCTAAGATCGCGCACGATTACATAACGGGATATTGCACTATGTGCGGCGAGCGTGATAAGGATTACGTCACGACCACTGTTGTGGCAAACACGCGTCCGCTTAACAATATGCTATCGGTTGACGGACCTCTTACCGAGAATTCGCTCTTGTCTGTCGGAACGCCTAACGTGTTGGTAATCCCAGTAAATCTTGATGGCTCAAAGGCATCGAGCGCAATCCTTTCGGATATAAAAACCGCCTTCTCCGGTACAAGTGATAAGACCGGTTGGGAGAGCGTAAGCTCCTATTATGAGAAGTCCTCTTACGGCAAGCTTAAAATCAATTTTAACGTCCTTTCGGAGTGGTTTACTCCGAAATATTCAAAATCGTACTATGACTCATACCGCGGCACGAGCGGTGAATACGGCTCATGCCTTATCTTTGAAGAAGCGCTTAGATATTACGATAACAAGATTGATTATAGTGACTACGATAACGACGGTGACGGTGTCATCGATGCGGTTTGGCTAATTTATAACTGTGCGGTTGATTACGATAGCAGTAATTCAATTTATTGGGCATATATGTACAGTCTTGATACGAATAAGAGGTATGACGGTGTAACTCCTTGTAATTACGGATTTGCAGGAATCGGCTTTATGTACGATGATAAGAGCACCGACGCGGACGACGTTATATACGATAATTCAAAGATAAAAATTGACGCACATACCTACATACATGAGACCGGTCACCTTATGGGGCTTGACGACTACTACGACTACGACGATGGCAGTGGCGAGGGTGACTATAGCATCGGTATTGCTAAAATCTCTAAGAATCTCGGACTTTGGGGCGCGGATATGATGGACGATAACATAGGCGACCATTGCTCGATAAGCAAGCTTCTTCTCGGTTGGGTAACACCTACTATAGTCGAGGGCATAGGCAGCATCACCTTGTCGCTCAGTTCGTTTACCGAGAGTGGAAGAGTAATATTGGTTTCCGACCATATTATAGAAACGGTGTACGACGAGTATTTCTTGATAGAATTTTATACTAATGACGGCCTTAACGAGAACGATAAGCCGATTGTTAATCAACAAAATTCCAATATCCCCGTCTATGGCATTCGTATATTGCACGTCGACGCGCGCAAGAATTACGTTAACGGCAAGGTCGAGTATAACGACGGCGGCGACCTCTATCCCACAGGCTTTAAGTATGATAACTCCGACGAGGAGTATTGCTTCGTTAAGATGCTCGGCGCGTGCGGTGAGGAATCCTTAGACGGCTACGCCTACGAGGACGCACTCTTTGGACTTGGCGGTGATGTCTTTGGCGTTGATATTTATGAAAGTTATACCTATCACTCGGGGGAGGGCTTAAACTTCACACTTGAGGTCATCGCAGGCAACGACTCTGAGACTGAGCCCGGCGTTACGGTTAAAATCAACGTTACAAGATTTAATACGGAAAACTAAAAACAGGGTTGACTCTCTTGCAAAAGCATTTGGGTCAACCCTTTTATATATTTTTAGTATGCTCGTACCATAAAGCCTCTCCACTTTAGGGAAGGTAGCGAAGCGGGACGAGCCTTATTTTATTTCACGCCATATCAATCAAGTCATAAGTATTATCCGTGTTATATTCAACGCTCTTAGAGTAATCCTTTGCGCACTCGGAAAGTAGAGAAGTGTTACACACCTCTGCTTTGCCACCGCGCGCGAGGTACAAAGCGGCAATCACCTTGACAGATGCGATGCACATTCTGAGTGTCGCGAGCGGGTTCAGCATATAGACTGAGCTTATAAAGTGGCGTCGTATAAAATAGCGTAGCAGGCGAAGCGCGTACACTCTGCCCACGTATGTTATGAAGCCGTTGACATTTTCCGCTATTGCACGCGTCATCGTCAAATCCGCGGTGAATTGCGCGTTAAAGGGGATTAGGGACATTGTGGCTTCGATTGCCTCACCGGTGTCAATTGCTTCACATCTGTCGTCGCCAAATCCGCACCTTTTATCAAGCTCCGAGGCTAACGATAGGAGCTTTTCCTCACACCAATCCGCACCGTCATAACACTCCTTCAAGAGAGCGTCACGCACGGCAACGGTGTCTTTTAATACTGCTTCGCTGTATTCGTCCTCACACTCGGCAAAGTCACTGGAAATTTCGGTAAATTCGTCATCATCACTCTCGATAACGAGCCTTGCTCCTACCTCGCACGCCATACCGATGCCACCCTCGCAGTAATCCCTAAAGACGTTGTAGTATCTCGGATGCTCACGGCAGATTTCGCATAGATACTCTTCGCCCATATCGGTGATAATATCACAAAGCCCTGAGAGGTTAAGGAATGGGCATCTGCCTGTATTGGAGAGCTTAAACGAGTGGCTTTCACCGTCACCCTCTATTTCTCCTTTTAATCTTCCACCGAGATTTTCGCCAAAATTTTTGTATTTTTCCATTAGCTCGTCGTCAATCCGAATTTCCCAGCCAATGCAACAGCTGTCACGGCATTTTTCGGCAATACACCTAAACCGTGTAAAATATTTCGGTACTTTTATAGTCATATCAGCCTCGCAAAATGTAAAATAAGATTTGCATTTAAGTAATCTTTACATCTATATTGTAGCAGAAGTAAAAAAATAAATCAAGTCTGATTTGATATAAATTTAACAATTCTCTTGACTTTAAAATATTTTTGTGATAGTATATATGAGGTATAATATGTTTTTAAATTTTACTTATATTTAAAGGAGAAACAAAATGGCAGCTTATAATAAGAAAACCATTGAAGACGTACAGGTTAGCGGCAAGACCGTGCTTGTTCGTTGTGACTTCAACGTTCCTATGAAGGATGGTGTAATTACCTCTGACAAGAGAATTGTCGGCGCGCTTCCTACTATTCAGTACCTTCTTAACGCAGGTGCTAAGGTAGTGCTTTGCTCCCACATGGGCAAGCCTCATTCAATCTTTACCGAGGGCTTCGGACTTACCAAGAAGGAGAAGAAGGCTGTTGAGGCTCTTCCCGCTGAGCAGCAGGCACAGGCTACGGCTGAGTATCTTGCAAAGGCTCTTACCTCCGACAAGAAGAAGCTCACATTAAAGCCCGTTTGTGCAAGACTTAACGAGCTCTTAGGAGCTGAGCTTGTAACCTTCGCTGAGGATATTATCGGCGAGGACGCTAAGGCTAAGGTTGCGGCGCTTGAGCCAGGCCACGCAGTTCTTCTCGAGAACACAAGATTTGATGCTCGCGAGACCAAGAATGGCGCTGATTTTGCAAAGGAGCTTGCTTCTTATGCCGACATTTTCGTAAATGATGCATTCGGCGCAGCGCACAGAGCGCACGCTTCTACAGCAGGTGTTGCTGATTATATTCCTGCAGTTTGCGGTTATCTCATTCAGAAAGAAATTTCCGTAATGGGCAAGGCTCTTTCTAACCCTGAGCGTCCATTCGTTGCAATCCTTGGCGGAGCTAAGGTTGCTGACAAGCTCAATGTTATCGATAACCTTCTTGCTAAGGTTGATACGCTTATCATCGGCGGCGGTATGGCTTACACATTCGCTGCTGCTCGCGGACTTGGTGTTGGTAATTCGCTTCTTGACGAGACCAAGCTTGACTACTGCCGTGAGATGATGGCTAAGGCTAAGGCTAACGGCGTTAACCTTCTTCTTCCCGTAGATTGCGCAGTTGCTGATTCATTCCCAAATCCTATCGACGCTGAGATTGAGATTGACTACGTAGACGTAGAGAACATTCCAAATGACAAGGAAGGTCTTGACATCGGTCCTAAGACTGCTAAGCTCTTTGCAGACGCAGTTCTTACCGCAAAGACAGTTATCTGGAACGGTCCTATGGGCGTATTTGAGAACCCTACTCTTGCAAAGGGTACAATCGCTGTAGCACAGGCTCTCGCTGACAGCACAGCAACCACCATAGTAGGCGGCGGCGACTCTGCAGCCGCATGTGAGCAGCTCGGCTTCGCCCCCAAGATTACTCACATTTCCACAGGCGGCGGCGCATCGCTCGAGTTCCTTGAGGGTAAGGATCTCCCCGGCGTTTCCTGCCTCCTTGACAAGTAATTTTTGGTATCTTTGCTCGATTGTCGG
>JAZQRW010000090.1:0-11440 GCA_045629765.1 Eubacteriales bacterium
GCTTCTTAGACTTACCAACGTAAATAACATTGTCCTGCGAGTCCTTCATAATATATACGCCGGGGGACTCAGGCAATGAATTCGCCTTATCGCGCAGTCTTTTTAGCATATTCATAAAGCTATCACCTCACTTTCATAAAAAGGTATCGAACAGCAAATGCTGTTTTTTGTAAAGTTATATTTTCAAAATTAAAACGGGCCAAGGATTAGCAAACCAAAAAAAGCACATCTTCCAAGGAGTTTAATATTGCAAAAAGCAAAATGCCCTTTAAGAACGAAAAATTCGCCCCTTAAAGCGAATTTTTCTTATATGTGTGCAAAGCGCAAATATGTATAAATTTTACGCCTCAATTGAATGCAAACCTTTAGCCCGATTTATTAAATCTCAACGAATCCGCTGTTCACAAGATTAGTAAGTCCTGTCACAGCATCAGATTCATCAACACCGTCAGCAATAAGAGTGATATTAGTATCCTTAGAAATACCGAGCGAAAGCACGCCAAGCAAGCTCTTAGCATTAACGCGGCAATCCTCCTTCTCTACCCAAATCGAGCACTTATAAGAAAGTGCCTTCTGAACGAAGAACGTGGCAGGTCTTGCATGAAGTCCGATTTCGTTCTGTATGGTAACGTTGCGAGAAATCATTTATTTTATCTCCTTCGAGTTTTTCTTATCAAATAAAGTATAACAAATTGTTTATCAAAAATCAATAGTTTTTCCAATATATTTCGCTCGAAAATTATTTTTTATTTAAACAATATGCATAAATTGTTACAAATTGACGTCAATTGCCGACGCATTACTGCTTCGTCCATCGCTATAGTAAGCAATTCTGTCATCAACCTCTCGTCTTGCAATTCGCAGCGTTGCACTGCCAATACCAAATACGCACCAGAACAAATAGTACATAACCATATCCTGCCAGATATAATTAAACGCACCGTAAATCACCAAGCATAAAACTGTAGCGGACGAAAATCTCGCAATACTGTCTACAGATGAATTCTTAGTAAATTGTCTGTATGTCCTTCTGTGCACAATGCGAACAAAGAACATATCAATAAGTACAAGAAGAGCGAAAACTCCCGCTTCTGCAGCGAATTGAAGCAAGAAGTTAGCAACGTTCGAAAATTCGAAGTTCGGCTCGTATTTCGAAACCTCCTCCATAAACGAGTCAACGCCTATTCCTATACCCGCGAAGATGTTATCAAAGAACATTTTAAATCCTATGCTCCACCGCTCGTGATATGCAAGAATATTAAAGCGTTCTAAGACGGGAATTGAGGAAATGAATTCAAACAACGACCTCGGTAAAAAGATAAGACTGTACGGCAAAGCTCCGATAATGGTAAGCCAAAAGCCTTGACCGTGATGCAAATTCAATATACCAAGTACCATTAGTGCCAGGGTCGCTGAGATTATTGCCCAAATTTCGAACGTAGTACACAAAGCAATAAAAGCTATGAGCAAAAATACGGAATAGACCGCCTTTGCCCCCTTTTCTCTGCGTTCTGAGGCAAAATACATAGAGAACAAGCAACACACAAGTAAAAACACCGCAAGAGTCGCCGAATCGTCAAATGCTGCGCTCATGCCGTCAAACGAAAACGTTGGGTCATTTACTACCGAAATGATAAATTGCACCAACGCGTAAAGAGAAACAGGAACACCCGAAACTATAACTGCATTGATTACGCAGTCAGCAAGACGCCTGTTGGAAATAAGGCTACTTGTAAATACGTATCCCATTGCAAGCAATATCATATTCAGCGAGCTATAGAATGAACCAACACCCTTAACGAATATACCTGTAATCAGAACAAATATCAGCATGATATAAAGCAGTGCATCATATTGCTCAAAATGATAAACTCGCTTGCCTATAATCACCTTACGAATAAAGGAAACCAGTGTCAGAAGCACGATAGATGACAAAACCATCTCATGATTTGGCAAAAAGGGCAGATACGGCATAATCAAAAACGTGCTAAGGAATGAAAATTCAGGAGAAGTAAGCGCAAACGTAATGTAAACTATTATCCCCAATAATGCCACTATATAGCCAAGAGGAACAAACATAGAAATCAAAGACAGTATGATTGCTATGATAATCATCGCATTTTGCGGTATAACTCTGTGTACAACGTTGCTGTGCATTCTGGGCAAACAGAAAAAGTCAAAAATGATGTAATCGGTTAAAGCATAATGCGTTGCTGCTGCACAAAGCGGCATCTTAACAAATAAAAGAGGAATAGCAATTAACGACATCGCAATACCACAAATCGCAGTAACCACGTTGACCTCTTGAGAAATGCCGAAATATATCTTAACAAACTCTATCATTAAGGACATCAGTCCGAGTATTAGTAAAAATACGCCGTAATTTCTCGTCGAAGCATAAGAAAAAGCATCGCCGATCTTTAAGAACAGTTTATTTACGCCCTTAAATCGTACCTTGGTACGCATAGAGCCACTTACACTTCTTAGGAAAAATTTCTTTTCATCAGCCTCATAAGCGCCAACCGGTTCTTCATATCCAATTACTAGGTCCAGCAGAGTGTTCTTAGCCATTTTTCTCCCCTCTCTGTTTTTTTGTAAACATTTATTAGCATTTCAAAGTAATTTTTAGATTTCACAGATTAAAAAACAGGTTAATAAACAAAATAGCAAATTTACTTTTAACCCTTATCGGTCGCTCTTTTTCTCCTGCTTTTTTTAGGCTTCGGCGCTAAAGACGCCTCGAATTCCGGATGGCAAATCAGCATATCGGGGCGGCGCTGTCTGGTAATCGATACCGCGTCCTCAAGCCTAAATCTTTCTATTTTCTTATGGTCACCGTTTAATAGCACCTCAGGAACTGTCATTCCCATAAATTCTCTGGGTTTAGTATACTGAGCATGCTCTAAAATTCCCGAAGCAACGCTCTCTCCCTCATAGCACTCGCTGCTTGACAGCACTCCGTCCTTGAGCCTAGATACCGCGTCAATAACGATGCAAGCGGGAATTTCACCGCCTGTCAACACGTAGTCACCAATGGAAATATCCTCGTCAACTATGAGGTCAAGCACCCTTTGGTCTACCCCCTCGTAGTGACCGCAAAGCAAAATCAAGTTATCGTATTGTGAAAGCTCACGCGCTACCTCGTGATTAAATATTCTACCCTTAGGCGACATATAAATCACTCTGGTCTTATTCTCTTCGGGAATCTGTGCTCTCACGCTTTTATAACAATCATAAATCGGTTGGCAGGTCATAATCATACCCACGCCTCCACCGTATGGAGTATCATCTGTCTTTCTATGCTTATCCAGCGAATAATCACGTATATTATGCGCGTGTATATCGATAATTCCCGCCTCGCAGGCTCTACCGATAATGCTCTGTCCAAGAACGCTCATCACCATATCAGGAAAGAGCGTCATCACGTCGAATCTCATATCAATCAAAGAAGCCGGGGATTGTATGAATATACATACCGCGCTCGGCATCTATCTCCTTAACAAACTCAGGGTTTGATGGGAAGTACACGTCACCCTTTGCAGTCCTTATAGTGTAAAGAAGTCCGCGAGGTACCTCTCCGACATCAACAATCTTACCATACACAACTCCACTGTCTATGTCGATAACGTCCAGCCCTATCATATCCGCAACGAGCATAGCGCCTTTTTTGAGCGGAATATCGTCGCGATGAAGATAAATCAGTTCATTTTTATAGCCTATAGCACATTCGCGAGAGTCTATTCCCTCAATGGTAAGCAAAACTAACGCACCACTTACAGAAGCACCTAGAACACGTCGTTCTTCGTATTCTCCGTCCCCTTTAGCGAAGAAAACACGCTTCCGTGAAGCAAGGACTCTTGGACTGTCGCACCATGGCTCAACCTTTAACACTCCGCGTACTCCGTGTACATTGCACACCTTTCCGCTCTCCAAATATATTTTTTTCATAATGGTATTCTATCACAATTCTAAAATAAAGTCAATAATAAATATAACGTACAGTAGCTTTTTGACCAAAAAGCAGTCCTACAGCGTGCGCTCCTGATTACACGTAAAGCAAGTATGTAAAAACTCAAATATAATTTCGTTTAGCTTAACAGCGCCACATACAGCGGATAAACCACTACTATTATATCAAATAAACTACACACGGTTTGATCAACCGTCTTTTTTATCCTGTCGTTTTCGCTTGAAGTAATCACTAAGAATCTTTCTGTTTTCTTCTTCAAGAACACCGCCTATCACTATTGGTTTATGGTTCAAGGGTACGTTTGCAAGATCAATTAGCGAGCCAAATGCGCCGAAACGCAGATCGCGCGTGCCATAAACCACCTTTTCTATGCGAGAATTTATAATTGCCCCCGCGCACATCGCACAAGGCTCCATAGTAACGTATAGCGTACAGCCGATTAAACGCCACCCGCTAAGCACACGGCACGCCTCTTCAATAGCAAGAATCTCGGCATGATGTGTCGCGCATTTGCTACTTTCTCTGGTATTCGAAGCTCGTGCAATAATCTCACCGTTTCTAACAACAATAGCACCAACAGGCACCTCATCACGCGCCTCAGCCTCTTTTGCAAGTGCCATGCACTCGCGCATATACTCAATATCTATCTCAGAACACATATAAATGCACCTCAAAATAAATTCATAATAGCAACCAGCACAGTAGGTATAATCAAAAGCAAAGGATAATACCCTGTATCTACAGCTTCACGAGTGGAATTTAATCCCTTAAACAAGCTCTTGTATTCCGCCCTGTATTTATGTATAAACAGCACAGATATGAGCAATATAACACCGCAAACGCCAAAATATACCCCATACGATGTGTCGCTAGTACAGTATTTTAACATAATGACAGACATCGCATTATTCAAAAAATGCAATATCAATGACGGCAACACGCTATCAAATGCTATGTCAATTATTATGAAAACCGCGCCTGCAACGAGGGCATACGGAATAGCAAAAAGACTGCAATGTATACATGCAAAATATAGGGATGATATAATAACGCACGCACTCTTCGAATACGGCAAAATCAACCTTAACGGCACATACCTGAATAAAAGCTCCTCAAAAAAGGTAGGTATAAGCGCATGCACAAGAATCATATTAGGAAGAGAGGAAATCTGTACTTCGGGATTACTTAGCCCAAAAACACCAAGTAAAAGAGTAGTCATGTAAGACACGAGCATAACCGCAAGTATGACGGGCATCACGAGAGGTAAAAACAAATTAACCGAGTTAATTCTCAGCGTATAATACCACTTATTTTCAAGGGTTATCCCAGCCTCTTCCTCACGCTTGCGGTGAAGTGTCTGTGAAAAATACAAGCCACATGCCGCCGGTGCAACAAAAGCCATAACGTAAATCACGTCGCTAAAAATTCCACCAATACTGCCCGATATTGAAAGCAAAAGCAGAAACAAAAGGCTTAAGGCGGTGTATAATTTTATTACATATTTCATTTGTTTTTCTTCTTTTTAGATTTGTTTATTACAATTTTACACGGTACCATTATGGTAAAATGTTTGAATTTTTATAGTTTTACAGAAATTACACCAGCAAAATCAAAGAATTAAGGCAAAGCGAAGCTTACCTCTTACTAAGTCCGCCTCCTCAACTCTTACGCGTATCTGCTCTCCCAATCTAAGCACAAAATTTCCCTGGCGCATCGTGATGTTTTTCTCATCAAACACAAACAAACCGGGAAGCTCAGACATAGGTATTAAGCCCTCGCAGGTATTCTCAAGCTCTGCGAATATGCCAAACGAAGTTATTGACACGATTGTCGCAGTGAACTCCTCACCTATTCTTTGCGACATATAGATCGTCTTGTAAAGATTTTCTATTCTTCTCTCCGCACCTATTGCCCTAAGCTCCGCTTCAGTTGCCGCAGCAGCAACGCGCTTTGCATAAGAGCGGTAAATCGTAGGACTCTTGCCCTCAAGAAGCACCTTATGAATAATCCTATGTGTGCCCAAGTCCGAAAGACGCCTGATGGGTGAAGTGAAGTGACAGTAGTTCTCAATAGCAAGTCCAAAGTGCGGATGCTGAATCTCCGAGTACTTAGCCTTTGACATAGAACGCAGCATAGTATAGGATACTGGCACAAGCGTGCCGTCCTCCTGCGCTCTTTTAAGAAGTACTTGAAAATCACGCGGCTCCGCCTTATCACGCGAAATCATTGAAGTGTCATAGCCGAGATTATGCACGAACTGTAAAAATCCCTCAAGCTTATCAATGGGCGGTGCTTCGTGAACTCTATAAACTAAAGGTATCTGCCTTTTTGTAAGCTCGCACGCAACAGCCTCGTTAGCGAGCAGCATAAACTGCTCAATAATTTTCTCAGACGTACCACGCTCACGATAAACTATGTCAGAAGGTTCACCCTTCTCATTAAGCAAAATCTGTGCCTCGTGCGTTTCAAGCTCTAATGCGCCTCGTGCTTCACTCTTCTTTGCAAGAATTTTATAAAGCTCCTCCATTCTTTTAAGCGAGGAGGCAACGCCCTCATACTTTCTTGTAAGCTCCCTATCAGCTTCACCTGAAAGAATTTTATTAACCTCGGAATATACTCCGCGAACACGGGAAACTATAAAGCTCTTCTCTATTTTTGCGTCAATTATATTACCCTCATTATCAAGGCGCATAATAGCCGAGAGCGTATATTTTTTCTCGCCAGCGTTAAGCGAGCACATGCCGTTTGAAATCACACGTGGGAGCATCGGCACTACCTTATCGGTAAAATAAACCGACGTACCCCTACGCATTACCGCTCTATCAAGCGGTGTCTTTTCAGTAACATAAGCGCTGACATCAGCGATATGCACGCCTAAATGCCAACCATTCTTTACTTTTTTAACCGAAACAGCATCATCTAGATCCTTAGCACTCTCGCTATCAATTGTAAATATTACTTCACCCGTGAGGTCAAGCCTATCTTCTTCGCTAATGTGTTTTTTCGCAACACGCTCTGCGTCTAATAACTCTTCCTCAGAAAATTCCTGCTCTATTCCCGACTCAAAAAGGATAGCCTCGTAGTTAGCGCTCTTAGACTCGGCTCTGCCGAAATTCGATATTATCTTACCCTCAATTTCACCGCCAAGGAATTCATTTCTCTCAATCTTTACGGCAACCTTGTCGCCTATTTTCGCTCCGTCTAGTTCCTTAACATAAGGCTTAATCGAGAGCCTATTATCATCAGGCTCGACAACGTAGCGAAGCGCACCGGAGCGTCTGTAGCCACTCGCCCTTTGCTGCACAAGCTCACCAACGACAATCTCCGTGCCGTATTTTATAATCTTTGTAATTCTACCCTCGGTCTTCTCCTCGCTGTTATATCCGCGGTAGGTGTGATAAATCACCTCTACGTAATCGCCGCTGATAGCACCACCGCACTTGCCCTCGGGTATAAAAATATCTCTGTCGTATCCGCTCTCAAGTGTAACGAATCCAAATCCGCTCTTCGTGCCCTGGAAAATGCCCTCGCATTTTATTTCATCGCGCATTTTCTTAGAGCTTGTTCTACCCCGCCTGCCGTTATCATGACTGTCACGAATAGATAGCGAGGAGTAGCCGACGCCGCTCTTTTCTATAATTGCGAGCAGCTCGTTTTTCATTTTTTCTTTTCCGAGTCGTTTATGCGTATTTCTTTTTTTGAATTTTTCAAAATCACGTTTGTTATTTCTCTTCATATTTATATATTTAACAAAATTCCTATTGCAATACGAATATATTATCCAAAATAAAAACCGAGCCTACAAAAATCAGCTCGGTTAATATATAAATTAGTGATTGTGTTCGCCAAAGAGCTCACCGTACTCAGTCATATCCTTCCAACCGTCTACGCCGATATCGCTAACGTAGTCAGGCTGAATGACATAAACCAAGAGAACCGCCACTGCAAACACAATAGCAACTATAACAGTCCACTTAAAGAGAAGCTTATCTGAGCTAGCACCCTTCTCTTTGCCATAGAATGTATCGTTACCACCTGCGATTGTGCTTGAGAGTCCCTCGTCAGAAGACTTCTGGAAAATTACAGCAACAATTATGAACAAAGCAGCAAGTAAAAGTACTGCCAAGAGAGCATATTCAAGAAATTCCATATTATTTCCTTTCCATTATTTCAAAAATTGTTAGTGCCGTTTAGGCACACTTTTAAACCATATCAGTATTTTAACATAAAACATTGGAAAATGCAATACTTTTTTGGATTTTTTTAATATTATTTTTATTTTCTCCAAGTGCCGCGATTAAAGAGAAGCAGCATTGGGAATATCTCAAGTCTTCCCGCGAGCATGTTGAAGCTCAAAACAAGCTTTGATATCGGGCTGAAGAAAGCAAAATTGCTGTACGGTCCGCAAAGAGAAAGACCGGGGCCTATGTTATTTATGGTCGCTACAATCGCACTAAAATTGGTTGTAAAGGTAGTAGCGGTAGTAGCATCCAACGTAGCAGCGTAAGGGTCTAGCGACAACAGTAGCATAGACGAAACGAAAATCATTACGTAAGCCGTCATATAAGTGCTGACAGAACGCAAAACGTCGTCACCGATAGGTGAACGGTCAACCGTCACAGTCCTTACCTGCTTGGGATGAATAAGCATTCTCATCTCACGGCTGACACCCTTACCGAGCAATACAATTCTAGACACCTTTATACCGCCACCCGTGCTTCCCGCACAAGCGCCGATAAACATTAGAAGGACGATAAGTGTCGTGCAAATAACCGGCCACGTGTTAAAATCCAGGGTGGCAAATCCCGTAGTTGAAATTATCGAGGCAACGGTAAACGCCACGTGCTTTAGGCAATCAAATACCGATGTAAATTCATATTCACCGGATGCGTATAGGCTCGCAGTCATCACTGCAATTGCCGTAAAAACGATTATCAAGAACAGCTTGACCTCACCGCTAAATGCATCCTTGATTTTTCCCTTAAGCACCAAATAATAAGAGTTGAAGTTTATTGAAAAAATCAGCATAAATACCGTGCAAACCACCTGTACGTAGGACGAATAGCCTAGCATCGAATCGCGTTTTATGCCAAATCCTCCCGTGCCCGCCGTTCCGAACGCAGTACATATCGCATCAAACACCGGCATATCAAACACAAGCAATATAAACTGAATAAGCGTCAAGCATGCATAAATAACGTACAAAATCAGCGCTGTCGTTCTTACTCTCGGCACTAATTTTGATACCTGCGGACCAGGGCTCTCCGCCTTCATAATGTGCATATTATGCGCACCGCTAAGCGGCAAGACCGCCATAACGAATACCAAGACACCCATGCCACCAACCCAGTGGGTAAAGCTACGCCAAATCAACATAGACCTTGGCAACGCCTCAACATCACCGAGAATACTTGATCCTGTGGTTGTAAATCCCGAAACGGTTTCAAAAAACGCATCTATGTAACTCGGAATCGAGCCATCAATTACGAAAGGAATTGCGCCGAAAAGGCTGAGGAACACCCACGAAAGAGATACGATAATAAAGCCCTCTTTAGTATATAGCTTCATTTTATTCGGCTTTTTATAGGTTGCACCAGTGCCGATTGCAGCACAAATAGCAAGAGTAATTGAAAAGGCTAAAAGCTGTAGCCATTCACCGTAAACGAGCGCAGTGATTATCGGAACTAAAAAGAACGCCGACTCGAATAACATAACTAATCCGAGCGTATATATAACCATTCTGTAATTCATATTTCACCTACTCAATAATATCGGCAATATCGTTAAGCGACATTGCGCGTGAAACCACAACCACCGTATCCCCGAGGTGCAATTCGTCATTACCTCTTGGAATTATAACGTCGCCATCTCTGGTAATTGCGCTGATAAGAACGTTATTTCGGATTTTCATCTGACTAAGAGGTACTCCTACTACATCCGAGTGCTCGCTAATTAAAAACTCTGATGCCTCTACCTTGTTAGGAATAATGTTGTAGAAATTCTCCATATTGCTTCCGCGAGTGTTCTTCTCAGACCTTACAAATCTAACTATCATATCAGTCGTAACCTTCATAGGTGAGAATACTGCGTCAAGGTCGAGATGCGGGATTGCATCAATGTAGGAAAGCCCCTTTAGCTTTGTGATTATTTTCTTAGAGCCGGAGTGCTTGGCAAAGAGCGAAAGCAAGATATTATTCTCATCAAAATTCGTAAGCGCCAAGAATGAATCCGCACTCTCAAGTCCCTCGTCTACCATCGTTCTATGGTCAACGCTTGATGTATTAACCACTGTTAAGCGTGGATACTCTGCGCTAAGATCTGAGCATATATCTATATCTTCCTCAATTACCTTTATCGAGATTTTACTATCCTTCAGCATTCCCGCCAGATAATGCGTAATTTCGCCACCTCCGATAATTAAGGAATCCTTTATCTCTACGCTCTTATATCCGATTTTATTAAAGAAATCGCGTTGTGCCATAGGCGTTCCGATAATGGATATTATATCTCTTTCCTTGATTACGCTATCGCCCTTTAAAATCATGACGTCGTCATCTCTTTGCGCAATTGCAAACAGAATTTGCGAGCGATACTTTATCATTATATCCTTGATAGTCATTCCGGCAATGGCGCTCTTATCGGGAAGCTTAAACTTCAATAGCTGAACCTTACCCTTAGCAAAAGGCTCTATGCTGATAGCGCCGGGAAAATCCAAGACTCTTTTTATCTCCTCGGCAGTTGCGTATTCGGGATTTATTACCATAGCAAGTCCGAGCTCGTTCTTTAAATAAGGAATTTCACTTAGGTACTGATGATTACGTATTCTGGCAATAGTCTTACATTTACCTTCTCTTTTAGCGACGATACAGCATAGCATATTGAGCTCATCGGAATCAGTAACGGCAATAAGCAAATCAGCATCCTGAATGCCCGCCTTCTGCTGCGTTATATGTGAAGCTCCGTTGCCGATAACACCCATACAGTCGCATTCATTAGTCAGCTTATTAACAACATCTGAGCTGGAATCAACAATGGTAATATTGTTACCCTCCTTGCTAAGCTGCATTGCAAGCGCAGTGCCCACTCTGCCGCAGCCGACAATTATAATATCCATACCCTTACTCCTTAAATTAAACTAAATAAATTATAGACCTTTATTATACGTATGTCAAGAGATTGACTCTCTCTTTTTGTTTTTACGTATTTTCAAGGGCGTTTCACCCGTTCTTTTAACGAACTCACGGTGAAAATACGACTCGTTCTCATACCCTACGTTTCTTATAATATCACCAATAGGCATATCGGTGCTTTTCACCAAATCAAGCGCCCGCTTAATGCGCTCGTCAAGCTGCATTTCCTTAAAGGTCTTGCCAAAATGCTGCTTAATAAGCTTAGAAAGATATGGCGAGGATAAATACATCCTCTGACTCAAATCGGATAGCGAGCCCAGTCTGTAATTGTTTTTAATGT
>JAZQRW010000091.1:0-26029 GCA_045629765.1 Eubacteriales bacterium
GAAAATATGAGCAAAACAATCGCGGTAATAACTGCTATTATTGCAATTTTAGTTTCGTTTGCAGAAATCAACTTTTATGATATCAGCTCAAAGGATTTTACTCTAAACGCTATATTTATGCTAATATGTGGGTACGTTATGTATTTTTCACTAGAAAACGCCGGTGAAAAATCAGGAAAAACGAGTGCGGAATACGTTGAATGCGAAAACGAGTTCAATGCTATACAAAAGAAAATTGGCAGCGGAAGGATTACTGCACTTCGTGATTTTCTCAAGGACTATCGAATGCAGGAATACAGATACAGACGTGAAAATTTAATCCTCACGTACGGTATGAGTGTCGATGAATACGAGAAGATAAAATCTACAAAAAATCCAACTCTTAGGCAAAAAAGAATTATTAGAAAGGTTGAAAAATTAAAGCCTATCAATATTGCTCCGAAAACTCTGCTCTCTAAAAATATGAGCGAGAGCGGCTCTGAAATAGCAGACCCTAAGGCAGCAAGGATTTTCAAAATCATAACAAATCTTATTCCTACAACACTTTGCATGATGTTTACCGTATCAATAATGCTAAGTGCCAAGGAAAACCTTACAAGCTCAGATATTATCGACAGTATCGTTAAGCTAACAACCTTACCAACTATAGCCCTAAAAGGATATTGTCAAGGCTATAGCTATGCCACCGAAGCTTTACCGGCTTGGTTACATACAAAAACTAAGCTCATAGAAGCCTTCTTGCAAAGCAAATATGTAAATGATTGATTACATATTTGTGGCACGAAATGCATTATTTTGCATTTCGTGCTTTTTTTATTGACAAAGTCTTCTACCAATGTTAAAATATTAAAAAAGAAGGGAGGCGGTATCTTGCTTTATCGTCAGGATAAAAACGAGATGAATATTTCACTGCTTGAATTTGTCAGCACGGCAAGGCGCGGTATTTGCACCTCGCTTCCGCTTGATAATGAGGAGCCGGTGATAGTAAACGCCACGGACAAGGTGCGTCAGGCGTTGCTGGGCGACACTTTGCCCACACCTATCAGCACAGACTTTTGCGTAGGGGACGTGCGATTTGTGCTGGAAGGCAAATGTGATAAAATTGACGGTGACTCTATAACGGTTATAAGGGTTATTGAATCCCACCCCGACAGAATTACTAAGTCGGAGATGACACAGTGCAGAGCGGAGGCATTCGTGCTTGGCTATATTCACGCCCAAACCCACTCTCTTAAGTCGGTTAATTTAAATATAATCATCGCCTCGACAATATCCAAGGATACAAGAAGCGTTAGTGAGCGAGTAAGCCACTTAAAGCTTCAAAAATTCTTCGATAAATGCATGTGTGCCGTTAGTATATATTCACGGGTAGAGCTTGACCGTGTTAAATTCAGGCTTCCGTCTATGCGTGATGCGCACTTTCCGTTCGATAACGTAAGACAGGGCCAGAGTGAGTTTGTAAAGAGCGTTTACCGCGCAATAGGACGCGCAGAGACACTCTTCGCCTCTGCACCAACGGGAACGGGTAAGACGGTTTCATCGCTATACCCTGCAATACGTGCGCTTGGTAACGGCTTGTGTCAAAAGGTATTTTACCTAACGTTAAAATCAATGACGGCAATCGCCGCCCGTGACTGCATCAATTTAATGAAGGACAAGGGATGCGATATAAGAGCAATCATTCTTTCCGCTAAGGACAAGTGCTGTAAAATGAAGCTTGTCTGCCACGACTCAATGTCGCTGTGCCCACTTACGAAATTTAACCGACTCGCTGATGCTGTAATGGAGCTGTACGACCTAGGCATAACGGTCGTCGAGGAATGTCATGTGCAACAGATTTCGAGCAAATACCACGTGTGTCCCCACGAGCTTATGCTCACTTATTCCGAAATCTGTGACGTCGTTATCTGCGATATTAACTACCTATTTGACCCATCGGTTTATATTCGCCGCTTCTTTACTCACGGTGGTGAATACGCATTTCTTGTCGACGAGGCACACAACCTGCCCGACCGCGTAAGAGAAATGTACTCGTGCGAAATCTCGCTTCCGGAGCTTGAAAAGATTTCCGTATCGGAGCTTCTGACCCCACACTCACCGCTTGCCGAGAATTTAAGGTCAACCGTCGAAATGGCGACTGAGATCTTAATGCCATACGTAAGCGACAGTATTTTTACCGATAAGGAAGGCAAAAAGGCGGGGGCAACCCACTTAAGTGACATACCGTGTGAAATTTACGACATTTTTGCCTCATTGGAGATATGCGCCGAGGACGAGCTGCTCAGGTGTCGTATGGCGCGTGATGAGGACAAGATTATGCGCCTAAGGCTTGTGTCCTCTCTCCTAAGAAGCATCAAAAAGTTAAACTATATTCTCTCGCTCTTTGACTCCTCGTACAAGATGTTTATATACTACAACGATGGCAATTTGAGCTTCAAGCTATTCTGCCTTGACACATCCGACATTGTGAATAAGTGCATTTCAAAGGGACGAGGTGCCGTATTCTTCTCGGCAACGCTCGAGCCTATCGAATACTATAAATCACTCCTCGGCGGCCGAAGTGCTGATGCCTTAAGCGTGCATTCGCCTTTCAATCCCGAGCAGCTATGCGTGTCGATTATTGATACAATCAGCACCCGATACTCCGAGCGTGAGCGCACGCTTGACGCAGTGTGCCGTGTGATAGCCGCAACTCTTTCGGCAAAGCGCGGAAATTATATGATATTCTCACCGTCATTTGAGTATTCGCATGCACTTTACGAGTGCTTTAGCAGAAAATATCCAAAAATTAAAAGTATGTATCAGGCATCAGGCATGACCGATAGTGAAAGAAATGCTTTTCTTAACGAGTTTAAAGAGGAGAGTCCAAATTACCTCGTCGGCTTCTGCGTAATGGGTGGAATTTACTCTGAGGGCATTGACCTTGTAGGAGATAGCCTAATCGGCGCGGTGGTCGTCGGTATCGGTATGCCGTCATTATCATACGAGCGTGAGGCAATTGCCGAATACTTTGAGGAAAAGTACGAGTCGGGCAAGCAATACGCTTACGTATATCCCGGAATGAACCGAGTCTTTCAAGCAGCGGGTAGAGTAATTCGTCGCGAGGACGACAGGGGTGTTATCGTCTTAATTGACGACCGCTTCCGCGACCCTATTTACAAAAAGAGCATACCATCCTTGTGGAAAGGCATGGGATATATTTCAGATGCAAAGGTCTTAAAAGAACGTCTTGACAACTTTTGGAAAAGCGTAAATTAAGTATATATGCAAATAATCATTTACATATATCGCATTCAAACAACAAAAAACTGCTAAATCCGGCACTAAGCTGAAATTTAGCAGTTTTTATATTTCGTCTTAATTTAACTAAAATTCCTTGATAAGATTTAATGTAAGCTCAGTGGAAATACGCACGGCTATTGGTAAAAATGCATGGTAATCCATAGAAGCATCACCGTCAGCGGAGTCAGAAATCGCTCTTACAACAGCAAAAGGAGTGTTGTTAATATAAGCGACCTGAGCGACTGACGCGCCCTCCATTTCACAAGCTATTGCACCAAAGGTAGATGCAATCCTCGTCTTATCATCCTTAGTCGCGATAAACTTATCTCCCGAAGCAATCGTACCAACCTTATAATTGACATTGTTGCTACCCGCGTATTTTGAAAGAATAGCCACTGCACGCTCATCTGCGTCAAAATAAACCTTGTTTATTCCCGACACGAGTCCTATCGGATCACCGATTGCCGATGTATCCATATCGTGCTGGCAAAGTCTGTCTGCAAAAACAATATCCGTGGGCTTGAGTCCCGAAGCAAGCGCGCCGCCAACTCCCGTATTAACAACAAGACTCGGCTGATATTTAAGTATCATTATTTCAGCGCACACTGCCGCAAACACCTTACCGATTCCGCACTGTGCCACCACGACATCCTTGCCGTAAAGCTTTCCCGTATGAAACGTAATGCCACTATAAGTTTCCTCATTATGCGACTCCAACAAGGCGATGATATTGCTAACCTCATCAGACATAGCACCTATAATGCCAACAATTGTTTTCATTTTTCCTCCAAAACAGCGTAATACGCACTTCAAAAGATCAATATGCAAAGTTATTATCTTTGCTGTTCAAAGCATTGAGGTAGCGTCTAGCCTCAAGCTGTGCCGATTCAAGATTTAGCGAACGATAGTTGCCGCATTCAATCTCACTGTTTCCGGGTACATCACCTTGATGCGCAATTATATCTCCAAGTGTAGCTTTTACAACATCCAGGACACGCTCATTATCAGCATTTCTGACAAGCAGATAAAATCCCGTCTGGCACCCCATAGGACCGAAGTAAATTACATTCTGCCCAATTTCACTGTTACGAACATAAGTAGCAAAGAGATGCTCAAACGTGTGCATGGTTACGTTATCCATATAATCGCCAGCATTTGGACGTCTGGTACGCATATCGTAGGTGGTTATGTCGCCATCGATGCGAGAGATGTAAATTCCCTCTTCGATATTTCTGTGGTCTACGGAAAACGAGGCAATTTTTCTTAAATTCTTTTCCATATTATTACCAATATCAGAACTTAAGTCTTTCCGTAATATATGCCTTAACCTCGGAAATTGGAACACGTACCTGCTCCATAGTATCTCTGTCACGTATAGTAACACAGTTATCGTTTTCAGTATCAAAGTCGTAGGTGATGCAGAACGGAGTACCAATCTCGTCCTCACGGCGATATCTCTTACCGATTGAGCCCGTCTCATCAAAGTCGCACATAAAGTCCTTAGCCAAATCGTCGTAAAGCTCGAGCGCCTTCTCGGAGAGCTTCTTAGAAAGAGGAAGAACTGCGCACTTGATTGGAGCAAGAGCCGGATGAAGATGTAATACGACACGGGTATCGCCCTCACCAAGCGTTTCCTCATCATAAGCGTCAACCAAGAATGCAAGTGCAACACGGTCTGCGCCGAGCGAAGGCTCAACTACGTAAGGAATGTAATGCTCGTTTGTTTCGGGGTCAAAGTAGGTCATATCCTTACCCGAATGAGTCTGGTGCTGAGTAAGGTCGTAATCTGTTCTGTCAGCTACGCCCCAAAGCTCGCCCCAACCGAACGGGAAGAGGAACTCGAAGTCAGTAGTTGCCTTGGAATAGAAGCAAAGCTCCTCGGGGTCGTGGTCGCGAAGACGAAGGTTCTCATCTCTCATACCAAGGTCAAGAAGCCACTGGTGGCAGAAGTTCTTCCAATACATAAACCACTCAAGGTCAGTGCCGGGCTTACAGAAGAACTCAAGCTCCATCTGCTCAAACTCACGAGTACGGAATACAAAGTTACCGGGTGTGATTTCATTTCTGAATGACTTACCAATCTGGCATACGCCGAAGGGAAGCTTCTTTCTCGTTGAACGCTGAACCGATGGGAAGTTAACGAAAATACCCTGCGCCGTCTCCGGACGAAGGTAAACGGTGTTCTGCGAGTCCTCGGTAACACCGATAAAGGTCTTAAACATAAGATTAAACTTCTTAATATCGGCAAAGTCCTTACCACCACAGTTAGGACATACAATTCCCTTATCCTTAATGTACTCGGACATCTGTTCAAAGGTCCAGGATGCAGGGTTATCAGAAAGACCGTTTGCAAACGCATAGTCCTCAATAAGCTTGTCTGCTCTGTGACGAGCCTTACAGCCCTTGCAATCCATAAGAGGATCGGAGAAGCCGCCAACGTGACCTGATGCAACCCAAGCCTCAGGATTCATAATGATAGCAGAATCAAGACCTACGTTGTATCTTGATTCCTGAACGAACTTCTTCCACCACGCCTTTTTAACGTTGTTCTTAAACTCAACGCCTAAAGGACCGTAGTCCCAAGAGTTAGCCAATCCACCGTATACCTCTGAGCCGGGGAAAATAAATCCGCGAGTCTTGCACAAGGCAACGATTTTTTCCATTGTCTTTTTGCTGTTTTCCATTTTTGTTTCCACCTTAAAATGTAAATAATTATTTATATTTTTATATTAATTTTCCTGTAATAATGCCGTTTTTATGCGACACGGGTATGACCTTGGCTGCCTCGCCGCTCATTCCGAGTTCAGCAGAAACGCAAAGTTCAATGTATGTGTCCGAATGCGCTGCATAGATACCGTTCTTCTCACTCTCAAGTATACACGGCAGTATCTGTCCGCTCGCAACTATCCTATCAAGCGCGGCGTCGCGCACCTTGTTTTTCTCGGCTATAAGAATTGCGCTCCTTTGCTTTTTCACCGCCTCGTCAATCTGTCCATCGTACGTAGCGGCAGGTGTGTTCTTACGCCTTGAATAAGCAAAGACGTGAACGTCGATAAAGCCAACCTTATGGACAAAATCCACCGTCCTTTGAAAGTCCTCTTCGCTCTCACCGGGGAAGCCTACCATCATATCCGTAGTAAACTCGGCGCGCGGAATAGCCTCCTTAATGCGCATTATATTCTTATAGGCCATGTCGGAGTTATATCTTCTTTTCATACGCTTAAGAACCTCGTCCGAGCCGCTCTGAATTGACATGTGAAAATGCGGGGCTAAGATTTTACAGTCCTTAACGGTATTAACAAATTCCTCACCTATAAGCTCAGGAGCCAGCGAGCCAAGCCTTATTCTCTCACAGCTACCACGCTTATCTAGCAATGCAATAAGCTCACCGAGCCCATTCTTCATTCCAAAATCCTTGCCGTACGAGCCGGTCTCAATTCCGGTAAGAACAATCTCGCGTGTGCCCGCCTTAGCAAGTGCTTCGACCTCGGCAACAACGTCGTCAAGTAGCTTTGACCTAACCGGACCTCTGGCATCTGAAATAGCGCAATAAGTGCACTTTGACTCACAGCCGTCCTCGATTTTTACATACACCCTAGTACGCGGCGCATGCGTAATCATCATAGGCTCAAAGCAAGCGCCATCAAGCGACGTAACTGAAAATCTGCGTTCCGTGCGTTCTTTAAGCATATTGATAGCCAGTGGGACGACGGATAGCTTATCCTGAGTACCGACGCAAATCGACACTCCATCGATTTTCTCAATATCCGACGGTGAGCGCTGACTGTAACAGCCGCACACGGCAACGACTGCATCAGGATTAGAGCAAATGGCACGTCTTATAACCTGCCTTGATTTTCTGTCGCTCTCTGCGGTAACTGTACAAGTGTTTATGACATAAATATCACATTTTTGCTGAAAGGGTAAAACCTTTACCCCTTCCCTCTCGAACGCCTCGGCAATAGCCTCAGTCTCATACTGTGAAACCTTGCACCCAAGAGTGTATAGTCCGACAGTATACATAAGACCTCTTAACACCTCTTTATCAATATTAGATTACTCCGAGTAAACCTCAGGCTTTAAAATACCCACGTATGGAAGAGCACGGTACTTCTCGTCAAAGTCCAAGCCGTAACCAATAACAAATTCATCAGGTATCTCAATGCCTATGTAATCAGGCACAAATGGAACCTTACGGCGCACAGGCTTATCAAGAAGAGTACAGGTGCGCACGCTCTTAGCTCCCTTCGCCTTTAGGTATTTTGTAAGATATGAAAGTGTAACACCGCTGTCAACGATATCCTCAATAATTAAAATATCGCACTTATCAAGATCGCCTCTCATAATGTCGAGATGAATATTAACAGTACCGGTAGTGGTAGTGCCGGCACCGTAGGAAGAAACCTTCATACAGTCAATCTCCACGGGCACAGTGATTTTCTTCATCAAATCACCCATAAAAACTATAGAGCCCTTAAGTATACAAAGCAAAACAAGGCGTGTATCATTACCACTGTAATCTCTATCTATTTCCTCTGCAATTCTTGTAGTAATTTTATCTATTTCCTCTTGAGAAACCAAAATTCTCGCTACATCCTGATTCATATCCGACTCCTACTTTTAGTTTTTTCAACACTAACCCATTATGGAAACTATTTTAGCAGAAAACTTTGTGAATGTCAATACAAGATGGAGTATAAAATAATAACAGAAAATATTTTTAGTTTTGCTCTTGACAATTGATATAAAAATATGTATAATATAACTTGCGTTTATATGAATACGTTAAAGATGTTAATTTTTACAAAGGAGGTGTCCTCATGAAGAGAACCTATCAGCCTAAGAAGAGACAGAGAAAAAAGGAACATGGCTTCAGAAAGAGAATGGCAACCGCTAACGGTAGAAAAGTTCTTAAGAGAAGACGTGCCAAGGGAAGAGCTAGACTCACCTATTAATCGTTCGTAAGGCACAAAACGCGTCCACAAAGGACATACAAAACCTCCGATAAAATGTCCGCTACATACCAAGGACTTTATCGGGGTTTTTGTTTAATCTCAATATTTGGAGATTTATAATGAAATTTAGAGCAATTTGCGAAAACCATTTGTATTCAAAAGCGTATTCAAAGGGCAAGAGAGCAGTGACGTCGGCTCTCGCAGTATACGTACTACCCGATTATGCAGCGAAGCGACTCGCTATGTCGCATCCACAAAGGCTTGTAATGAACCGTATAGGTCTTACAACCACTAAGGCTCTTGGCAGCGCAGTTATAAGAAGTAGGTGTCGCCGTATTCTTCGTGAGGGATTACGCTCTCTCATGACGGAACGACAGCTGAAACAAGGCTTTTTGATAGTAATTGCGGCACGTAAGGCTGCCACGAAGCTCAAATCCACGGATATTAAGCGTGAGCTTGAATATTCATTCACCAAGCTCGGTATGTTCTCTTAATTATGAAGCATTTTATGATTTGGCTGATACGTTTGTATCAGAAATATATCTCCCCATTAAAGCCACCGTGCTGTAGATTCACCCCAAGCTGCTCGTCGTACGCTATTGAGGCATTCAGAAAGCGTGGTTTTTTTGCAGGATTTATCCTTACGTGTTACAGAATACTAAGATGCAATCCGTTTTGTAAGGGCGGGTACGATCCTGTTCCCGATAAAGGCTTCAAGACTCACGGTAAGGGAAATTATAACACAGCAGAACAAACCGAGAATAACAAAAAAGAAAAGGAAAAGTAATAATGTTCGATTGGCTATTTAAACTTTTAGGTGCAATGCTAAGCTTCTTCAACAGCATCACCGGTAGCTACGCACTCGCCCTCTTGCTTTGGGCGTTAGTATTTAAAATTGTATTCATTCCCTTCTCTATCAAGCAGCATAAAAACCAAATAGCAATGGCTAAGCTCACTCCCAAGATTGAGCTTATCAAAGCAAAGTATAGAGGTAGAACCGACCAGAAAACAATGCAGAAGCAGCAGCAGGAAATTATGGAGCTGCAGCAGAAGGAGGGATATAATCCCCTCTCAGGCTGTCTGCCCCTTCTTATCCAGCTTCCGCTTATTATGTTACTTTATACCGTAATTCAGTCTCCTATTTCTTATATGGCAGACCTCACTCCCGAGTTCGAGGCAGAGAATGCCGCCGTAGCAGAGGCTGACCAGAAGGACCTCAATGACGTTATCCTCGACGTATACAACTTCATTGGCGAAAAGAACTTCGTTCCTTCCGAAAAGACTCCTGAATATACCCCTGCAAAAGAGCTTTCAAAGAATTCCGAGATTAATCTTATCAACAACATTAACGCATATATCGCAGCTAACGAAGGCGGTAAAGAAGAGATTGAGGCGCTCGGTCTTGACGTAGACAGTATTCCGAATTTTACCCTCTTTGGCGTAAACCTTGCCGATCAGCCAAGCTTTAAGAATATCTCAATTCTCGTGCTTATCCCATTCCTTGCAGCTGCGGCATCATGGTTCTCAATGTGGCTGACAAGAAAGCTTAACAACACAGGACTTCGCTCGGAGGCAGATCAGCAGACACAGGCATCTATGAAGATGATGGACGTTATGATGCCGCTTATGACCTTGTTCTTTGCATTCAACTTCTCCGGTATGCTCGGACTTTACTGGGTATATCAGTCACTGCTCGGTATCGGACAGTCAGTAATACTTGCAAAGGCTATGCCTCTTCCTAAGTTCACCGAAGAGGATATCAAGAATCTCAACAAGCAGAAGAAAGAGGCTGAAAAGGCTCAGAAGGAAGCGCTCAAGGCTCAGCCTAAGCACAAATCTCTTCATTACATTGACGAGGACGATTACGATGAACTCCCCGAGGTGAAAAAGACCGCTGAGGATGAGAAGAACGTTACTGATATCAAAAAGGGCGATATGCCACAAATCAAGGATTGACCACACGAGAAAGGATTATTTGACTAAAATGTTAAAGGAAATAATTGCAACAGGTAAGGATATTGTAGAAGCTAAAGAAACTGCAAGACTTGCACTCGGATGCAGTGAGCTTGACGATGTTCAGTTTGAAATTTTACACATGGGAAGTAAGGGCATACTCGGTATCATCGGTGTTAAGCCCGCTAAGGTAAGAGCTTATATCGAGCTTCCCGACGCACAGCCCAAGAAGCAGCGCCACGAAAGAAAGGAAGCGCCTAAAGCTGAAAACAATAACGCTCCCACTCAGAAAAACGAGCAGGCAAAGTCTAAAAACAAAAATAAGAACAAGAATAATAACAAGCCAAAGGCTGAACCTAAGGCAAAAGAACAGGTTGTACCCGAAGTAGAGCTTAAGATGGAGGAAAAGACTGTAGAAAAGGGCGAGGATATGTCCTTCGACTTTATCAATACAGTAATTGCCGACATTGGTCTTAACGCAACAGCCACCCTTTACTCCTGTGAGGACGGTACAAGAAGAATTACAATCAAGGGCGATGATGCATCTACTCTTATCGGTCACCACGGTGATACGCTTGTTGCGCTTCAGTATCTTGCAAACCTTGCTTGTGCGAGAAAGAATATTCACGGAGAGAGAGATAAGAGCCGTGTGACTCTCGACATTGAGGGCTATCGCGCAAAGAGAGAGGATACACTCCGTGCGCTTGCTCGCAGAATGGCTGCTAAGGCGCTTAAGAATAAGAGAAGCGTTATGCTCGAGCCCATGAGCGCGTATGAAAGAAGAATTATCCACTCCGAAATTCAGGGAATTGAGGGTGTTTCCACAAACTCAATCGGATCAGACAACAACCGTAAGATCGTTATTTACCTCACCGAGAAGAAGCCACAGGGCATTTTTGAGGAGGAAACCTTCGAGGTGGACGATACCACGAACAATGTTGTACAGGGAGTTGACGTATCTGCTGAATGTGAGGAGACCTCAGAAAGCGACACACTTGTAGTAGAGATGACTCACCCCGACACAAACGACGAGATAGTAGTATCCGACGAAGAACTTAAGTAATATGCGTCAAAACGTAATTGCAGCAGTTTCAACCCCACCCGGCAAGGGTGGGGTTGCGATTATCCGTATGAGCGGCGAGGGCGCGCTTGAAATCGCAGATAAGATTTTTATAAGTGCCACCGGTAAATTGCTTTCACAATACAAGCCGCGTATGCAGGTGTACGGATATATAATATATAATGAAGAAAAAATTGACGACGGAATGATCACCTATTTTACCAAGGGGCACTCCTATACGGGTGAGGAAACCGTCGAAATCAGCTGTCACGGCGGCATTCTCATCACAAGAACAGTTCTGGAATGTCTGTTCGCAAACGGTGCCGCGCCTGCTATGGCAGGCGAATTTACCAGCCGCGCGGTCATAAACGGTAATCTCACGCTGACAGAAGCCGAAGCAATAGGCACACTTCTTGAGGCGCGCAGTATGGAGCAGATTACCCTGTCCGCCTCTCCTGCAAGGCAAAGGCTTGTGCGCGCGATTGATGAAATACGCACAGAACTCATTTCCACTATGAGCTCAATATACGCTCGCATAGATTATCCGGATGAGGATCTTGGCGAATTTTCCGATGAAGAAGCTGTAGATAGGTTAAATAAGACCAGAAGCGCACTTGCACATCTTATATCAACATATCGCACGGGAAGAGCTATTACCGAGGGCATAAATGCGGTAATCTGCGGTAAGCCAAACGTAGGTAAGAGTACGCTTTACAATGCGCTCGTCGGTGAGGATGCGGCAATTGTTACCGATATCGAGGGCACGACGCGCGACTTATTGCAAAGAGAAATAAGCCTTGGACGAGTTATGCTCCGTCTTACCGATACTGCAGGCATCCGAGAATCCGAGAGCGCCGACCGTGTTGAGAAAATCGGTGTTGAGCGTTCTAAAGAAGCGATGAAGCACGCCGAGCTTTTACTCGTTATGTTCGATGCATCGCGTCCTCTGGGTGAATACGATAATCAAATTATCGAAGAGATTAAGGGCATTAGCGTGCCCAAGATATGTATACTCAACAAGACCGATAACATCTGTCCAGAATTTGACAGCGAATCGCTTAAGGATTGTGGCTTTGTCAATACGCTTAAAATATCAGCATTAAATGATGAAGCAGGTGCAATAAATGAGCTGTCCGAGCTCATCAATCGCCTCTTTACAGACGAATCAATAAGGACTCGTGAAGATGCTATCGTATCCTCTGCACGCCAGCATAGCGCGCTGTGCCGCAGCCTTAGTCTTATAGATACCGCCATTGCGGCCTACAAGACAGGACTGCCTGCCGATGCGGCATCCTCTGATATTGAGATGGCTATCGGTGCAATATCTGAGCTTGACGGTCGCAGTGTCTCCGAGACAGTCGTCAACGATATATTCTCTAAGTTTTGTGTTGGAAAGTGATTTTTTGCTAACTCTGGTTTTCATTTTCCCTCATTTACCGTTTCTGAATTCTGATGAAACAAGACTTAAATCATTTTTCTTAGCATTATCAAGATTTGCCCCTAACAAAATACCAAAGCATAGTAATAGCACAATAGCCACTATTCGTTTCATACCATCACCCCACATCTACATCTATTATTAACTGTTTTTAGAAAATCATACGGAGGAAAGATATGCAGAGCAAAAGATTTACAAAAAACGACGCGGGATTTATCTGTAAAAACTGTGGCAAAGAGGTAATGCCTCTCGGTTATACGTCAAGAAACCATTGCCCGTTCTGCCTGTGCTCCCTACACGTTGATATAAACCCCGGTGACAGAGCAAACACCTGTATGGGAATTTTACGTCCAATCCGTACAGAGCCTGACGCTAAAAAGGGCTTCATTATAATACACAGATGTGACAGATGTGGGCAAATCGTTAGAAACAAAGCGGCTCACGAGGCGAAGGTGCAACCCGACGACACCGACCTTATCATAAAGCTCACCGCAGGAAATAGGGATTAAGTTAAAATAAAAAGCAAACGATGACAAACCGAGGATTTTTTCCTTAGCTTGTCATCGTTTTTATTTATGTCAATCAATTATTTTTAAACTGATACGAATAAAGCGTGCTATATTCGCCACCGAGCGCAAGAAGCTGCTCGTGTGTTCCTCGCTCGACTATTCCTCGTCCGTCTATAACGACTATTTCATCAGCATTTTTTACCGTTGAAAGTCTATGAGCTACTACGATGACCGTCCTGCCGAGCGAAAGCTCTGCGAGTGAGTGCTGAATTTGCATCTCGGTTACGTTATCAAGCGCCGAGGTTGCTTCGTCTAAAATCAGAAGCTTCGGATTTTTCAAGAACACGCGCGCAATAGCAACCCTTTGCCTTTGACCACCCGAGAGTTTTATACCGCGTTCACCAACCTCGGTATCATATCCGTTTGGTAACGTAACAATATAGTCGTGAATATTAGCCTTGATTGCTGCATCTACAATTTGCTCATCGGTAGCATCAGGCGCGCCGTAAGCGATATTATCTTTTATAGTACCGTCAAACAGAAATACGTTTTGTGATACGATACCGATGTTTTTTCTTAATGAATGCAGAGTTATATTACAAATATCAGTGCCGTCAAGAGTAATCCTACCGCTATTCACGTTATAGAATCGCGGAATCAAATTACACAGCGTGCTTTTTCCACCACCCGAAGGGCCAACGAGTGCCAGCGTCTTACCCGCATCTACATTAAGATTAAGGTGTGAAATAACCAGTCTTTCATTATCCTTTTCATAACCAAAGGTAACGTCCTCGAAGGATATAGCACCGTCTACGTTATCAAGCTCAATTTCACCCTCGTCAATCTCATTCTCGGTATTCATAATCTCGTAAAATCTGCCAAAGCCTGCCATTCCCTCTTGCAGCTGCTCAAAGAGCATTACGAAGCGGTTAATTGGCTGCATAAACATACCAATATAGAGTATAAATGCGGCGAATTCACCGGAATCAATTCTTCCCTTCATCAAGAAAATGCCACCAACAAGAATGATTACAAGATAAAGAAAATCAGAGATAAACTCCATTATCGCGTGGAATTTACCCAAAGCATACATAGCCTGGGTGCGATATTTACGAAAAAGACCGTTGGCATTATCAAATTTACAGATTTCTCTTTCCTCAGCAACGTACGATTTGGTTTCTCTAACGCCTGTAATGGAATTTTCAAGTGTTGTATTGACAGACGCCATCTGCACGTGAGAGTTCTTCATAGCGCTCATCATTCCCTTTCTTGAGAGAACTGCAAAGAGGGCTATAAACGGAATAATCGCAAACATTATAAGCGTCAATTCAACGTTAATACCAATCATTACCACGAAGGAACCGATAAGCATAAGAATTGCCAAAAACAAGTTCTCAGGGCCGTGATGCGCAAGCTCGGATACGCCCTGCAAATCACTGGTCAAGCGGGAGAGCAAATCGCCCGTCTTGTGCTCATCGAAATAAGAGAATGGGAGTGACTGATATTTTACAAACAAGTCACGACGCATATCCGCCTGCATTCTTACGCCAATGACGTGACCGTAGTAACCAACTACGTAATTACATACAGCCTTTATGGCATAAATAAGGAGTAAGACTCCGCCTGCTATCAAAATCGGCTTCACCGTATCACGATAGGCGTAATCGTTAATCATTTCCTTTGCAATAGTAGGATAAAACAAATTACATAACGCTATCATAACAGCCGCCAGCATATCAAAGGTAAACATCTTTAAATGCGGCTTGTAATAGCTAATAAATTTCTTAATCATCGTATGTGTCCCTTATCAAATAACCATATTTGTGCATAAGCTTTTTTCGCTCTTCTTCGCTTGTTGCGCCTTTTTTGTAAAGAAGAGTTTTCAAATTATCATTAAAATCAACTTCACCATCTTGAATTAACTCATCAAATGCACGATTAACCATAGATGCGGAATAACCGCCTGCAATCAGCTTTTTAAAAATGTATGCTCTTCCGTAGAGCTTGTCTGCTTCTTTTAAGATAATTCTTTTCGTCTGCTCGTATTCGTTGATATAGCCAAGGCTGACGCATCTTTCCACTGCGAATTTTGCCATATCACGACTGTATCCGCGTTTAATAAGCTTTGCGTATAATTTTTTCCTGTTATTGTCAGCGTAGGCTAAAAAGCCGAGTGCCGAGCGCATACAGTTATATGCGTTATCCTCATTTTCAAGCGTCGTTATGGTCTCTTCGTCTATCTCAACACCTGCCGAAAGTGAAAGCGTCCCGTAAAGTGCGGAGGAAATATTATATCTTTGCTTTTCTTCGCCATTGTCTACACCTACGATAAATCGCTTTTGGTCGCTCGTCGGCTTAACATATATTACTCGCATACTTCCTCCTTTAAAATCTTGTAGGACAAAGACGGCTAATCCCGACTCTGCCCCACAAAAGCATTTTTACTCTTCGCTAGTATTAGATTTCGCCATCGTCGAAATCGTTAAGCTCGAATTCATCAGCGTCAATTGCGCTCTCCTCGTCAACATCGGAATTTGCAACCTTCTCTCTAATCTGCGCCTCAAGCTTTGCCATAAACTCTTTATCGGCTTCGATATTCTTTCTTACGTTGTCCTTACCCTGGCCGAGTCTTTCGCCGTCGTAGTAGAACCAAGCACCGCTCTTCTCAATAATTTCAAGCTTGATTGCCATATCGATAATCTCGCTGGACTTGGAAATACCTGTTCCGTAAAGAATATCAAACTCCGCGGTCTTAAATGGAGGAGCAACCTTATTCTTAACAACCTTACATCTTGTGTGCGCTCCGTAAACCTCAGCACCGTTCTTGAGTACCTCAACCTTTCTTACGTCAATACGAACCGAAGCGTAGAACTTAAGCGCCTTACCGCCTGTCGTAACCTCAGGGTTGCCATACATAACTCCAACCTTCTCACGAAGCTGGTTAGTGAAGATAACTATACAGTTAGACTTAGCAATAGAGCCCGAGAGCTTTCTCATCGCCTGTGACATAAGACGAGCCTGCACACCTACGTGGCTGGCACCCATATCACCTTCAATCTCCTGTCTTGGAACAAGTGCTGCAACAGAGTCGATAACAATAATATCAATAGCACCCGAGTTTACAAGCGTCTCGGCAATCTCAAGTCCCTGCTCACCGCAGTCGGGCTGAGAAACGAGAAGGTTGTTAATATCAACACCGAGATTCTTTGCATACACCGGGTCAAGTGCGTGCTCAGCGTCAATAAACGCAGCCTCACCGCCCTGCTTCTGCACCTCAGCGATTACGTGAAGCGCAATAGTGGTCTTACCCGATGACTCAGGACCGTAAATCTCGGTAATTCTGCCTCTCGGAATACCTCCCACACCAAGCGCAAAGTCAAGTGCAAGCGAGCCGGTCGATACCGCGGAAACGTTCATTGCCGCATTCTCGCCAAGACGCATAATCGAGCCCTTACCGCACTCCTTTTCAATTCTTGAAATGACGGTTTCAAGAGCCGCCTTTTTATCATTCACAGGCGCCTTTTCCTGTTCCTTAGCAGTTTTCTTTGTTGCCATTTTTATATACTCCTTTTCTAAAAATCAATTAAAATAATCTGCAAGCGCCAAAGGGGTTAATGTCAAGAATCATAACCGAGCCTTCGCCGAATACGCTCTCAACAAGTCCTACGTACTCCGTGGCTAGCTCACTCGGCAAAAATACCTGTATCGTGCCGGCGAAGCCACCGCCGTGTACGCGGAGCGCACCGCGATTACCTAAAAACTTGTCTGTAATGCAAAGCGCCAATGACAGTCCTTGCTCCAAGACATTTATGTTCGTATACACGTTCTGTAAATACTTGAACGACGAGTCACCCGATGAACGTATAATGGATAAAAACGTATCGATTGCACCGCATTTCAACGCGTCCTTAGCAGCGCATACACGTTCGTTCTCACTGATGAAATGCATAGCGCGCAAAAGAGCTCTGTCACCGCACTTTTCTCTTATTTCATCAATCGAGCTAAGTAAGTCACCGTAGCAAACCTCACGCAGCACCTGCTTACCAAGAGCGTTTGCCACACTCTTCATCTCGCGTGGAACTGAAGCGTAATCGTCATTAAGATCAGCGTGATTTCCGCCTGTGTTAATTATACAAAGCGAATAGCCGTATTCCTTGAGTGAAAAATCAATAGGCTCAATAACCGGCCTTTTATTATCACAAAAATCAATAAACACAAAGCCGCCAACCGCACACGCCATCTGGTCCATAAGTCCCGAGGGCTTGCCGAAATACTCGTTCTCCGCATACTGCGCAAGCTTAGCAATCTCCTCGTTCCTAACCTTGCCGTCGTTGTAAAGATGGTTCATAACATTGCCTATCATTACCTCAAATGCAGCAGATGATGAAATGCCGCTGCCTGCAAAAACGTCAGATGTTAAATACGCATCGTATCCGCCTACGGTATATCCCTTATTCAAAAATCCCTGCACCATTCCGCCGATAAGCGAAGCAGAGGTGTATCTTTCAAAATTACTCGGCTCGTGACATTTCTCAATATCCACCACAATCTGTGAGTATCCCTCAGAATAAAGCCTTACGGTATTCTCCGAGCTTTTGGCAACCACGGCAATAACGTCGCGATTTATTGATCCTGCAAGCACGCAACCTGCGTTGTGGTCGGTGTGATTACCGCAAATCTCACTTCTGCCGGGTACTGAAAGAATCATCACTTCCCTCTCACCATACATTTCCTCAAACGCGGTAATAGCCGAGATAAATCTCGACTTTTGTAAATCAAGATTGTCATAAATGACGGAATATTTGTCAAGTCCGCCATTTTCAATTATATTTATCAACTCTTTCGTTGTCATTTGAAAAATCCGCTTTCATTTATTTTTTGAATAGCCTCAGCACAAAGAACGTCCAAGGACTTTAAGCCCCCGTCCTCGTAATCTGCAAAAATTCTTATTGCCTCTTTCTCGTGTCTAAACCAAGTAAGCTGTCTTTTTGCATATCTTCTTGATGCCTGCTTTAAGAGCTCGGTGGCTTCGTTAAGGCTTACCTCACCCCTTAGATAAATAAGCAGCTCCTTATATCCAATAGCCGCAGAGGCAGTGTTATCACCATTAAGCGTACCTTGCTCGTAGAGAGCGCGTACCTCGTCTAAAAGCCCCTCGCTCATCATAACGTCCACTCTCTTATCAACCCTCGCGTATAACGAATCACGGTTATGAAAATCAAGAGTAATCATAAGGACGTCAATATCGGGGCTCACAGACTTGGACAATTGGTCAAAATAGGTCTTCGTCTTACCCGACAGCTCGTAGATTTCCAGGGCCCTTGCAACACGGCGCACATTGTTTTTGTGTATCTTCTCAGCAGAGTCGGGGTCAACCTCACGCAGTCTTTGCCAAAGCGCGTCAATCCCCTCTTCGCTCTCGCACCCCGCAAGCAGCTTTTCCCTGTACAAGGGATTAGACGGCGGTGACTCCTGCACTCCACCGCGGATAACGGTATCTATATAAAGCCCTGTTCCACCAACGAACATAGGCAATCTGCCCCGTCCCTGTATCTCGTAAGCTGCAGCCATAGCATCGGTATAGTATTGCTCTGCGCTGTAACTCTCGCTAGGCTCAAGAATATCGATAAGGTGATGCGGCACCTCCGCTCTTTCCTGCTCGGTAGCCTTTGCAGTTCCTATATCCATACCGCGATATATCTGCATTGAGTCGCAGGAAATAATCTCGCAATTTAATAGCCTCGCTATCTCAAGCGAAAGCGCAGTCTTACCCGAAGCGGTGGGGCCTGTAATTGCCAGTGCTTTTATCATTTGCACACTCCGCTAAGCCATGCCTTCATATCGGCAAAAATCTCGTCTCTGCCGAACTCGTTAAACAACTCGTGCCTTGCGCCCTCGTACATTTTAAGAGAAAGGCTTGTGTGCCCCTTAAGCATCAGCTTTTTATAGATAAATCTAGGTCCCTTACCGTAGTTTCCAACAGGGTCCATATCTCCGCTCATAATAAGAGTAGGCATATTCTTTGATAATTCAGAGAACCATTTATTACTGTTCGAGTCACGGATAAGACGGAATAAATCCATATATCCGCTAAGAGTAAACGTGAAGTTTGCTAATGGGTCGCTTGACTTACCCGCAACCTTTTCAACGTCTCTTGTGAGCCACGCCTTATCGCCATCAGCCTTAGGAAATTTATCGTTGTAAGAAGAAAACGCCATTGAGGTAATAAACGGGCTTCTATACCTTTCGCCCTTAGACGAAGCTATAAGCTTAGAGAGCATAATACCCACGTTTGCTAAAGGATTGGGGCCTGCAGTGCCGTGAATAATCAATCCCCTTATGGTATGAGGGTATCTCGTTGCGTAAAGCCTTGCTATAAACGAGCCCATACTGTGTCCCATAAGTATCACCGGCAGAGTTGGAAAGGTATCTCGAAGATACTTATTCATCGCCTTTAAATCCTTGAGCACGAAATCAACGCCGCCTTGCGAAGCAAAGAAGCCGTAATCATCAGGGTTTGAAACGCTCTTACCGTGTCCCAAATGATGATTACCTGCAAATATATATCCCTGCCCCGTAAGATAATCTGCAAGCGCCGTATATCTGCCGGTATAATCGGTCATACCGTGTGCAAGCTGAACTATACCTCTTGCAGTCATTGTTTTTGGCACGTATATTTCGGCATATATCGTATGTACTCCGTCAGCTGACGGATAATTTATCTCAAAAAAGTTGTAATTCATAAATATTCCTTGTTAAGTTCAGTTAAGTGGCATAGTGCGCATAAGCTCTCTGATTTCCGCATCCGTAGGAATTGAGCTTGTTGCACCCTTTTTAGTAATAGTTATACCACCTGCATACGCGCCATATTTAGCTGCCGCCTTAATATCACCGCCGTTACGCATATACTCAGTAACCATAGCCGCGGTAAAAGCGTCGCCTGCAGCGGTTGTATCCACAGTCTTACCAAGTCTTAAAGCAGGAGTAAACGAGCAATGCTTACCGTCGTACACGAATGCACCGCGCTCTCCCTCTTTGATTACGATGTACTTGCATTTCACCCTCTTATAAAGAGCAAGCGCCGCACGGAGCGATGCGTCCGTGCCCTGCGGCATAATGCCCGTATATTCAAAGGTCTCTGTTTCGTTGGGTGAGAATATCTCTACCATAGGAAGACTCTCAAGAGGATAGTTCTTATCCGCAGGAGCGGCGTCGATAAATATAGGGATATTACGCGCGCTTGCAAGCTTTGCCGCGTGGAGTGCGATATTAAAAGGAATTTCAAATCCGATATAAACCGCATCGGGATTACAGTTAAATGCCTCTGCAACATTGTCTGCGGAAAGATGCTGATTTGCGCCGGGGTAAACCACTATTCTGTTTTCTCCATTGCCCTCCTTCATCACTACGGCAAGACCGGTAGGGTTATCTCTATCAACCTTAATGAATGAGGTATCCACGCCCGCTTCCTTGTAGCACTGATACACCTTCTGTCCATGAATATCCGCACCAAGCTTAGCACAAAGCACGCTAGTAGCACCAAAGCGAGAGAATGCTACAGCCGCGTTTGCTCCCTTACCTCCGGGAATATACGCAACGCCACCGTCGTCAATCACCGTCTGTCCGGGCTCCGGCACCTTATACATATTCATAGTCATGTCCATATTGACACTGCCGACAACTAATATTTTATTATTTACCATCATTAAGTCCTCTTAAATCCTTTATAATCAGCACCAACACGATGCTAAAAACCACACGGGTAAAATCTTATTAAGTAGCCTTACGCAAGCTTGAACACGCTAACCTTCTTTGCGTGCTTAGAAGCAAGGGCTGCCTCTCTATCGTGGCATGTACAAATAAAGCTCTGATAACCGTCCTTAGAAAGACGTCCTATTGCCTTCATCATAGAGTTGGCTCTCGTGTTATCCTGGTGAGCAAACGACTCGTCAAAGCAGATAGGTGGCTTCTCCGTGTAAAGCATATCTATAAGCGCCATTCTCACTGCAACGTACGCCAAATCTCTTGTTCCGCCGCTTAAGAAGTCTATGCTCTTCTTATCACCGTCATCAGCAGTATAGCTTACTTTAAGGCCACCGGTTACGTCAAAGTCAGTGTACTTCTTATCAGTCATAATACTCATAAGATCGGTTGAAAATTCACCCAGTCGTGGGGAAATGCCTGCACGCAGATTATCCGAAGCAGTCTCAAGAGCCTTAAGAGCTACGAAGTACGCCTTATGCTTATTGGTAAGCGCCTCAATCTTCTCCTCCAATGCAATCATCTTAGCGTGATATTCAGCAGGATCTCCGGCGCGTGCCTTTAGGGTGATAAGCTCGTTCTCTACGTCAAACGCCTTTCTGTCCTGATCGGCAATCTTACTCTTGAAGAGCGCAATACCTGTAATAATTTGGTCGTGGTTTATATTTGAGAGCGACTTTCTCTTAAGTGGAGACACCTGCGCTCTTACGTTAATCTCATTCTTGTCGGCAAGAGTACGTCTGATATCCTTAACCGTAATCTCTGCCATCTGCTTCTCCTCGAAGATAATATTCTTCTTCTCAAGGAATGAGGACACCTTAAGTTCAAGCTTATTAAGGAAATCGTTAAGGTCCTGTGTAGGTGGCTCCTCACCCCAACGCACGATAACGCGTGTAAGCTCGGTCTTAGCGTTATCATAAGCAATTCTTGCCTCATCAAGCGCTACACGTGCGGACTCTGTGGAGCTTATCATACCGTCGCGCTTACTTCTCGCCTCGGCTATAACGGCAATCTTGCCCTTAAGATTCTGGAATCCTACAACGCCAAAGTCCTCAGCAAGCTTTGCAAGTGCTTTATTTTTGACAACAAGCTTGTATACAAAGATACCGATACCTGCAAGAGCTGCAACACCCAAAACTGCACCTATTACTCTAAACGCTATATGTGCAAGCACGCCCTTAGCAATAAGCTCGTACACCAAAGCTGCAATAAGTCCAAGACCGCAAAGCACGGAGAATATGATGTTGTACATAAAGCCCTTTTGCAATCCGTTAGCCTTATTCAGCAAGGCTTCCTCTCCGCCCATAGCGTCTGAAAGCTCGATAGCTCCCTCGATTTCTCTTGTTATACCGATAGAATTCTTCTCGCGCTCGTAGTCACTCTCACGTTCACCTAGGTTATGATACGCATCATTTACGTTACGTCTTGCAGTAGCAATATCCGTCAAATACTGCTCGGTCGGTACAAATCCCGCTCTTGTGTTATCATTGATGAATTCGTCGTATGCGTTAGACTTGGCAAGAGCGTCCTCCTCAAGCTCGTGAAGCTTGTCGAAGGTCTGAATAAGCATTACGTTCTTATAGCAATCGTTAAGATCGTATAAGCCGTTAAGCTTCTCCTCAGCGTCAGCTCTGTCACGGCGAATGTGATAAAGCTCTGCCTCCTTAGCCAAAATCTGCTTGTTATCCTCATCCGAGCGCTCCATAGCCGCCTGCAATTCTTCGTGCTTTCTCTTAAGCTCCGCAACTACACCGCTCTGACCGCCCTCGCGAATTATTCCGTCCATCTTCTCGCGAATTTTCGCACAAGCTCTCTGGTTATTGAGCCTTTCTGCGCCCGAGAAGAGTATGTTTTCAATAGACTCCTTAACCGAGCCTTCATTTATGGAAGAATCTCCTATCTGACCTAAGAACGCAGTATTCTCGAACAGCTCGCGGTTAACACCGAAGAATACTTCGCCTGCGGGCATCTTGCCAAAAGCGTTATTACCCGACTCAACGTCGATAATTGAGCACTCCTCTTTGTACGTCATTCTACCGTTCACAACGTTAGACGGCGTCGTACTGCGGCTGATAAGATACTTTTTTCCCTTCACGGTAACAAGCATTGAGCCTGCCGCCGTACCTGTCTGCCAATTTATTCTCTTTCTTCTCTCACTTACACGCTCTTCGCTCTCGGCACTGTCAAATCCAAAAAGCATATACTTGATGAATGCGGCAATTGTGCTCTTTCCCGCCTCATTGTCGCCCTCAATCACGTTTACGGTATTTGAGAAATTGAGCGTCATATCGGTAATCCTACCAAAGCTCTTTATGTCAATCTTCTCAATAATCATTCCAATGTCCTCCTATGTAGTGAAATAGACCTCATTTGTTTTCCTCTTCGCCGGGAGCACCGCCGAGAAAGGCAATCGAACGTTTCAAAGAATCTCTTGAATTGTACCACGGCTCCTCGTCGTAGCGATAGTCAAACTTCTTGCAAAACCAGCTGACGTCATTCTTAAGCGTATCAAGGTAGTCATTCTGTATCTTATTCGCCACGTCGTAGAATTCAGGGTAATAATGCTTGTGCATCTTCTTTGAAGCATAGTCAACCAGCGCATGATAGTGCGGCATACAGAAATACGGTTGTATCTTAAACTTATCCCTGAACGCCATATCAGTCTCCCAAAGATATACGGTGGTTGAAATCATTGCCGAAAGATTCTTCTCGATACGTGAGCAAACGTAGCAGTCACAGTTGAGCTTACCAATGGCGTTGAGTGCCGCCGCACGCTTATTTCCGATAACGATAGGGCCGTTAAGTTTCTTCTTAACCTCGTCAAGATGACTTTCCATCATAAGACCTATACCGAGCATACGGCGCCTTTTCATCATCATATTATAGTGTGTAAGGCAGAAGCCGCTCTCGTTGGTCTTTATTCTTATGTCAGGCTCCATCATCGAAGCTCCAAGAATAATATCAAGCTCGTCGTCCTGAAGCTTGCGATATAATGCACATATAGGACATCCGCAATCTTTATTCTCTTTCGCAAGATCAAACGCCTCGTTAACGGGTATTGTGTAAATCTGTTCCAAAATATCCTCCAAATAAGTCTTTGGGTATTGAAAAATAAATAAAAATATGTTAAAATATAAATAAATATATTAAATCAATAATATTATACAACACAAAATTATTTTTTTCAATAGGAAATTTAACAAATGTACGATAAAAAGCGACAAATTGTGAACGGAAAAGAGGCAATAATCATTACAGGCCTTGGAAAATACAACCTCACCGACACTCTTGAGTGCGGTCAATGCTTTAGATACGAGCGCGTGCCAACAAAACTTGACGGTGCAGAATACTTAATAGTAGTCAATGGAGTGCTTATAAACGTAGCGCAATATAGCGACGGCGAGTTGGTTTTTTACAACATCTCGGATAGTGACTTTGAAAATGTAGCCGCGCCATTTTTCGTACTGGATTACGACCTTGATGCGATAAAAGAGGATATAATATCTCACACCGACTCCGAATGGCTGAAAGAGGCAACCGAAGCAGGTGCCGGTATCGCAATTCTTAAGCAAGATCCCTGGGAGGCTCTATTCTCCTTCATCATATCTCAAAACAACAATATACCGAGAATCAGGAAAATTATAAAGAGCATTTGCAGCGAGTATGGCGTAAACCTTTCTTTACAAAAAGAGTGCATTTTAAGCAAATGTGCCACTCCGTGTGAAGAATTTTGCAAAAATTGCGGCGTGTGCTACACCTTTCCTACCCCCTCGGACATAGTGAAAAATCCCGACGGATTGCTTCCATCTAAGCCGGGATTTAGGTTCAAATATTTGCTCGATGCCGCCACCCGTGTTAAATTAGGCGAGGTAAATCTCGATAGCATCGCAAGTGCCGGCGATTATAATTACACCTTAGAAACGTTAAAAAGAATAAAAGGTGTCGGAGATAAGGTTGCGTCCTGCGTTGCCTTGTTTGGCTTTGCAAATCTTGAGGCCTTTCCCATTGACGTATGGATGAAGCGTGCAATTGACGTATACTTTGACGGCGTGCTTGACCCTGCCTCATTAGGTAAATATGCCGGCGTCGCGCAGCAGTACATATTCAATCATATAAGAAACACAGAGGGAATCGAATAAAATGAATTTTATCGGCCATTTTATTACTATAAGCCGACACAGAAATATGGTGCTTAAATACTGCTTTAAGTGCGGTATATATATGCAAGGCTTACTTCACGACCTTTCAAAATACTCACCTATAGAATTTATAAACGGAGCCAGATATTTCACAGGTAAGCACTCTCCTGTAAGAGAAGAGCGCATTGATAAAGGATATAGCGAGGCGTGGATGCATCACAAGGGTAGAAACAGGCATCACTCTGAGTATTGGATTGATTTAAATCTTAAAACAGGTGAGCACGAGCCAATTGAGATGCCCGACAAATATATCGTCGAAATGTTCTGCGACAGACTTGCCGCTTCAAAAAATTATAACCGCGACAACTATAACCCCGGTATGCCTCTTGAATATTTTTATCGTACTAAAGACAAAACTCCGATGCACAAAAACACTCAGAATAAGCTTGAAAATTTATTGAAGCTTTATATACAACACGGCGAAAAGACAATGTTTAAATTTCTCAAAAAGAAATTAAAGAGCAAAGAAGAAATTACGGCAAGTGATACATTATAAAACGATTATGCCGGCTCAAGAGCTCTGTACTTTGCTTTCTCAAACGTGAAATGTTGCAAATCACGTCATAGGCGTGTGCGGAATTCACAACTTGTCTGTGGTATGGAATTATCACGAAGTTATGAATGGAATCAATTCGAAGGAAAGATACACGACAGTGCGTGATGCCATACGCCTCTCGGCAATTCCATACACCCTGCGGGTGATTCCATGCCAATCCTTTGGATTGGATAAAAATCTCGTTCTTTGGAGCGAGATTTTTTTGGTGGAGGTCGAGAACCCTTGGGTGAGTGCCCCTTGTAATCCACTCCATTCTTTTCACAGAAAAGAAAAAAGGACTTGAAAATCAAGTCCTTTGGAGCGGATTACGGGGCTC
>JAZQRW010000092.1:0-7277 GCA_045629765.1 Eubacteriales bacterium
CTTCCTAAGACCGCTTGGCCTCCGACTTTATCAACAGCATCATTCATAGTAGTGCCCGGATGGCTGGACATAAGATATGGAACGAGGTATTGCTCAAGCCCTGCATCACTGCTTATCTCAAAGAATTTACGTTTAAACGCCTCAAAGACCTCGACGGGCGGCTTGCCCATCATATTAAGCGCATTTGCCGCGCAATGCTCCGGAGCAACCTTGAGCTGGCCCGACGTGTGATGAGTGACGAGCTGCTTAAAGAAAGTGTCGTCCTTATCAAGCATCATATAGTCAAATCTGATGCCCGAGCGCACGAACACCTTTTTAACCTTATCAATCTTCTCGATTTCTCTAAGAAGATGCGCATATTCGGTGTGGTCCACCTTTAAATTCTTACACGGTGTGGGAGCAAGGCATTTTTTGTTAGGGCAAACACCACACTCCGCCTGCTTATCGCACGAGGGATAACGGAAGTTTGCGGTAGGTCCTCCGACGTCGTTAATATATCCCTTAAAGTCGGGCATGGCAGCAATCAACCTTGCCTCGTTAAGCACGCTCTCCTCACTCCTTGAGCGCACTGCGCGTCCTTGGTGGAAGGCAATAGCGCAGAAGTTACAAGCTCCAAAGCAGCCGCGGTTATGAGTAATCGAGAATTTTACCTCAGTAATGGCAGGTACGCCACCCTCAGACTCATAATCAGAGTGATAATTCCTTGCGTACGGCAAAGCGTAAACAGCGTCCAGCTCCTCACGCTCAAGCGGTGGCATTGGCGGATTTTGAACTAGCATTTTGTCATCGTAATACTCGATGAGCGCCTTACCGTTTATGGAATCTATATTTTTATACTGGATTGCGAACGCCTTAGCGTATGCCTTTTTATCTTCCTTAAGCGTGTTATAATCGCCAATTTCGATAGAGTCAAAATGAACGTTATCACCGCGCTTACCAAGCCAAACTGTACCGCGCACGTCACGAATTTTCTTCACGGGTATGCCCTTGTCGAGCAATTTAGCAATTCTTGTAATTATATTTTCACCCATACCGTAGGCAATAAGGTCGCAACGCGAGTCAACTAATACACTGCGCCTGACTCTATCCTCCCAGTAATCGTAATGGGCGAATCTGCGAAGCGATGCCTCAAGACCACCGACGATAATCGGAACATCTCCGTACGCCTCACGTATGCGGTTGCAATATACTATAACCGCGCGGTCAGGTCGATGCCCCATCTTTCCGCCTGCACTATAGTAATCGTAAGAGCGTTTTTTCTTTGACACGGTGTAATGCGCAACCATAGAATCTATATTACCTGCCGTAACGAGAAATCCAAGACGGGGTCTGCCAAAGCGTTTAAAATCCTCAGCGCTCTTATAGTCAGGCTGAGCGAGGATTGCAACGCGAAAGCCCTGCGCCTCAAGCACTCGGCTGATAATAGCAACGCCAAAGGACGGGTGGTCAACGTAAGCATCACCCGTAACGTATACGAAATCAACATCAGACCAGCCTCTAGCCTTTACGTCAGAGGCACTGACAGGTAAAAAGTCATTTCTATCTTTCATCTCTTCCTCTAAAGAAAAAGGTTGCCTGGCAACCTTTTTTCTGCCTTAGTTGGCATTTTACTATTTATAAAGTCGTTTTTGTAAACCAAGGTTTACTTTATATATCAAATGTATCGAGTTCAATCTCCGTTTGAGTACCGTCAAGCATATTACGAAGCTGAGCTTTTCCACACTCAATCTCGCTGTCGCCTATAATCAATGTGTACTCAGCACCTATCTTGTTGGCATACTTCATCTGCGCCTTTAGGCTCCTGCCAACGATATCGCACTCAACGTATTTGCCTGCCTGACGAAGTCTTTGAGCAATAGCAAGTCCTTTCACTATAGCTCCGTCACCGAGTGCCGCAATATACAGCTTAGGTGTTTCCTTCTTGATATTGTCAAGTCCTAATTCCTGCATTGCAAGAATAAGTCTTGTAATACCCATACCAAAGCCGATGCCCGAAAGTGCCGGGCCGCCAAGCGACTCAACGAGTCCGTCGTATCTTCCACCGCCACACACGGTAGACTGTGCACCAATTCCCTCGGCAATAAACTCAAACACCGCACCCGTGTAATAATCCAATCCGCGAACTATGGAGGAATCAACAACGTAGCTTATATTCATTGCGTCAAGCGCTTTTTTAAGCATTTCAAAATTAGAATCACATTCGGGACAAAGATGTTCCGTAGTCTTAGGCGCACTCTTAGCCATATCTGCGCACTCAGGATTCTTACAGTCGAGAAGACGCAATGGGTTCTTCCTCAGTCTATCCTTGCAGGTGTCGCATAGCTTATCCTCTCTCTCTGTGTAATACTTCACAAGCGCCTCACGGTAAGCGGGACGGCAAGCCTTACAGCCAATTGAATTGAGGTGAAGCGTAACATTGTTAAGCCCAAGTCTTTTAAGTACAGAATCAGCAAGTGCAATTGCCGTAGCGTCAGAGGCAGGATTTGTCGAGCCGAACATCTCCGTGCCAAACTGGAAGAACTCACGGCTTCTTCCCGCCTGAGGCTTCTCGTGACGGAAGCAGGAAATAATGTAATAATACTTAAGCGGCATTGGGTCTGAGCATCTACCGTTCTCTATTATCGCTCTTACTACCGATGCAGTACCTTCAGGACGAAGAGAAATCGAACGATTCTCATCTCTGTCAGCAAAGGTGTACATTTCCTTTTGAACGACGTCAGTGGTATCGCCAACGCCTCTTACGAAAAGCTCGGTGTTTTCAAATGTGGGCGTACGTATTTCACCGTATCCGTATTTCTGCGACTCCTCACGGGCAATCTGCTCTATATATCTGAACAACGGTGTCTGCTCAGGCAATATATCCATTGTTCCTTTAATTCTCTGTATCATGTTCATTCTCCTTGTGTGCAATATCCAGTAATTCTAAAACTCTCGCGTCATCACCTATATAGTGAAGCATCCCTATCACAGCCTCAAAGCCTGTCGCATATCTGTAATCTGTAATGCTCGCTCGCTTGGGGCAATTAAGATGTGTGGAGTTAGACGCACGGCGAAATACATCGCGCTCGTCTTCCTCTAATAAATGTTCTATCCTTTTGTACATGGCAGCCTGTGCCTTGGCAGTAACATAGTTAAGTGAAAGCTTGTTAAGCTCGCCCGCCTTTGATATTCCGCGTCTGACAAGCATCTCTCTTACATATAAAGAATGCCTAGCATCGCCAAGATACGCAAGTGCTGCCGCCGACGGCAAGGCAGTACCCAAAATCTTATCGTGCAAATTAGTTTACCTCTTATATTTATCGCTGATTTCCGAAAGTAATTTTTCAATCTCGTCGAGTCTGTTATCAATAACCTCAAGTGCGCTGACAAGAGTCGGCTTAATCTTCTCATATTCATTCAAATATTCGCGCCTTTGCTCAGCACCGCTCACGAAATCCGTTACCACAAGCTTTCCATTTTTGATATTCGTATAAATTCTCTCAAGCATACGTAAAAAGCCGTTATAACGTTCAGAACCGTTAAAATCCAAATAACTACTCGTTGTCGAGATAGAAGTGTTCTTCCACTGATTGCCAATAACAAATCCGTAATTGCCACCTTTGCTGTTTGCATAATTAAAGGTGTTTGCGGAATAGTTAATAGTATTCCAACCAAGAACACCCGGTGAAAATATACCGTCATACATTTCCTGCTCAACCTTAACAGAGGAACGCTTCATACTGGCAGCAATTAAGATACCGTAACCCTCAAGAAGCGGCTTATCGCTCTCCTTCAAAATCCCATCCTCTTTATCTCCGTAGTAGCATATCGTAGTAGGAAATACAATATCGCGTTCCAAGAGAAGATTATACATGTTATCAAGGTATTCATCAAGTGCTACAGATGCATCGTACGCTATACCATACCTATACCCCTGCTCAAGATACCAATTGAATTGTTCTAAAGTCATTTTACCTTCCATGCCCGGAAGCTCTGTAGGCGAAAGCAAGAGTGTAGCGCAAAACGGAGAGTTACCTTCTTCATCCAAAGAGTATTTGGAAAATTCATCATGAATTTTCGCAACAAATTCATCGTCTAAGTTAATAACCAAAAAGGTAAGGAACGCACCGGGACCAAGCTGAGCATAAATATCATTCTCAACACGCTCACGCTCTAAGAGCAACTGTGTCCTTTCGTATTCAAGAGCTGCCTTTTCACGGTTATATTTCTCTGTGGCTGAAGCATCATTCGTGCTATCCACAATTGAAATAGCCAAAATCGCTACAACGGCACAAATACAGACACAGGCAATAATCGTGATAAACCATTGATTTTTCTTTTCGCGCATACATACCTCCTAAAAGTTATAAGCCAAAAAACAGGCAAACTACCGCATTATAAATCATATATTATTATAAATTATTTAAGAGATTTTGTCAAGATAGGAAGAAGAATTTCCGTTTTTTAAGTAACTCAGTACACCCTCGTTTAAATGTATTAACACATAAAATGCCTTCACCGGCTAAGTGTTAATATTTTACCCATGTATTAAATATTTTTAAAAAAATACTTGCAAATGCTCTTAAGCTTTGGTATAATAGATATCAATGATAGCATGGAATAGTATAGTTATCAAAAAAATCGCAAGGTACAGGAATGAATTACAATTATATAAACGATAATTATCGTGCTCTGCTTTCCGAAATCGAAGAAGTGGCATCTGCCACTCACGGTCAGCGCGTTACTCTTGTTGCCGTAACGAAGAGCGGTAGTGACGACGAGCTTCTCGAGCTATGTCGCTCGGGTGCTACGGATATAGGTGAAAACAGGCCGCAGGAGCTCAAGAGGCGTGCGGATTTGATAAAAAATGCAGGCTACAATCCGAATTTTCACGAAATCGGAAATCTGCAGAAAAACAAAGTAAAGCTCATTGCTGATTGCGTATCATTAATACAGTCGGTAGATAATCTGTCGCTAGCAGAAAAAATAAGCGCTCAAGCAGTGGACATCGGACGAGTAATTCCTGTTTTAGTCGAGATAAACTCCGCTAAAGAGCAGGATAAGGGTGGAGTTATGCCCGAGGAAGCAGAGGAACTGTTTCTTAAAATACGCTCGCTACCCGGCATATCCGTACGAGGAATTATGACTATGGGACCCGTGTGTGAAAATCCTGAGGATATACGCCCGTATTTCAAGCTGACAAAAGAAATATTTGATAAAATTAAACACGCATACGGCTTTGACGGCGAGCCGATTCTGTCTATGGGTATGTCGGATAGCTACCGCATCGCAATAGAAGAAGGAGCAACGCTGGTAAGAGTCGGACGCAGACTATTTATAAAATAATTATAAGGAGAAGATTACTATGTTTGAAAAGTTTATGGAAAAGTTCACAAAGCCAAGGGACAATGGCGAAGAAATGGAATTCAAGCCATTTGAGCCCGTAGAGGAGACTACCGTTACCGCGGGTGCTTCTGTAGCTCAGCAGGCAAATGAGTCCCCAACATCACAAGACAGCGATAGCGTAGAGCTTAAGGTTGTTCGTCCAGAGTCTTATGCAGAGGTAAGCGGCGTCGCAGACAATCTTCTTGCAGGCTGTACAGTAGTATTAAATCTCGAGGCTCTCGACCAGGCCCAGATACTCCGCATGCTCGACTTCTTAAACGGTGTAACATACTGCACAGAGGGTGAAATCAAGAGAGTTGCTCAGAACACCTTTATCATCACTCCTCACAGCAATATCGATATTTCCGATATGTAATTCTCTCCTACAAAGGAGCTCTATAATTCAAAAGGAGTCATAGGTGGAAATTCTATATTTATTCGCGAAGGTAATTGACATCCTTTTAGGCGTTATTTATTTCGCAATGTTTTTGCGAGTTATACTATCGATATTCGTAAGTCCTGAGAACAGACTGCATTTGCTTTGTGTCCTCATTACAGAGCCTTTTATTGTGCCGTTCAGATTGCTGTTGGCAAAGCTGAATATTGCGCAAGGCTTGCCTATTGATATATCCTTTATGGTAGCATATCTCGCTCTGTTTTTAGTAAGGCTTTTACTACCCATTATCTAAGGAAGGTTATTATATGTCCGACAATTTAACAAGCAGAAGGCGCGTTGGCGATTACATTTTGTATATCCTCATAATTATCTCGGGCATCGCGCTGGATCAGCTGACCAAATTTCTCACCGTTAAGTTCTTAGAGCTTGGCGAAACATATCCTATAATTGACGGAGTTATTCACTTTACTCACGTTCAAAACAAGGGGGCGGCGTTCGGTATGCTTGCAGATTTGCCTTGGGTCTTCAATATCTTATCTACGGTGATGATTATCGGTCTTGTAGTATTCCTGTTTCTCGGTATGGCACCAAATCTTTTGTACTCCGTATCCATTTCGTTAATTATAAGCGGTGGAATAGGGAATATGATTGACAGAATGAGTCTTAAATACGTAGTCGACTTTATCGATTTCAGAATCATCAATTTTGCAGTATTTAACGCTGCTGACAGTCTCGTTTGCATAGGCGCAGGTCTTATGATTTTAGCGCTGATATTAGACCTCGTAAAAGAGGCGAAGAATAAGTAATCTATGATACTTACCGTTTCAAACGAGCAAGCAGGCGCACGACTTGACTCATTTCTTGCAGAGAATACGGAGCTATCACGTTCTATGTCGGCAAAGCTTATCGACGAGGGTGCGGTGCTAGTCTCAGGCAAGGTTGCCAAAAAAAAGGACAAGCTAAAGGTGGGCGACACGGTAGAATTTGACCTGCCTGAGCCTGAGGAATACGAGTGTGTCGCAGAGAATATTCCTCTTAACGTAGTTTACGAGGACAACGATATCATAGTAATAAACAAGCCTCAGGGAATGGTTGTACACCCTGCGCAGGGTAACTATACAGGCACGCTTGTCAACGCTCTGCTCTATCACTGCCGCGACTCGCTCTCCGGCATTGGCGGCGTTATGCGACCTGGCATTGTGCATCGAATTGATAAGGATACATCGGGTCTTTTAGTCGTTGCAAAAAACGACAACGCACATAAAGCACTATCCGAGGAACTTTCCTATCACGGTATCGAAAGAGAGTATCACGCGCTTGTGCGTGGCGGCTTCAAAGACGAATGCGGCACTGTAAATCTGCCAATCGGCAGACACCCGAAGGATAGAAAGAAGATGGCTGTGCGCCCAAGCGGCGACGCTACCGCAAAGGAAGCAATAACCGACTACACGGTTATCGCAAGATACCAGAATATAACGTACTTAAGGCTCAAGCTTCACACGGGAAGAACGCACCA
>JAZQRW010000093.1:0-10923 GCA_045629765.1 Eubacteriales bacterium
GGTGTAAAATACTAACAAATATTTACATTTTCGCACCTAAAAGCATCTGCTTTATTGCCGAAATGTAAAAAACAATACACGCCCGCTTTATTACAAATCCCCCTTGACTTACGCTTAAAAACATTGTATAATGTATATGTATAACTATAAATATTTGAAAATGTCAATTTAAAATCTTTGGGAAGGAGAATACGTAATGAAGAAGAAAGGCTTTACCCTCGTTGAACTTTTGGTTGCGATGCTGTGTACTACCCTTGTTTTCAGTATGATATTTTCCACTGTGTACTATATATCTACCGTCAACGGAGATCTGCTCGACACATCCTCGGCATACTACCGCCTTAGCTCACTTGACGACCGGATTAAAGGAAAGACCGAGGAATATATTGTAGATAACGTCTTACCCGAATACGCCGACATAATAACCGCCTACGAATTCAAAACGGTAAACGGCGTCCCCATCCTTGAATTCCAATATTCCGGCAAGACCTACACGCTTGTCTTACCAAGTCTGTAATTTTTACGCACCTTGACCGCACATACCCGTAGGGACAGGCGTCCCCGACTGTCCGCCCAACAAGGCTTCACACATAGAACATTCCCCCTATTAAAAGGAGAAACAATATGAAACCAATTTCCAAAATTGAATTTTGCAATTACAAGGGAATATCCTACCTCGAGGTTGTGGCACTTACACCCTCGGGTATTGCGAGCGTTCGCCGTGAGATTGAGGACTTTATGCTAAACGACGGCGTATTGCAGAACGTTGAGGATCTTGCAAAATCAATCAAGGCTGAACTTAATATAGAGAAGACTCCCGCATTTGAGCTTGTTTTACGCACCGCAGGACAGTTTAAGACCATCGTTTCCTTACCTACGATGTCGCAGTCACAGGCAAGCTCGCTTTACTACAAGGAGATGCGTGAGCACGGCAAGTTTGAGAAGTTTGTCAGCGCATACAATGTGTACAAGCACTCTCTCGGCTACATATTCTCTACGTACTATATGTCGGAGGGTGTCGTGAAGTCTATGAAGATTTTGGCGAAGCTCCTCGGTAGCCGTGTTACCACTGTGACACCTTACGGCTTTTACCTACATAAGAGCCTTAACACTAAGGGCTCGTTCGTGTACTTCCATACACGTGGCGGAGTATGCACGATGCTCCTTATCTGTGAGGGCGAGCTTATCAGCACGTACGACTTCGTGTATGAGGACGCGCGCGATATTGAGAGACAGTTCTTGCTCGTAATGTCTAAGCACGAGTTTGAGTTTGAGCATAGAGAGATTACGCACTACGCCATTGACTCCGATGAGGAATTGACGCTTGACTTGGGACTTGAACTCATATCACTCGACGATATTTCCGAGCCCGAGCCGGAAGAGACCGAGACTCTGCCGAGTGAAAAAACGGTGGGCGCATTTGCATCTGTAATAGCTAGCATTAAGGCACTCCTCACTAAGCTTAAGAAGAAGCCCGACGCCCAACAAATAGAAGAGCCGCAAGAGGTACAGACCGCGGCACAGGAGAGCACTCCGACGTACGAGAACGTTACCTTCGCCGAGCAGCTTTCAGCAGAGCTTACCGATGAGCTTGCTACCGCTGCTGCCGAGGCAGTACCCGAGGCGCAGGAGTTCGCTACCGCAGTTGCACTTATGGAGCGCGAGGCTGAGGACGATGAGAGCGAGCCTCTTGCAATAGCCGAGGCGGTTACCACTGTACCTGCCGAAGATACGGCACAGCCTAAGGCGGCTGTAAATACAAAATGTAAGCCATGCCTTATCAGAATGGCTATTGACGCTATATGTGCATTCTTTGCAAGATTTAAGAAGCAGGATCACTCACCTATGGCGCAACCTACACCGTCGATTATCCGTACCGCAGCTGACGTTGAGCTTCCCACTCTTGATAGCTCCACGGACAATGCTACTATCACTGTAGGCGAGATTGAGACGCGCCGCGCCGCTCTTATCAGTGCGACACAAGAGGTGGTTGTGGACGACTACGATGCGGGATACGATAATTTCCGCGAGAGATTTAAGAATACGCCCGAGTGGGTGCGCATTGAGTTCGCACAGCGCGCGAGAGAAATTTTAAAGGGCGAGGGTATGAGCTACATCGTTGAGGAGCAGGCTACCGTATTCCTCTACCACGGTAAATATCACTCCCACCTCGACATCAGAAATGATGAGGTTTTGTACTTTACAGAGGAATAATGTAAACTAACATTTGCATTTATATAAATATTTTAGCAGGAGGTAAAGATGAAGAAGATGAGAAAAGGCTCGACACTTGTCGAAGTGCTGGTTGCCATGACCGTTTTTCTTATAATCTGCGGTGCAATTTTTACCTCCGTGCACGGTATTGCAAAAATCGTTGCAAGGCAACAAGAAGCTCTGCGCATAGACTACCTCTTCTCCGATATTGAGTATTTTTACGAGCAGGATGAGAGCGAGGGTAAGGCCGCGTGGGCGGACAATTATTTAGCTTATCTCGGAGCGCCGAGCGGTGTAAGCTTTATCTTCCTTGACAGCAATCTTACGTATGATGCCAGAGCCAACGGCGGCTTGTACATACTCGAGTTTTCGGAAAATAGCGTTACTCTTCTAAGAGGTGACGAAGTTATTGGCACAAGAGCTTTAGGAGGTCAGAATGAAAATTAAGCAAAAGGGATATATCCTCGCCGTCGTTCTTATTATGACATTTCTTATGAGTATGATTATTGCCGCGACCTTTACTGTTGCATTTCGCTATTATCAGCTGATGCGTGCGGAAATAGCGGCGTGTATTGATATTGCGTCATTTATGATGCTTTGATTTTTGGAGGCTGTTATGAGAGAGATAATTTCAGTATTTGCGTTTTTATTCGGCGCCGTGTTTGCAAGCTTTGCGGGCGTCGTTGCATACAGAGTACCTAAGGGACTCTCTATAGTTAAGCCGGACTCGTATTGCCCGTCTTGTAAGCGCGATATTGCCTCCTACGACAATATTCCAATCCTGTCTTATCTGATCCTCGGCGGTAAGTGCCGCTATTGTAAGGCTAAGATTGGCGTTATGTCCCTTATCCTTGAGATTTTGGGCGGTCTTGGCTTTATGCTTGCATACCTTGCGTATGGCTCATCGCTTATAAATCTCCCTATTGTTATCGGTCTATGTTGCCTTGTTTTTCTCTTTATCATTATGGCGGCGATTGATTATGAAACTCACTACGTTTATAACGTGACACTATGGATTTTTGCCGCGCTCACTTTGGCTATGACTCTTTATCGTGTATTTGTTCTTGATAAGAGCATCTGGGACTACGTCCTTGGCGCTGTTATCGGCTTTGGCTTCTTTATCACGATTTCCTTCGTTGCCAAGTTTATTTTGAAGAGGGAAGCGCTCGGCTCGGGCGACACCTTTATCGTGGGCATTGGCGGATTTTTAGTTGGTGCATTTCCCTTGATTTTGTCGCTTCTTGTCGGTTGCCTTATCGGCAGTATTATCGAGCTTATAAAGATTAAGCTTAAGGTGTCCGAGCGTGATGACGAGATTGCCTTTGCCCCGTATCTTTTGCTCGGAATTGCCACGATGGCGATTTTTGGCGAGGAGATTATGAGAATTTATTTGGAGGTATTACTTTAATGCCAATGTATAAATGCCAGGTGCTTGACGAGCTTGGACAGAAGCAGACCGTGTTCCGTAACGCAGGTGACGAGATAAGCCTGCGTGGCACGCTTAAGCGTGAAAAACTGCATCTTACCGAGTTTGAGCTGATGCAGGAGAAAAAGAAGAATGAATTCCTTGCCGTCAGCAGTAAGGTAAATCCTAACGAGGTTATAAATTTCCTGCGTCAGTTTGCCGTAATGGTTAAAGCGGGTATCCCAATCAGTAACTGTATTAAGGGCCTGCGCACGCAGAAATATTCGACTATTTTTCAGAACGTTTTAATGAGCATACATCTTGACATCGAGTCGGGAATTTTGCTCTCCGACGCCTTTAAGAAACACCCGAAGGTATTCCCACAGTATTTTGTCAACATGGTGGCAATAGGTGAGGCGAGTGGCTCTCTCGACACTGTTCTTTCATCCATGGCGGATTATTATGAGAACGACAGAAGAATAAAGAAAAAGGCGACCTCCGCGATGGTTTATCCCATGATTTTGCTCGCATTGGTTGTTGTCGTCAGTCTTTTTGTAACCCTTTACGTCATTCCGCAGTTTGAGAACACTATTAAGGGTCTGGGCGGCGAATTGCCGAAGATTACGGTGATTATTCTTAATATTTCAAGATTTGTACAGGACTACATTTTCTTGATTATACCTATAGCGCTTCTTATTCTTTGCAGTGTTATGATTTTCTTTAAGACTGAGGCGGGTAAGTACGTGCGCGACTATTTGCTCTTTAATTTCCCGATTATCAAGGACGTTGAGCGCAATCTTATCACCGCACGCTTTGCTAAGGCGTATATTATTCTTCTTGGCAGCGGTATGAATATGATTGACTGCCTTGAGAACCTTAAGAAGATGCTCGGCAACGCCCTATTTACCAAGAAGTTTAACTACACTATTGAAGAGGTAAAGCGTGGCAGACGTATTGCAGCGTCGCTTGCCGCTACAAGACTCTTTCCAACCATGCTTACGGAGATGATAAGCGTTGGTGAGGACAGCGGTAATATTGAAGAGGTTTTAGAGTCCACCTCGTCATATTTTGACGAGTGCGTTGAGTCGAGTATTTCTAAGGCAGTAGCATCGCTTGAACCAATTATGATAGTGCTATTAGGACTTATCGTCGGTGTCGTAATCGTTTCTGTCTTGCTCCCAATGATGTCGATGATGAATAGTATTTAACGGAGAAAAATGTATGAAATTCAATCAATTGTTTACAAAATACCTTGTAAAACAACATTATCTTACCAAAAAGGTTGCTGATGAGTGGTGTGTAAAGGCGGATGCCGTTGCCAGCCCTGTCTACGTTGAGCTTGTCAAGAGTGGCTGTATGCAGGAGGAGAGCGCGTATCAGGCTTTAGCACAGTTTTTGGACTTTGATTACCGCTTCGTTACGATTACGGAGCTGGATTTGAGCTTTATTAAGAAGTACCCGCGTGACGTGTTAATTGAGCACATGGGCTTGCCTCTGTATCTTCAGGATAACACGCTTCATATACTTGTTTGTAACCCCTTTAGAGTTGAGGAATTCCGTCAGCTCTTGGTATACGGCGGAGAGAGGATAAGGTTCGTAATTTGCCCACCCTCGCAGATGACGAGGCTCATTGATTACGCTAACAACAAAATTCAGCAGGATATAGTTCTTACCGACTATTCTGAGGCGTCGGTGGATATCACTATGGCGGCGGAGGACACTCCCGTAGATGCACCTATTATCAAGCTTTGCGACTCGATTTTGCGTGACGCTATCAACCGTGGTGCATCGGATATACATATCGAGCCGTTTGAAAAGACGCTTAAGATTCGTTTCCGTATCGACGGTAAGCTCACCACTATTGAAGAGATTGCGCCTCATATGTTCCCGGCAATTCTCGCAAGATACAAGATTATGGCGGAGCTTAACATTGCTGAGCGACGCGTGCCTCAGGACGGCAAAATAAATATGGATATTGGTGATGTTCAGTTCGACTTCCGTGTATCCACGATTCCTACCATTCACGGTGAGAAGATTGTTATACGTATCTTTAACCGTAGTTTCAAGAACAGCGATATTTCTTCTCTCGGCTTCTCAGACGAGCAAATTAAACTTATTATGAGTATGATTACCCGTCCTCACGGCATCATTCTTTTGACCGGTCCTACGGGAAGCGGTAAGTCTACGACGCTTTATACCTTCCTTCGTTATCTTAACAACGAGGACACGAATATCATAACGGTTGAGGATCCCGTTGAGAACGAGATTGACGGTATCAATCAGGTGCAGGTAAACCCTAAGGCTAATCTAACCTTTGCCGCCGCTCTTCGAAGCTTCCTTCGTCAAGACCCGAACATCATTATGATAGGTGAGATTCGTGACGAGGAGACTGCGCAGATTGCGACCAGAGCCGCTATTACGGGCCACCTTGTTCTTTCTTCAATACATACAAACGATGCCAGCGGCGTCGTTACCAGACTTGTAAATATGGGTATACCAAAGTACCTTGTTGCCGACTCGCTTCTTGGCTCTATTTCACAGCGACTTATAAGAAAGCTGTGTCCCAAATGTAAGCGTGCAAAAACCACTGACAGAGGTGAGATGGATATACTTCGCCTTAGTAAGCCCATAACGATTTATGAGAAGGTCGGCTGTCCATACTGTAACAACACGGGCTACACGGGCAGAATCGGTATATTTGAGATTATGTCCATGACTGATGAAATCAGAGAGATAATAATGCAGGACGACTTCACCAGTGAAAAGATAAATGCGTGCGTAGAGCGTGATATGGCGACGATTATCGACCACGCGAGAAGAAGAGTAATTGACGGTACAACGACTCTTGAGGAATACGATCAGCTCGTTGACGTAATTCCGTCATCACATACGAACAAAAATTAGTTGGAGGCGGCACTTATGAAAAGAATGAGTAATTTTATGCGTCTTATAGGCACTGTTGTATTAGTTAGCATTTTGCTTAGCACCACGTCGTGCATTGCGCCGGTGTGCTATCATAACTGGGTTGGGGCTACCTGCAATTCACAAAAACATTGTGCCGTTTGTAATATTACTGACGGTAAGGCTTTGGCTCATATTGGAGGCAAGGCGACTTGTACAGAGCTTGCAATTTGCAGATATTGCGGCGAGGGATACGGTGAGTATGATACTCACAAGTATAATAAGAACAATCTTTCCGACACCGTCGACGAGATTAGTCATTACTATTTATGCACTGCTTGCGGTTATATGAGTGCACCCGAGGCGCATAAATGGAACGTAGAGGCGGCGACCTACGCTGACGATAAAAAATGCACCGTCTGCTCGTACGTAATAGAGCAGGCAATTGCCCACGAGCATATTGGCGGTGAGGCGGATTGCGATAACGGTGCTGTGTGTGAGCTGTGCAACAAGGAGTACACCGATCCATTAGGTCATAGCTTCGTATTTGATGATGATAATCCAAATTGGGAGTACGCGGACTCGACTAATCATTATCACAAGTGCACCGTATGCGCGGCGGCTGACGAGGGTGAAGAGCATAGCTGGGTTACAGACGGTGACGATACCGTGTGCGATATTTGCAATTACACACGTAAGAATGATGATGCCGATAACTAATAAGGAGAATGATATGGATTTTTTAATTAGACTGAATGAATATAATCCCGCGATTGAAGGCAATCTAGGAGAGGCTACCATAGCGATTCTTGCACTTTTGGCTGTATTTTATATAGCAATACTTATAACGCTCGTAGTATTTTCCATAGTTACACTCGTTGCTATGTGGCGTATGTTTGCTAAGGCGGGCATCTCGGGATGGTTGTGCTTAGTTCCCATATACAACGTGTACGTTATGTACAAGAATTTTTGGAATGTTGGCGCGTTTAAGCGTTTGATTGCTTGGGCTGTTATATCGGGTATTCTGTCCGGTGCAATGCAGCTGATTCCTATGGGCGACGCGCTTTATACCACACTCTATATTGTGAACGTTGCCGTTTCGCTTCTCTCCGTATTCAATATGTTTATCTTGAATTATCGCTTAGCTAAGAGCTTTGACCGCGGATTTTTGTTTGCCCTAGGTCTTTCGTTCCTTTCTCCATTCTTCTATTGGATTTTGGGACTTGGTGATTGTGATTATGTGGGCGACGCCTACGACTACTATTATTGATGGCTTTCGTATTTTAGCGTAAAGTGCCGTTTTCCCCCTCTCGACGTACGTTCGTACGCCTTCGGGGTGAAGAACGACGCTTTCCATCTAAAATCCGTTTGCCATCGTGCTTCCGTATTTTAGCGTAAACAAATAAAATATAGGTCATTACTAAAAACTAAAGCACTGCCAACAGCAAAAGGAGGCAGTGCTTTAGTTTTTGAAAGTATTCAATTATTATTCCTCAGTAAACCTTTTCCATGGACGCATTGCAATAAGAGCGCAGGCAGTGCCGAGTATTGCGATAGCAAGGCATATTCCGATGCTGAAGCGCCAGTCAAAGCGGTCTGCCAGCGCGGCTATACCGTATACAAATATCGCCTCACCTACGTAGGTGCAGGCGTTGACGAGTCCTGCAAAGGTTGAAATATTGCCGTGCTTTTTGAAGCGCTTTGGCACGTAGGTGATAAGCATAAGGTTAACACCGTGCATACAGCCGGTGAGCAGCGTCATACAGATAATTGCTACAATGGCGCTTTGCCCGAATAAAACAAACAGCACGCCCGCTGAGAGCACGGAGATACCGAATATCACTGCGGCACAAGTGACCTCGCTTGTGAAGAATTTCTTATAAATAACGTTTATAAGGGAAACGCTTACGCCGCTGAAAATTGCGGGAAATACACCTGATAGTATTGACTCCTGATTGCTTATTTCGTGTACGTCGGCAAGATAGGTAGGCATCCAGGTTGCGACACCGTCGCGGAGCATACCTTGGAATATAATACCGAGAATTATAAATACCATCGGCATTACCGCGGATGTGGGAATTTTGAATGCCTCCTTGACATTGGGTGCATCAGTAAGACAATCGCGTTTTGTTGCAGGGCCTTTTGAAATTCTGCCTTTTACACAGAACCAGAACACCGATATGGCAAGACCGATGAAGCCTGAGAAGTAGAACATCGCCCGCCAACTATCCGTAAGCGAAATAATAAGAGGCGCTATACAGTAAAGAACAATCGTACCCGCTGACGACCCCCAAGATACGCGCACGACCGAATAGCTGTACATATCGTCGTCACACGCCGAAACGAGAATTTTGACGATAGGAGGCCACATCATCGATTGCGCAAATCCGTTTATTGCCCATAAAATCGACATAAGGACTATCGAGCCTGAGGCGAAAGGAAAAATCAGATTTACTGCAGTGGCTATGATTATTCCCACAAAAATCATATTTGTAGGCTTGAATTTATCACCGAGTCTGCCGTTTATAATCTGTCCAAGACCGTAGGCTACGGTCATAGAAACCAGCACTACCGAAAGCGCGTCCTTGGCAATTTCGGTTTCTGTGATTATCTGTTGTAGGACGGTAGCAAAATTCTTGCGCGTTATATAACTCGAAAAATACACGAGAGTTAAAATCCAGGCCAACGGCTTGCCCGTGATTTTCGGCTTTTGAGATTTCATAATTAACTCCGTTAAAGTTTAATAAATTACTAAATGGATTGTATCACACAAATTTAAAAATGTCAACGATTCTTTGCGTTCTTTACTTGACTCTGGTGGAAAAATGTGGTACACTTTACATATAAACAAAAGACATTTATTGTGGAGGCATATATGAATCGCAATATAAAGCGCAGTATTTCCCACTATCGTGTTACACCTATGTTGGTGCGTGCAGGTGTTATGGAAACTCTTACTATTGAGGGAATCGGTGTTGCTAAACGCTTTGACGATACTGCCCTATATACCGTAACCTTTATACCAATGGAGGTCTACGATATTGACCGTTGTCATGAAACTGAAGATTGGGACAAGGTTAGTGTATACCCCAAGGACGGTAAAATAACCGTCAGCCATTGCTTTGATGGTGAGCAGGAATGGCTAATCACGATTAATAATGAAGCCGCGCCAAAAAAGAAAGGAATGCCGCAAGAGGTCTATGTGTTCTCGCTCGAAGAGGACCTTTACGAGCGTACTCCTTACGTGGGTGATATGCACGTTCATTCCTATCGCTCGGACGGCATAGAGGATCCGGCGATACTTGCGGCTAATTATCGCAAGGCGGGGTTTGATTTCTTTGCTATCACCGATCATCACAAGTGGGCTCCGTCGGAGGAGGTAATAAATACTTATGCCGACCTGCCGCTTGGATTTAAAATGTTTCACGGAGAAGAGGTTCATGCTCCTAAGGACAATTGGCGTCTGCACATTGTCAATTTCGGTAGCAAATACAGCGTTAACGAGCTTTATCTTAACAACGTTGAAAAAATCAACGCCAAGGTTGAGAACGAGGCAAGGAATTTGCAAACACCCAAGGGTGTGAACGCTCTTGAATACGCTTGGCGTAAATGGGTGTCGGATGAAATTAAAAAGTCAGGCGGACTTTGCATCGTTGCACATCCGTATTGGATTTATAAGCAGACATACAATATGAGCAGCGCAATGCTTGATTATGTCTTTGAGACGGGACTTTACGACGCATTTGAGCTTGTCGGCGGATTGAGCGTTCACGGAGCAAATTTGCAGACCGCATTCTATAACGACCAAAGAGAGAAGGGAAGACGAATTCCAATTGTTGGCTCGAGCGACTCTCACGGTACTGATCCTGCCACCGCAACCTTCATGACGCGCAAGACTATCGTGTTTGCAAGGGAGCTGGAGATTGGCGAGATCTGTAAATCTATAAAGGATATGTATAGCGTTGCAGTTGAGGTTGATGCTGATTTGAATAATGAGCGCGTGTACGGCTCGTATAGATTGGTTAAATATGCGCGTTTCCTCATTGATCGCTATTTCCCGACTCACGACGAGCTTTGTGTTGAAGAGGGAATTAAGATGCGCGAGTACGTAATGGGCGATGCTGGCGCGGGTAAGATCCTACGTGAACTTAGCGACCGTACCGAACGTTGTATGAAAAAGCTCCTCAGAGGATAATAAAAATACTGCAGAGAAATCTGCAGTATTTTTATCTCGCCAAAGGCGAGTATGAAATCCGCAACCTGTTGCGGAATGAAATCAATGCAAAGCATTGCATGAAATCAAGAACGAAGGAAAATAAAGATACAGCCTAACGGCTGATGCCATACGCGGCAAAGCCGCAATTCCATACAACGAGCAACGCTCGTTGATGCCATGCCAAGCC
>JAZQRW010000094.1:0-18475 GCA_045629765.1 Eubacteriales bacterium
AAAGCCGAAGGCTCTCTCCGGTGGTCAGAAGCAGCGTGTTGCTCTCGGTCGTGCAATCGTTCGTGAGCCTAAGGTATTCTTGCTTGACGAGCCTCTTTCAAACCTTGACGCTAAGCTTCGTGCATCCATGAGAACCGAGCTTACCAAGCTTCATAAGAAGGTTGAAACCACATTCATCTACGTAACTCACGACCAGGTAGAGGCTATGACAATGGCTTCCCGTATCGTTGTTATGAGAGACGGTATTATCCAGCAGGTTGATACTCCTCAGAACCTTTATGACCTTCCTTGCAACCTCTTCGTTGCAGGCTTCATCGGAACTCCTCAGATGAACTTCCTTACCGGTAAGCTTGTTCAGCACGGTAACGATCTCTACGCTACTCTCGGTACTACCGAGGTTAAGCTTCCTGCGGATAAGGCTAACAATCCTGCACTTAAGGAGTACATTGGTCAGGAGGTTATCTTCGGTATTCGTCCCGAGGCTATTCACGACGAGCCTATGTTCTTGTCTTCACTTTCCGACTCCACTATGAACGTTAACGTTGACGTTACAGAGCTTATGGGCGCTGAGATTTATCTCTACCTTGGCTTTGAGGGCATGGAGGATGCAACCAACGGTAAGAATATTATTGCAAGAGTTTCATCTCGTTCTACCGCTCGCTCCGGCGATAATATTCAGGTTGCTATCGATACATCTCGTATCCATATCTTTGACAAGGATTCTGAGAAGTGCATTTGTCACTGATTTTGTAATCTTTAGCGGATTTATGTATTGATTTTTTCGGCGATATTTAGTTTTATTGCGGCTGTCAGTCACGGTATTGATAGCCGCAATTGTTTTTTTGCGTGCTTTTTTTGGACTTTGTCACTTTAATTCTTTAAACGCATAATGCACAATATAAACAATTATTTACATTTTGTTGTAACGCAGAATATTTTTTTGAAAAAAACGAATTTTTTTTATATTTTCTATTGACTCTTATAAATAAATAATGTATAATGTGTACATAAGTATATTTATATTTTTTAGGAGAAACTATATGGCATCAAGAAAGAGAATGGTTAAAGAAGAGAGCTTCGTGATAAATGAGGCGATTACCTTTGCTAAGAAGGATTTGGAAGCTGCAAAGAAGCCGTATTGTCAGTCTGTTAAGGAGTTCTGCGCTAGTGCTAAGTCTTATAGACGTGCGCTTGCTAAGTTTAACAGAAGCAACAGCAAGAGAGTAGCAAACAAGTTTGAGCTTGAAGAGCAGATGTTCAAGGTATGTGAGAAGGACTTCCTCCTCAGATATAAGGATATTGACTCATGTCTTGACACTGTTGCTACAAAGTATGTTGAGCTTCTTACACTTTACGAGGAGAACTATGTAAAGGGCATTAAGAAGGCACAGACCAGCTTTGATAAGTTCAATGTAGAGTTTGATAAGTGGTTCAGCAAGGCTAATAAGCCTTTCGATAAGGTAAGAGAGGTTCTTAGCGAGGAGGTTCGCGAGGCAATCGGTCTTAACGCGGTTGGCAATGATTATAGCGACCTTCTTGACGATGAGTACGGTGATGTTGATAACAATGCGCCACAGGCACAGCCTAAGGCAGCGCCACAGCAGGCAGCACAGCCTACATATCAGCAGCAGCCATACCAGCAGCCATACCAGCAGCCTTACTATCAGCAGCCACAGTACATTCCGCAGCCACAGTACATTCCACAGCCACAGTATATCCCACAGCCTCAGCAGACTACACCTGTTCCATCTGTTAGCCTTGCGCCAATCTCTATTGACGTTTCTAACATGGTTGAGAGATCTGTTAACGCGGCTATGGCTAAGCTTAACGCTACTCTTACTGCGAGAATCGATGAGTACGTTAAGAATATTGAGCTTGCAGTTCCCGAGATTGAGATTCCCGAGATTAAGATTCCTGAGATTAAGGCTCCCGATCCTGTGATCGTAACTGCTGACAACTCCGCTGTTGTTGAGCTTCAGAATCAGATTGCTAAGGAGCAGGCTGAGGTTATTGAGAAGCTTTCCACTATCTGTGAGTCCGTTAAGACACTTCTTAATAGCGTAGCAGAGCTTAGTGCATACAGTGTTGATTCTCTTCACAAGCAGGAAGAGGTTGCACAGCTTCAGAAGCAGGTTAACGATATGCAGCGTCACACCGCTCGTGAGCAGAAGGGTGTTTCCGTTAATCAGAAGCTTATCAATCAGGAGCAGGTTGAGATTGTTGCTAACCAGGTTGCTATCTTCGAGGAGCACAAGGCAGCAGCGGCTCAGCATATTGAGATTACCGCAGTACAGAACGAGTGGATTGAGAAGCAGAAGCTTATTGCTGACGTTCAGGCTCAGTGCGCTGAGGAGCAGATGGCAGTTGCCGAGACTCAGAGAGGTGTGCTTGAGACACAGGAAGTTCTTAATCAGGTTGTAGAGACCGTTATGAGAGCACAGCAGCAGGTAATTGAGGCATCTAAGGACGTAATCATCGAGGCTGACAACATCATCGCAAGAGAAGAGGCAGCTAAGAAGAAGAGAACCAGAAAGCCTAGAGCTAAGAAGGCAGTTGCTGAAGAAGCAGTTACCGAGGCTCCCGTAGAGGAAGTTGCAGTTGAAGAAGCAGCTACCGAGGCTCCCGTAGAGGAAGCTGTAGTTGAAGAAGCAGCTACCGAGGCTCCCGCAGAGGAAGTTGTAGTTGAAGAAGCAGCTACCGAGGCTCCCGTAGAGGAAGTTGTAGTTGAAGAAGTAGCTACCGAGGCTCCCGTAGAGGAAGTAGCAGTTGAAGAAGCAGCTACCGAGGCTCCCGCAGAGGAAGCTGTAGTTGAAGAAGCAGCTACCGAGGCTCCCGTAGAGGAAGTAGCTGAGGAAGCTCCCATAGCTGAGTAATTCAACTATTCCGGCTAATTAAAATCTATATTTGGGCATTCCCCATAAAAACAAATGCGCAGAAGAAAGCTGATAGATTTGGCTCTCTTCTGCGTCTTTTTACTTTATTACCTATATCAATTTTTTTGTATTTAATACTACAAATAACGTACACCTATATTTACTTTTTTATCGACAAAAAATAAAACTCTTTACTGCGTCAAATCTATTGACATAGCAAAGAGTTTGTGCTAAAATAACAAGGTGCAAAAGGGACTTTGATGAATAAGAGCCGTCTTACCTTGCGTATTAGCGAAAATTAGATAATATATGCATCCTCGTCGTCCATTTGCGACTCGTCGTGCTCAGCGGCAACGAGTTGAACGTGATAAGCATCGATCACTGCTTCCTCAAGCTCTGCTCGGAACTGTGAGTTGATTGGATGTACGATGTCGCGGTATGTGCCGTCAGGATTTTTTCTTGAGGGCATAACGATGAAATATCGCTCTCTCGCGTATATAACCTTGATGTCGTGTACGGCAAGGCATTCGTCAAAAGTGACGGATACAACCGCCTTCATGGGTCCTTCATCAAAGAATTTTCTAATTTTGATGTCTGTAATTTGCATAAACTTTGTTCCTTTCCCCCGGATGCTATATTTAACATTTAAATCCGTTCTTGAATATAGTATACTATAACTTTTACGGAAATACTGCATTTGATTTTTAACATTTTATACCAATTAAGTGAAAGTTTTTTAAATAAACAGTTAACAAGGGGCGAAAAAGGGTAAAACGTGTCTATGAACCACTCAGGAGTAGGACGAGATAAAATTATAGATGTACTAAAAGAAAAAAACTCGGGCATATTCTTCTTGGGCATAGGCGGCGCGGGGCAGTCCGCATTGGCTAGGTTGCTGTTTGCTCGCGGTTACGCGGTTTCCGGCTCGGATAGGGTGAGAAGTGAAGCAACAGACTCGCTCGTGAGCGATGGAGTCAGGGTATTTATTGGTCACAGACGTGAGAATTTTTCCGCGCAGAAGATGCTTGTTTATACGCTGGCGGTAGGTGACGATACCCCGGAAATAACTGCCGCACGCTCGAATGGCGCATTGATTGTTTCGCGCGCAGAGCTTCTTGGCGCATTGATGAGCTTTTATAATGAGGCTATAGGTGTCAGCGGTACACACGGTAAGAGCACGACCACTGCAATTCTTAACCATATTTTTAAATGCTCGGGTATGGCGCACACGACACTCTCAGGCGCACCACTATTAGACTCTTCGTCTTTGTATATCGGTGGAGATGAGTATTTAATATACGAGGCGTGTGAATATCGCGACTCATTTCTGCATTTTGAACCAAGTACGCAGATAATAACCTCGGTTCAGCTTGATCATACTGATTATTTTAAAAGCATAGAACAGCTTGAGCAATCGTTTTTGCTCTCCTGCCGTGGTGCAAAATCGGTGATTATCAATACGGACGGTGAAGTGACGCGTAGGCTTTGTCACGCGTTGGGCGCAATTTCCTATGGAACGGGATATGATGCTGACTACCGATATATAATAACGCGCAGTGACTTTTCCGGGAGTGACTTTACAGTGCTTTTTCGCGGCGAGCATCTCGGCGATTTTCACATATCGCAAATCGGGGCACATAATGTGGCAAACGCCACTGCTGCCGTTGCACTTTCTTATATATATAATATAAAGGAAGAAATTATTAAAAAAGCACTTTTTGAATTCACGGGAATTGACAGGCGTATAGAAAGGCTCGGCAGGTTCGGTATTCGTCCTCTTTACTATGATTATGCTCATCATCCGAGTGAGATTGAGGCGACGTTTGATGCTCTTAAAGCGATTCACGGCAAAGTTACGGTAGTATTTGCTCCGCATACATATTCACGCACGGCATCGCTTTGGAATGATTTTGTTGCAGTTCTATCGCGGTTTGATAACTGTGTTTTAGTTCCAATATACCCTGCGCGCGAGGTGGCGATTGACGGTGTTAGTTCGGAGCATCTTGCCTTTGACATTGGTAAAGGCGCTATCTGTCTTGATCCCATATCCGTCATGCCTTATGTAAGAGATAATACTGCCGGTGCGATAGTTCTTATGGGCGCAGGCGACTTGAATTTGATTAAAAATGCATTTTTGCAAAGTAATATTTACATAAAAGGATAGAAAATGAAAAAAATACTTATCAGCTCATGCCTATTAGGCGTTTCGTGTAGATATGACGGCAGAAGCGTGCCGAATGATAATGCAAAGAATTTATCAGATAAGTTCTTACTCGTACCATTCTGCCCTGAGATATACGGCGGACTACCGACTCCACGCATTCCATCGGAGCGAGTGGGTGAGCGAGTTCTTTCTAAGGTTGGCACGGACGTTACCGAAAATTATTATCGTGGTGCAAGCGAGGGACTTAAGCTTTGTAATGAGATGGGTATAGAAATTGCACTACTTAAGGAGAAGAGCCCTGCCTGTGGAAATAAGCAAATTTACGACGGCACCTTTAGCGGCACATTAGTCGACGGCGAGGGTGTTCTTGCCGAGCTTCTTCGTAAAAACGGGATTAAGGTTTATGGCGAGAGCCAAATTGAAGATTTGATTAAGGAAAATTTATTTTAAGGAAGTTTAAATAAAATGAGTAACTCAACAGCACTTTTCAGCTTAGCAATTGCGCTTTTGGTAGGACTTCTGCTCTCGCGCCTTGCTAAAAAGGTTTCACTCCCTGCGGTTACGGCATACCTCATAGCAGGTATTTTGATTGGTCCGTATCTGCTCGGCGGTATCGTACTTGAGCCTGCCAACCTCAATCTCGGTATTTCGAGTGAGCAGCTCGACTCTTTCAAAATCATATCAGACGTAGCGCTTGGCTTTATAGCCTTCTCAATGGGTAGCGAATTCCGACTCGCAGAGCTTAAAAAGATAGGCAAGAAGGCACTCGTTATCGGTGTAGCGCAGGCGGTTGTCACCACCATTGTGGTTGATATATGCTTGATAGGACTTCACCTCGCATTAGGCGATAAATTTCCACTTTCATCTGCCATAGTTCTCGGTGCCGTTGCAACGGCAACCGCTCCTGCCGCAACCTTGATGGTAGTAAAGCAGTATAAGGCAAAGGGGCCTCTTACCGACATTCTTCTTCCCGTTGTTGCGCTTGACGATGCAGTGGGACTTCTGATTTTTGCAATCTCATTTGGCGTTGCAAGGTCATTAAACGGCAGTATTGATATAATAAGCGTAGTTCTTGAACCAATTCTTGAGGTTGTATTATCGCTCTTGCTTGGCTTGGTTATGGGACTTTTGTTCACTCTTTGCGAGAGATTCTTCCACTCCCGTTCAAAGCGTATGGCTGTGTCAGTTACTTTCGTTCTTATGACCGTTGGTCTTACTACAATTCCTCCGTTTGAGGTTATGGGCGTTGAGATTGCGTTCTCATCACTTCTTGCCTGCATGATGCTTGGAACTGTATTTTGTAACATTTGTGATCTTTCCGAGGAGCTTATGGATAGGGCAGACAGGTGGACGGCGCCTATTTTGATTCTATTCTTTGTAATCAGCGGTGCTGAGCTTGAGCTTGATAAATTAAAGGATGGATATATAGTTCTTGTCGGCGTTATATACATACTTGCGCGCTCACTCGGTAAATACTTTGGCGCATTCGGTAGCGCCAAGGCTGTAAAATGCGACTCGCATATCGTAAAATATCTTGGAATTACGCTTCTTCCTCAGGCAGGTGTTGCACTCGGTATGGCGCTTAAGGCTGAGGCACTTGGTACAGTCGAGGGTGCGATTGTAAGCAACATTACGCTTTTTGCAGTTCTTATATACGAGCTTTTAGGCCCATATCTTACTAAGATTGCGCTCACTAAGGCGGGTGACATTAAGCCCGAGCATAAGACCAGCGCGCGTCACGAGGCTTTAAAGGCGCTTGTGCATAAGATAAAGCATCATTCCGATGAAGCTTAAAGGGAGCGAGCTATGTTATTTTACTACATAAGACACGCAGACCCGATATATAATCCTGATTCCATAACCCCGTTGGGTGAAAGACAGGCGGAGGCACTTGCCAAGAGGCTTGCCGTGCACGGACTTGATAAAATATACGTTTCACCCTCTAATCGCGCGCAGTTAACGGCAAAGCCGACCTGTGAGATGTTGAAGAAAACGGCGCAAATCGTCGAGTTCGCTAACGAGGACAACGCGTGGAGTAGGTTTACGATAGAGCGCACAGACAGAAAGACGGGACGCCTCTGGCTTTTCCACAACTTAAAGACTATGGAAACGTTCACGACGCGTGAGATACGTGAGCTTGGTGACCGTTGGTACGAGCACCCCGAGTTTGCTTCAGGCAATTACGGGCAGAGCGTTGAGTGGATATACGACAACGTTGATGCATTCTTCCGTGAGCTCGGCTACGAGCACGAAAGGTATACCGGCAAATATAAGGTGATAAATCCTAACGAGGAGCGTGTTGCGCTCTTTGCGCATCAGGGTATGGGCATTGCCTTTTTGAGTGCGCTTCTTGACATTCCGTATCCGCAGTTTGCTACGCATTTTGACATTGGTCATACCGGTGTGACGGTGGTTGAGTTTAAGGATAGGGGCGGATATGCGATACCGAGAATACTCACGCTTTCAAATGATTCACACATTTTTCGTGAGGGGTTGCCACTTAAATATCAGAATTATATAGAATTCTAAAAGCAAAAGGACGAGAAAAATCTCGTCCTTTGTCAATATTAGTTGACATTTACACAGTTCCGGTGACTGTAATGATTGATACGCCGGGGGTGTTAGAATATACGCCTGTTTCGGCATTCTGGGTGTAAGTCGAAGCAGGGACGGTAATCTGACCCGGAAGGGTAGCGAAGTTGCCTGTGGTTTCGTCGTAAGTGTAGTTGACGCCCTCAGCCCAATCAGTGCCGTTAAAGGTAACGGCGATAGGATTAAGGATTGGATTAAAGGTATCGGTTACTACCACGTCATCGGTTGCTATAATTGCCTCGTTGCCGGTGTTTTGAATAATAAAGGTGTAGGTGAGCTGGCCGTTATCGGTGATGGTTGTAGGGCAGAGTGCCTTTGCAATCGTGAGGTTAAGCGTATCACGTGTGCCAACTGCTGTGCTAAGCGTGATTGGCTCGGCAACGTCCGGGCCGTCAACAACTGCGGTGTTGGTGATTGTACTGCCTTGGCTAAGCGGAGCGTATTCGTTAGGCACCGCCTCGTAAACTATCGTGACGTTTGAGTCTGCGGGAATGGTGATAGCGCTAAGAGTAAGTGGTGGTCCGGGGTTGACAGTAGGGGCAGAACCCTGCAAAACACCGTTGATATATAGCTTAATCGAGCCTGCAACGTAGCTAAGAGGGTAAAGGGTTAGCACGTTACCGTCACCGTCGGTAAAGCTGTATGCGCCGAGGTTGTCGTTAATCGTCACGTTAGTAAATGGGGTGATTCCCGTATTTACAAGGTTAATTGCGTATGCTATTGACTCGCCAAGCGCATATGAGGAGTTAAGCGCGGTCTTAGATGCTGAGAGCACCTCAGTCAACTCGCCGGCAGTGACGTTGGAATTAGTGACCAGGTTGCCGCGGATTAAGGACGCCTGGTTGAAGAATGTTGCCATAATTTAATATTCCTTCCTTTTCATAGTGGCAAGATGTCTTGCCTATATCAGTATATGAATAGGAAGGAATAATTGCTTATATGCTTCTTGCCTGCGAGCAGGTAAGGTAGATAATTTGTCGATTATTGGCAAGTTTTTTTAGCACGCCCACCGACCTTTGCACCTTTTCATCGTCAAAAGCAATGAACGGGTCGTCAAGAATAATGAACGGCAGCTCGCCCTCGTATAGTGAGTCGATAAGAGATAGCCTGATAGCCAGCGCGTACAAATCACGTGTTCCACGGCTGTAACTACTCTCCGAGTGTGTCTGGCTACCCTCGGTTTTTGAAAGTGAGAACTCGGTGTCAAGGCTGAACTCTCCGTCATTTCCCGACATTTGCTTTTGGTATTTGCTAAAGCCTTCGATTGTCTTGCCAAGGTACCTGTCGGTTATATTGTCACACGCACATTTAAGATAGTGCATCGTGTTTTGAACAGTAGCAAGCTCGCGCTCGTATTGCTCAATTTTATTCTTTAGCACGTTTTCCTTAGTAACAAGCTCGTCACGGCGCGTGAACTCATTCAGAGTATTTTCATGCTCTCTGAGCATTCGCTGCAGTGCTTCACGGCGCAGGGTGATTTCGTCCGTTATTTTCTTAAGTGCAGTTACGTCACCATCGGCTTGAGCCTCGAGGGGAGCACTCTTTCCCACCAGCGCGTGACGTGCCTTATAATCCTCGCACTGCGTGCGCATCTTCGCAACTGTTTGCGCTTGCACGTTGTATTCGGCGAGTGCGCGTCTTATTTCATCAAACGGCGTATCGGATTTTACGTTGAACCTCGCTAAGAACGCGTTTAACTGTAGCTTTAATTCGTCTGTAGAATAAGGAAACTCGTACTTGTTAAGCGCGATATGCTCGCGAGCCATCTGCATAGAATAATATTTTAAGTATTTTTCCTTAATTTGCCTTATTGCGTCGATAACTGTGGGGGCGTTTATAAGTGGAAACTTTGCCAAAAATGTGAATATGCGCCTGTCTTGGTCGTTAATTTTCTCACTTAAGATTTCAAGATTGTAAGAGTCGGTGTTCAGTAGCTCTTCATATCGGTTAAGGCGAGCGGATATTTCGTTAATGGCCTCCTTAGGTTGCATATTTAACAGTGAAGAATCAATTTCCGAAATAAAGGTGTTTAGTGCCGTATTCGGCTTCTTAACTCTTCCTGTCAAAGCAAATATCACTATTGCAATCAGTGAAATAGCAAAAGCAAAATAATGTATTACAAAGCCAAAAATGACACTTAATGCAAATAAAAGTGTACAAATTATAGCAACTATTGGGTTAATAGACGTGGTTTTTTGTTCGGCAAGCCTCGACATTTCATCGATTTCACGTCTTGTTGGAACGCGGCGCTTAAATATTTCCCGAGCGTTTTTTGTACGCTCGTCGTTTTCGTCGGCGATTGCTTGCTTTTCTCTTTTTAGTCTATCGGTGTCTATGCTTAAATTAAGAGCTGAGTCAATCTCTTCAAAGCTCGTCGGCGACTTAAAGAAGGTATCAAGAGCAATATATTCCTCACTGTTTACAAACTCGCGATTGCCGAGCATCGCTTGCATTTGCGACTGCTTTTTGATAGCCTCGTCAATCTCACTTTGCGTGGGAATTTCACCCTTAAAGAAGCTCTTTATGCTGAAGAATTTATTCTCCTCGCTCTTAAGTGTGGCGAGCATATCCTGATAAACCGCTTCTTTTGCAAGATTTTCCTTGATTATTCCGATTTTTTCGACATTTTGGCGTATTCTCTCGCTCTTGCCCTCAAGTGTTTTTATTTCACTCTTAAGGTTTGCGATTTGCGCTGACTCGGCATTGGCGCGTGCGGTAAGAGTTGATAGTGCATCTAAAGTGCCTTCAACTATACTAAGCTCCTTTTTGAGCGCACCGATTTCGCCACCGCCGCCACGCTTGAAGTAGAACTTACGCTTATCCTCGAGCGCCGTCATCGCCTTGTCATATTCGCCGATGTCAAACTCTGTGCCAACAAGGTCGGATAGCTTTCCGGATATGGACTTGTTATCATTCTTGCCGAGCAGATTTTTCTCAGAGAACATTACCGTACGTTCGAAGCCGTCACGGTCAATTCCAAATAATTCTTCGCCTAAGTTTTCGCTAAAGTCGGTTGATATAGCTCCGCTTTTCGTATCAATTAGCCTAAATTCGTCAAGACTCGCCTTTGCTCCAAAGGAACGCTCGACTGTATAGGTTTTCTCTCCCACGGAAAAGGTGAGTGAGCCTCCAAATCTGCCTCCCTGCCAAGGCGTGTATCTTTTTCTGTCATTTTCCGCAATGTCTATCTTCCTGGTTTCACCTATTCCGTAGAGCATTGCTTTGATGAAGCTGGCGAGAGTGCTTTTACCTGTGCCGTTTTTGGAAAGAATGGTGTTAATGCCGTCACGGAAATTGTACCGACAATTACTCAGCATACCGAAATTGTCAATATAAGCGCTTATAAGCTTCATTACAAATCACCCCTTCCTGCACGAAGAGCCTTGATGCCGAGCATAATTATATCGCTTTTTTCTTCGTCCGAGAGCGATGTCTGAGAGTTGACAAGGCGTATAAATTCGCCTACCATAGTCTTGTCGTTTTTATATGCTTCAATATCAATTTTAACAGTAGATTTATCGCGAATTTCGAAGTGAAAATATCGCCTTGAGAAAATAGATGAGAGATACTCGGTGTCCGCGTAGGTATCAATTTCTCTTTCACCAACGAGGGTAAGACGAACGATGTCGCTTTCCTTTGCATCGGCGAGTGCTTTGGCAATGGCCTCTTCGTACTCGCCTCTTGTGCTAAGCTTGCTTACATCTGCCTTTAGGTCAAAAATCCGTCTCTTTGCAAAGGGGACAAAGCGGTGTGTCACCCTACCGCCGTCGGTGTCTATAAGCACAAATCCGCAGGGAAAGGCTTCGTCAAAGCCGCGACCCTCCGGTGTACCTGAATATACGGCAACGCCGCGATTGTCTATTCTTCCTACCGAATAGGAGTGGTAGTGACCTAGAGCGAGATAGTCTATTCCGACTCCCGCGATATCCTTACTGGGTATTGCATCTCTGCCTTGTCCTGTGCTGAGCTCACCGTGTAAAACAACGATATTAGTGTCGTTCTTATTGAGCCTTAAACTGCTGAACATATCGGGTGAATTCGTACTTCTGCCTACAATATGTAAAGAATTATAGTCAAAATAAGTCCAATCATTGCCAATTATCTTTAAATTATCAGGAATATTCAGCTTGCTTAGTTGCAATATATCGCCCTCGTGATTGCCGATTAGGTACAGGAATTGAATACTCCTTGCGCGCGCAACCGTGGCGAGAGTACGCTCGTAGGCATCGGCGGATACCTCACTGTCAAACAGGTCTCCGGCAATTATAAATACCTCGACACCCTCACAAATAGCCGCTTCAATCATTCTGTCAAAGGTGGAAAGAAGCTCACGGCGACGGATTTGCACCTTGCTTGGTTCAAGCGTCGTACTAAGAGGTGAGAAGAGGTGTACGTCTGATGTATGTAATATCTTCATTATTCTTGATAGATCCTTTTCTGTATATATTCTCTTGGTGATACGCTGTATTTAGCGGAGAAAACCTTAGAAAAATACGACTGGTCGGAGAAGCCCGCTTTAATAGCAATTTCACCGATGCTCATCGTACCTATACTCATCATTCTCACCGCTTCGTTGAGTCTGAATTCTGTAATATAATCGTTTACCGTTGTACCCGTTTCATTCTTAAACGTGGTCATAAGCGTGGATCTGGAACAGCCTATTTGCTGACAAATATCGCTAATGCTGATTTTGCTTTGGTAGTTGTCGTAAACGTATTTTTTGACAAGCTGTGTGAGTGTCGGCCTTTCGTTTGAAAGTGACATGGACATTGTCAGATACTGCGCACAAATAGTCAAAACCTTGGTGTAGGTTCGCACTATCTCCGTTCTTATGGGAGGAATTTGCTCAAAATGTATGAGCAGGGTAGGGTCATAGAGCCGCTCTGCCGCCATTTTTACCGAAGGCAAAAAGGTATCCTTATCCTCATGCACCTGTCCCATCATAAGAAAGCCTGCCAGAGTACCGAAATTATAAAGCGGGCTTACAGCCTCGGTTATACCGTAACGGCACTTATATAAGTAAGTATCCTTGATTGCAAGCGCAGTCTTGCAAGCGCGCCTGTCGCATTCAATACATTTTTCATACTCTTGCTTGCTTTTGTGAAGCGAACGGCAAAACTCGTGTCTTGACTCCGGGTATGCTGCAATTTCGGAGTAATCCGCACCGTGAAGAGAAACGCGAAAGCCACTGACCTTGTAAAGCTCCTTTAAAACCGCTATAATTTCCTGTTTATCCATATACACCTCCGCCTTTTTTGTAAAAAAACAAAATATGTACTATTTTACAAAAATATTATACTATTTCGCGCCAATCTTGTCAATAGATATGCTATAGGAATTTAATAATGATTTAAAACTTGCACAAAAAAACACACCAAGCTAATACTCTTAGGCACTCGGTGTGTTTATTTTTTATATAAATGAGTTTTTTGTAAGGCAAAGGTGTGGTATTATACCAAAGAAACCTTCTTCATTCTCATAGCAACCTTGGGCTTGTCGGAGTAGTCGGTGGGGATTGAAGCAATCTCGTCGACAACCTCCATACCGGAAACTACCTTACCGAAAGCAGCGTACTGTCCGTCAAGGTGGGGGGCGTTAGCGTGCATAATGAAGAACTGTGAGGAAGCAGAGTTGGGGTCAAAGGCTCTTGCCATAGAGATAACGCCTCTTTCGTGCTTCAAGGTATTATTCCAGCCGTTAGCGGAAAATTCGCCCTTGATTTTCTTTTCAGCACCGCCCATGCCGTTGCCGAGAGGATCACCGCCCTGGATCATAAATCCGGGAATGACTCTGTGGAAGATAAGACCGTCGTAAAAGCCCGCAGTGACGAGCGCTTCGAAATTCTCAACCGTCTTGGGTGCTACGTCACGGTAAAGCTCAATCTCGATTTTACCGCCGTTTTCCATTTCAATAATAACCATTTTTTTCTCCTTAATATATTGATTTGTTATATTTTCTTGTTAAATTGACTATAATTTAATTAAAAACACGAAGGGCGCACCGTAAGGATATGGAAAAAATTAAAAATATAGCGTACGTTTTTATTGCCGTTTTAGGTGCAGGACTTTCAATTTACGTTTTTGTAAGATACCTTTTGGCGTATATATTGCCATTTTTGATTGCGCTGGGCTTTGCTGTTTTAGTCAGCAAAATTGCCGAGCCGATTAGCAAAAAAGTAAGGATACCCGAGAGGATTATCCGCGTGCTGCTTACCGTCCTGATAACTATAGGTGCTTTAGGACTGGTGTGCCTTGGAGTGTGGAGATTATCGCTTGAAGTATGGCACTTCTTTGATAATGCCAACGCCGAGGAAGGACTTATGCAGATAATCAATGGCAATATGCTGAGCGGCGGCTTTCTGGGCAACCTCTTCGGTGAATTAACCGACGAGATAACATCAGCAATCTATTCCTTTGCAATATCGCTCCTAGGCAAGCTCGCAGGAGTAATTTCGGGGATAATATCTGCTATACCTCGCGCCTTACTATTCATTATCGTTACCATTATATCAACTGTATATTTTGCCTGGGATTTAGATAAAATCAAGGGTATCGTTAAGGGGAGGCTAAAAAGTGGGCAAATTGAATTTTTACAGCGTATAAGGCAAGGAGCACTCAGCGTCGTAATTAAATATATTGGAGCATATTTTTTGTTAATGTGTATCACGTTTGTTGTTATGCTCGTTGGTCTTAGCTTACTAAATGTAAAGTATAATTTGCTTTTAGCACTAATTATTGCCTTGGTGGATATATTGCCCATACTTGGCGTCGGAACAATTCTTTTGCCGTATGCGTTGTATGCATTCGCAACGGATAATACGTATTTAGCCGTAGGACTGATAATTCTTTTTCTGGTATATACGTTGATAAGGCAGGTCTCAGAGCCTAAAATCGTAGGTAAGCATCTCGGAATTCATCCGCTTCTTACTCTGTCACTGATATATATTTCGTATTCCTTATTTGGATTTTTAGGTCTTGTGTTAGTACCGATTATAGTTTGCGTAATAGACGTATTTTCAAAGAAAAATGATACCGCCGAGGTCGGATAATTTTTCATCCGATAAACAGATATAATTCATACCCGCGTCCTTTATAGCAGTGCTTATTTTATCAAAAGAGCGATGTGTACCTACGTCACCGCAGAAATATACCGTATTACGAAATACGCCGCACGCGCCGCCGATAAATCCATACGCGTAGGGTGGGAGAGAAATATCTCCGTTTTCAATAATCGTTACCGAAAAGCCGTCGCTTCTAAGCACTCTTGCCATGCCTTCGTCAGCAGTTACGGCACGCTTACCGTTCAGCAGAAGGGTAGTGCAGGCAGGGTATCCCTGCTTGATTTTCACAAGTGTCTTACCCATCTTATTTGCCAGATGCGAGATAGAGTCATTATCCGTGTGAGCCGTGTAGATTTTCTCATTCGTCACAAGAGAGTTGTACACGCAATCATTGGGGTAAACTTCACTCAGCACCGCATCATCTAATACTATATTGTATTTTGATGCTGCCACCCTTATTTTATCTATAATTTCTGGGTGAGCGTTGGCATAGCTGCGGTTGAAAACGAGATTTTCACCAATTCTTGCTATAAGCATATCCGTGTGCGATGCTACGGGTGCACCAAGAGCGCTGTGGGGAGGCAGAGTAATAAGGCAAAAGCCCTCGGCAATAAGACGAGAGCGACAAGCATTACTAATTCTTGAGTCAACAACAGCGCAATTCATAAAAACCTCAAATAAACAAAAAACTCCACGCTTCAAGTGGAGTTTTTAAGCATTATGCACGCTCGATCTTTCCTGAACGAAGGCAACGGGAGCATACACAAACTGTGGTGTGTGTACCGTCTACAACTGCCTTAACCTTACGAATGTTAGGCTTCCAGGTTCTGTTTGTCTTACGATTAGAGTGAGAAACGTTGTGACCAAAGGTAACACCCTTACCGCAGATACTGCACTTAGCCATTTTGACACCTCCTAAAATCTAGCCACGAATGACTGAATTTTATATAAATTTTTGTTAAACACAAATTGACATCTTGTATTATAGCATATTGACTGTGAAAAATCAATAGTTTTTTGAAAAAAATTAAAATTTATTTCTTCCGTGAAAAGCGAGGAAAAAACCCTTTTAAATATGTGAAAAATGACGGAAATTAAGCCGCTAAATCAGCATTGCGATTATTGTTTTTATTCATAGAAGCAGCCATAAGTATAAATGCGCCGACTATCAGAACAAGGGAGATGTAAATTGCGGGGGTGTAAGTACCGAGCTTGTCAAAGCAAAGATTGAAAAGAGGGCCTGCGAGTGAGATGCCTGCTCTGCTTGCGGCATTTAAAATACCCAGCATCTTTGCAAAATCACGCTTGTCGAACATACTCATTGCAATAAGCGGGAGCATAATCGTCTCAAGCGGTACTGCGAGCTGACCGAGGCATGATTTAATCATAGCGAGCACGTGACCGAACGTCGAGCCGTCGATAAGTGAGAGTGAGAACATTGAGAAGAGTGCGGCGGTAAAGCAAATGTACATACTGCACTTAGTGCCGAACTTGTCGCTGAGTATACCAAGAGTCATTTTTGAGCCGGTTAAGGAGAGTGATGCAACCGTACCAAGAAGGGTAATGTATTCAGCGTCAAAGCCAACGTCGTGGTAAAGTGGGGAGGCAACCTCGCTGATTCCTGTGAGAATAAATCCGGAAATGAAGATAGGAATTACAGCTCCGTAAAACCTTGACTGCCTTATAAGCACCTTAAATGGAGTGCCGAAGTCCTTTTTCTTACTAGCCTTTTCGGCTACCATTTCTTGAATTTTCGACTCTTCCTTCGGCTTATCCTTAAGGAATATGAATAACAGAATGCCGACGATTACCATTAAAGCTGCAATAATAAAGTACGCCTTTCTGTAGCCGAAGTTCTGGGGGTTATCTAGGTCGATAATAGGGCCCATAAACTGTATTGCCACAGCGCCACCGACACCGTTAGCCGCCATAATAATACCCATAAAAGTACCCTTCTTCTCAGCGAACCACTCACGTACTATGTATCCTGCAATGGTGTTACCGGTAAAGCTGATGCCGACGCCTAAGAATATCGCCGCAATGCCGAATACGATAGCATTCGTACCTGTAGCGTAAATCAGACAGGAAATTATCAGGGCTACAATACCGATAAGCGCAATCTTCTTAGCACCGAGGTTGGCAATAAAGTAGCCGAAGAATAGGCTCAAAATAGTTGAGGTTATAAATCTAAGGCTATAGCTTGTCGAAAATTCGGCACGGGGCATATTGAGCGCCTCGGTGATAGCCGTCAGGTAAATACCTCTGTTCGAGCTGCAAAAGCCGAGCGTCATAAACATCATTACGAACAGCGTGCCGGCGATTATCCACTTATAGTCGATTTCCTTGCCGAAAAACTTAAATTTCATAATAAAAATCTTCCTTTTTAATAGTTCGCTATTGATTATATCACAAGTGTATGATATAATCAAATATAAATATATGTATAATGCATATTTATTATAATAAATAAGAGGAAGAGAAAAATGGAGCTTGCGGATAGTTACGTTTATAGGGTTTATCAAGAGAGCAGCTTTTCGAAGGCGGCGAAGAAATTATACATCAGCCAGTCGTCGCTGAGCCTCACCATTAAGAAGCTTGAGAAAAGACTGGGATTTGAGATTTTTGACCGAAGTATATCGCCAATAGGATTGACACGAGAGGGAAGAGTGTATATTGAATATTTAGAGGAATGCGCCGAGAGTGAAAGCAATATGCATACTCGCATTAAGGCCTTTTCGCGTTCAAGCACAGGTGAAATTGCTGTTGGAAGTGCCTTTTCTGCCTCGCGCCATATGTTGCCCACTGTATGTAAGGAGTTCCAAGACGAGTATCCCGACGTGGAGATGAGAATTTATATGGGCGAAATGGACTTGTACGCCTCTATTCTTCAAAAGCTTGATTCTGGAACGCTTGATATTGCAATCGGCTACCATTATGACCAGAGTAAATATTCGGGAGTCCCGATTGTAAACGAGAGGTACGTAATTGCGCTAAGAAACGATTACCCTTGTACTGCCGAGCTGAGAAAATACGGTCTTACAAGAGAAGAACTATTGTCGGGCGAGGATTTTCCGGAAAGGGTAATATCAGACTATTCACTTTTTAAGGGCGTTGATTTCTTAAAGGTAAACAGTAAGAGCACGCTATGGCGTGATATGTCGAGATTTTTGGCGCATTGTGACATTTCACGTTGTCAGGTTTACAATTCACGTAACATTGACGTAATTTATGATATGATGCTATGCGGAATGGGCGCGACGATTACTACTGATACCATAGTAGCGCAATATCCACCGCACGATAACGTAACGTATTATCTTGTCAAGGTTCCAAATCCGACTTGTCAGCTTTATGCAATATACAAGAAGGATAAAGAGCCTACGAAAATCGTAAATAGCTTTATAGAAAAGCTCAAGAGAGTTGCAAACGTGCACGTGGGAAAAATGAATGATGAATGATGAATAATTTGTCGTAGGGTGGGGGCTTGCTCCCCGCCGCCCCACCTGCTCTCGCGACAACAAAAAAGACACCACACGGGTGTCTTTTCATATAAATGCAGTACAAAAGAATATAGAAGCTGGAGCCACGATGCTTGCGCCTTGCCGCTTACAAGCGAGCTTGACGCGCTCTGCGGCGCGCATACGAACCAGTTTTTTGCCTTTTGGCAAAAAAGCCGACCGAAGTTGGAGCTCCCCTCGTGGGCAAAAAGAGACACCAACTGGTGTCTTTCTTAGAACAAAGATTGAATATTATAATAAGAGAAGCTGGAGCCGCGATGCCTGCGCC
>JAZQRW010000095.1:0-11068 GCA_045629765.1 Eubacteriales bacterium
CTGCAGCAACTACGTTTATAAGATCTGTCTTTGTCATTTTAAGTTTCCTTTCTTATTTGTAATACGTTAATATTATACCAATCAAGACTTTTAAATTCAATACCAATTGTAACATTTTTTTCTAATTGATATTCATATTCGTCTTATTAGATAAATTTATTTTACGCTTTTTGTCTAAAATAACTGTTTTAAACTCGAAAAATATCCTTTTATCGAATACTAAATTAACTAGAACGTAAATCACAGCAGAAATTACGATCGAAATCAAAAAAGAAAATCCTGTAAGAGGTATCGGTAAAACGTAGTATATCAGAGCGTGCGAAGCAATGGTACTAATTACAGATATTATGCAAAAGCGCATCGTCATACTGAAATATGCTTGTTTTACTCTTAAGCTATTCATACGAATAACGGCTATAAGCAGTCCTACAAAATACGAAACAATATTTCCAATCGGAATGCCGAATATTCCCATACCTTTTTCTGATATCAGAAAATAACTGACGCCGACCTTAATCACTGCGACAAGTATGAGCGATATTAGCGGAGTTTTAAAATCACCGGTTGCTTCGATTGCAGTATTAAGTATAGTCATAAGCGTCAATAGCAAAAATGCAGGCGCAAGGCATGATAATAGCGGTGAGGCGATTAGCGAAGAGTTAGTCGAGAATAGAATATCAAGAATTTCATTACTGTATAAACACATAAGAATTACAGTGTGCGTGACGAAAAACATTATTACATTTATAAGCTCGTTTAAGCTTTCAGTATATTCTTCCTTCTTCCCGTTCAAGTATTTCCTAGAAAGATGTGGCAGCGCCGCTACTGTAAACGGTGTAATCAATGAAATTACAAGATTAAGCATCGGAACTACAAGCGTTGAATAATTACCGTATAAGGCTGTTGCAGCATCTGCCGTATATCCTCCATGCTGCAATCCTCGCATAATCAGACCTATATCTATTAAGGAACTAAGATTGATAGCAGAGGCGCTGAGCGAAATAGGAAGTGCAATCTTTAGTATTTCTCTCTTAATTCTGCCCGACTCCTCTCTCGGCAAATAACATCTTTCTTTCCGCTTTATCCTTGGTATTTTCATATAAAGATATGCGCAAGAAGCGAAGGAACCAATAGAAACACCGAGAATTGCAAATCCGCTTATATAATATAAAGGTAGAGATAATCTAAGAGCATAAAATGCCAGAGCAAGTCCTAGCACCAATTTTAATAACACCTCTATTAACTGAGAAACTGCTATATGCGTTAGCTTGTTGCTTGCCGCAAGATAACCTCTTATTACTCCGCAAACACTTACGAAAATCAATGACGGAATGATGAAAAAAAGAGGGATTATAACCCTTTCATTTTTAACTAACATGCAAATAATGGGCGAGAGCAAAAGCATAATTACACTCAACAAAGTACCAATCGACGCAAAAAGTCCAATAGTCTTTTTGGTTATTTCAATACTTCTGCTTTCTTGGCAATTCTCGCGTGTCAAAACGAGTGTTATTGCCTTAGGCACTCCTGCGGTGCAAAGTGCGTAAAAAAACACATATATGGAGTAGGCAGTATTGAAATATCCAAGTCCTTCATCAGTCAAAATATATGATAGCGGAATTTTAAAGCATACACCTATAACCTTTGTTAAAAGAGTGGAAATAGTGAGTATGAATGCGTCCTTGAATAGTGTATTATCTGTTTTTCTTGCGTTTGTAGCTCCCATTTTTTACCTCAATAAAATATGCTCACTAAAATGTATTAGTGAGCAATGAAAATTATTAGTTAATTTTATTGAAGAAGTCAAAAGCCTGCTGTCTTACGTTAATTTTATCCAATGATCCGTTCGAAATCCGTTTATTCTCGGCATCACGTAGATATTCATAAGGATATTTTGGCCTGAAAATGCGAAGTATCCTTTTCTCCTTATCTTCTGTGCAGGAGTTATCAACAAGCTTGGTAACTGCACCTGCGCCAATTCCGAAGATTGTCTGTGCTTCCTCCATCATATATACGTTATATAGGCACTCGTGTCCCTCACGTGTAAAGCCAACGTTCTCTAGGTTGCCGATAGTATTCTTCTGCCTATACATATAGTACGGCTTATAGCCCGCAAATTTAGTCTTTAACTGTGAATACGACACGCATTTTGCGGTATCCACACCCGTAAGCGAATAAATGCCCGAATTCTTTTTAAGAGCATCTGCCGCTTTTTTAACGCAGAAGGTATGTACTGTAATATTAGACGGAGAAAGTTCGATTATCTTATCAATAGTTTCCGAGAAGTTCTTAAAATCATCTCCCGGTAAACCCGCAATCAGATCGACGTTAATATTAGAAATGCCGCTGTTTATGGCAAGCTCATACGCACGATAAAAATCTTCCGTAGTGTGACGTCTGCCGATTTCCTTTAAGATCTCGTCATTCAAGGTCTGCGGATTAACGCTGATACGATTAACCCCGTATTTCTTAGCAATATCAATCTTTTCTTTAGTAATCGTATCAGGTCTGCCTGCCTCAAGCGAAAACTCATCCAATGAAGAAATATCGATTTTTCCTGCAATATTGGATAGAAGCTTTTCAAGCTGTGTTTCGCTAAGGGTAGTTGGAGTTCCACCGCCAATGTATACGGTAGAAATACGCATATTCAGCATTGATATTGTATCTATCGTCTCGGCTAAATCCTCAAGAAGTGCATCTATATATTCGTCAATCAGGGACAAAAGACGCGGAGTGGTATATGATACAAAGCTACAGTATGAGCATCTTGTAGGACAGAACGGAATAGAGATATAAAGCGAGCAAGTATCCTTACCCATTTTCTTAAGAATCCTATTTTCCGTATTTGCGACTGAAACTGCAAGTGCCGCTTTTTGCGGATTTAACAGATATTCATCACGCAATATCTTTTTAGTCTTAATAATGCCGTTACCGAGTTCAATTATGCCCCCTGCAACCTTTGCGGGTCTTACTCCGGTTAAAATTCCCCATGGAGGAGTATGTCCCAGCAAATCCTTACCTGCCGCAAATAACGCTCTGCCTACAGCAATAGATGCATGCGTAGCAACAGATACTTCCTCGTCAAAAGCAACAATAGCCGTATTAGTGCATATTTTGTCGTTAAGCCTGATAGATACAGTAGCAACGTCATCATCGCATAGGTTCTTATGAACTTCTACATCTACCTGTGGAACTCCTTCTGCCGCCGTCTCATTTTTGCCGAATGTCGCTCCCGGGAAAAACAGCATACACAGACTTTGAACATAGTAACGATTAACGTCACCGTTAATATTTAAAATCATTTCTTATTACCCTTTAAAACATTAGAATCCATAACGATAGTCACGGGTCCATCGGTGGACATTTCAGTACGCATATCGGCGCCGAATACACCAGACGTGCAGTATCTAACGCGCTTAGCCATTTCAGCCTTAAATGCCTCGTATAGCTCATTTGCAATATCAGGTGATGCGCTTGATAGGTAATCGGGCCTGTTACCATGTGCATAATTTGCGTTAAGTGTAAAATTAGATACGACCATAACCTCTCCGTCAATATCGTTGACAGAAAGATTCATCTTGCCATTATCATCACAAAAAATGCGCAGCTTGGATATTTTTTCAGCAAGTAAAACGGCATCTTGCTCAACGTCGCCCTTTGCGACACCGAGTAAAATGTATAGTCCTCTTGATATTGCACCGTTTAATTTGCCGTCTGCATAAACCGTAGCATTATTGACTCTTTGTAAAACTGCTATCATATCACTACCTCTGATTTAGTTAGTAAAACCGCGGCTAACGGAGATAATCGCAGGAATCGAGCGCAGTTTTGACACGATTGAATCAAAGTGTGATGTGCTCTTACAACCAACGTGCATATTTATTGCAACCGATCCGTCCTTCATATTCTGTGTATAAATCTGGGAGATTGAAACTCGCATATCCGCAAGCGCCATGGAAATTGAAGCAATAACACCGATGCCATCCTCGGCAATAATTTGTATCATAGCCTCGTATGTTTCGCTAGAAGCTGAATCAGTAATGGACCATTCAGCTCTTACCCATCTTGCTATATTATCCTCGTTACGTCTGGATTGAGACACGTGAGGACAATCGCACTTGTGTATGGATACGCCAAAACCGCGAGTAACAAATCCGACAATCTTATCGCCAGGCAATGGATTACAGCACTTTGCAAATTTAACCTGACAACCTGGCTCGCCATCGATGATGATTCCGTTGTTGGTTTTGCGTTGCTTGTTTACGTCGGTGAGCTTGATTTTAGAAATTTCGTCTTCAGGCGTAGAAGTATTATCTTTGCTTTCTTCAAGAATTCTTTCGATTTCGTCTTTAATCTTAGGCAGAAATCTCGTTAGTGATAAGCCTCCGAATCCAAGAGTATTATAGAAATCGTCTGCGGTCTGTATACCGACCTTCTTTGCAACCTTTACTATAATATCACTGATTTGCTCTTCGGAAAGTTCTTTGGTGATTCGTCTGATTTCTTTATCAACCTCGGATTTTCCGACCACTATATTCTCGCTTCTCTTCTCTTTCTTGAACCACTGGCGAATCTTGCTCCTAGCTTCACCCGTCTTTACAATTTTGAGCCAATCTCGGCTCGGTCCCTTAGAAGCATTGGAGGTAATAATCTCAACGATGTCACCGTTCTGCGGAATTTTGTCAATCTGCGATATGGCACCGTTAATCTTCGCACCTATCATCTTGTTGCCGACAGCGGAATGTATCGCGTAAGCAAAATCAATAACGGTAGATCCTTGCGGCAGGGATATTACATCACCCTTAGGTGTAAACACGAATGTTTCATCGTGGAATATATCAGTTTTAAATGAATGTATGAATTCATCAGGGTCGCGCGTATTCTCGTCCGACTCAAGAAGCTTAGAAATCCACCTTAACTTCTCATCGATATTGCTGCTGCTCTTTTCACCTGACTTATACTTCCAGTGCGCTGCGGTACCGTATTCAGCCTCCTCGTGCATCTGGCGAGTACGAATCTGTACTTCAAAAGGAATACCGCTTCTGCCGATTACGGTAGTATGCAATGAACGGTACAGGTTAGGCTTAGGTGTTGAAATATAATCCTTGAATCTACCGGGAATAGACTTAAACATTTCATGAACGAGTCCAAGTGCAGTATAACATTCCAGCTCGTTCTGAACGATAATTCTAACAGCGTAGAAGTCATATATCTCATCAAAGTTCTTATTGAACGTATACATTTTTCTGTAAAGACTGTATACGGATTTAACTCTTCCCTCAAGCGTGAGATTGATTCCGTTTTCGTTAAGCTTATCGGAAATCGTATTCTTTGCTTCCTCTAAGAACGACCTGTTTTGACCGTACTTCTTCTCAATCTCCTGCTGCACCTCTTCATATCCTACGGGATCAAGGTAAAACAAGCTTAAATTCTCGAGCTCTTGCTTGATTTTCTGAATACCCAGTCGGTGCGCAAGCGGAGCGTAGATATACATCGTTTCCAGTGCTATAGCTCTCTGTCTATCCTCTTTTTTTGCAGAAAGAGTGCGCATATTATGAAGTCGATCACATAGCTTGATAAAGATAACTCTTATGTCCTTGTTCATGGCAAGGAGCATCTTACGTATATTTTCAATATGCGCCTCTTCTTTGTCGGCAAGCTGTACTTGGATGGTTTTGGTTAAACCGTCAACAAGGTAGGAAACCTCTTTGCCAAACATCCTTGCGATAATATCAAGGTCTGTCTTATCTGAGCAGTCCTCGACGCAGTCGTGTAAGAGTGCGGCACATATTGAGTCTGTATCTAATCCCAGCTTTGCTACAATCGTAGCTACAGCAACGGGATGTGAGACGTACGGCTCGCCGCTGAGTCTATATTGCCCCTGATGAAGCTCGCTGGCATACAAAAAGGCGCTCTTAATTTTCTCTATATCATACTTTTTTTCACTTTGCTCAATTACTTCAAGCAAAGAAAGCATATTTGTAAACATAAAACCACCATCATTCGCGCATTTGTGCACGAAGTCGCTTTAATATACTTGATTTTTCCAGATTTCTCTTGGTAGTTGAATAATGGAGGGTAAAAGTATATACCTCATCATTCTCCTCAATCTTTACTATATCCATTTCTTTAAAAATGAGTATGATGAACTTTAACTTAATATAGTTCATAGTATTTTTCGTGCCGTAAGAGAGTTTGGCACAAATATCTCTGTGAGATATAGTATCTACACCAGAGTGAAGCAGGTTCTGAATAAAGCGGTAGACCTTTGCCATATCCTCTCGTGTTGGCAAAAGATTCTCGAGCGATGAGAAGAATGCTCCCGCTTTTATTTCTTCAAATCTTTGCTGTTCCTGCTCGTTTTTGCTCTCCTGAGATGTAGAAATTTTAATGTCACGCACTATCAGCTGCACACTTTTTCTATCCTGCCACTCATTGATGTCAAGGCTAAAGAGAATATCCACCTTGTCGCCCACATAAAGCCCTAAATTGTCGGGGGAGTTGGAAAAATACATACCTGATACGACCTTATTGGTATTACCGAAAGTAAATCTAGTATGCTTACCGTCGCTTACACCGTTAATATCCGCAAGATTTACACCTCGACACACAAACATAGGAATTGGGTTGCCAACTCCGTATGGCTCCAAAAGTTGCAATGACTCAGCAAGCGCCAAATTTATGTCGTTGAAAGAAATCTCGCAGTCTGTCTCGATGGTTGGAATCATATCCTTCTCAGACAAATTGGCTCTCGCATACTCGTTAATCTTCTCAATAAACAGAGGTAAATTCTCTCTTGTTACCGACAAGCCTGCAGCAAGCTCATGACCGCCAAACTTAACCAGATATTCAGAGCAAGAGCAAAGCGCATCGACAAGATTAAGCCCTTTGATGCTTCTGCCGGAGCCCTTACCTACTGCCTCGCCTTCCATGTGTTCTTCATCATTACCGTCGAATGAAACGAGTATAGAAGGGCGACAGTATTTCTCGGTAAGACGTGATGAAACTATACCGATAACTCCATGATGCCAGTCATCGGCATTAAGAACTATAACAGGATTATTCTGAATATCAAGGCCATCAATTTTCTCAAAAGCCTCCTGCATTATTTTGTTTTCTTCGGCTTGTCTTTCTTTGTTGGCGTTACATAACTCCTCGGCGATTTGGCGTGCGGACTGATAATCCTCGCTCAAAAATAGCTCTACAGCTATGGTGGCACTTCTTACCCTTCCTGCTGCGTTAATTCTTGGAGCTAGTGTAAAGCCGATGAAGCCTGTCGTAATCTTAGTTCTCTTCTTTTTGGGCGAATATTTCGGACTTTTATCAGCTCTCTTATCATTCTTCGACATTGAAGCGTCAATAAGAGCTGCGAGTCCTACTCTCTGCGTATTTTCAATCATACTAAGACCGTATTTAACGATTACCCTGTTTTCTTCCTTGATGGGCATAACGTCCGCGATAGTACCGATCGCAACTAAATCAGCGTATTCCTTAATAATGTTGAGAGTGGCGGTGTACCTATCAAGGTTCTTCGCACGCTCCTCATACGCACATAGAAGCTTAAATACAACTCCTACACCCGCAAGCTCCTTGAAAGGGTATGTACAATCGGGACGGTGTGGGTTAATAACCGCAACAGCACGTGGTAAATCAGCGTGACATTCGTGATGGTCGGTAATAAGGAAATCCACGCCCAGAGTCTTTGCAAACTCTACCTCCTCGTTAGCTGTAATACCAGTATCAACGCTTATGATAAGCTTTGTGCCCCCCTCAGCAATTGCGCTAATAGCGGCATTTGATACACCGTATCCCTCGCCCGCTCTGTTGGGAATGTAGTAATCAACATCAGCACCTAGAGATTTCAAATAGAGATACAACGTACAAACAGAGGTTACTCCATCTACGTCATAATCACCATAGACCGTAATCTTTTCATTTAAAGAAATCGCCTGTCGGATGCGTTCAACCACCTTGTCCATATCAATAATATCGAATGGATTTAAGAGCAGCTCACGCTCCATCTTTAGAAATGAAACGCATGCATCTGTCGTTGTGTAGCCTCTGGTATAAAGAAGCTTCGCTAAAATTGGATTTAGCTTGAGTTCACTTGAAATTCTCGTTATTTTCGCAAGTGAATCCGGAGTATCAACAGCTTTAATCAGCCATTTTTTCTCCTTTGTGTTTTCTTTGTTAATTAGCATTTATCTAAAACCGATGAGTCGGGAATTATCCCGCCTTTCTATTTATTAACATCCTAGGGGTCACATATAAGTGACATTTTTTTGAGGGAGTTTCCCACTCCCCAAGGGCACGAGCTAAATTTCAATCGTGAATCAATGACTCTTCATAATAGCAATAGCTGTCTTAATACCGTCTATTGCTGCGCTTGTTATACCGCCGGCATAACCGGCGCCTTCACCCGATGGATAAAGATTTGTATATCCACCACAAAGTCTTGTTGTGGGATCTCTTAAAATTCTTATGGGTGAGCTTGTACGAGTTTCAGGACCTGTAAGTATCGCGCTGCTCGTAGCAAAGCCCTTTATTTTACTATCAAATGCAAATATTCCGCCCTTTATAGCATCAGTTACTACTTTTGGCAAGTAATCATTTGGCCTAACCAATTTTACACCTTTGCCGTCCATATAGGTGGGCTGTATATCCGTAGGAATAGTCTTACACTGATCGGTAAGGAAATCACCCACGGTTATATATGGCGCCGAATAATCCGCTCCGGCTGCCAAGAAAGCCGCTCGTTCAATGCTTCTTTGAAATTCTATCGCCTTCATAGGCGTTGCTCCGTAGTCGTCCTTGAATATGCTGCAGCAAAGCGCACTATTAGAGTTTTTTCCGTCTCGCTTATGGTAGCTCATACCGTTTACAACCACACCTCGCTCTTCGCTGGCGGCAGGCACAACCACTCCGCCGGGACACATACAAAACGTGTAAACTCCGCGTCTTGCGGTGTCGTGAGATAAAGCATATTCGGCATGTCCTAAGGATTTATGCCCTGCAAATTTTCCGTACATGCCACGGTCGATAATCTCTACGCTATGCTCTATTCGCATACCGACAGAAAAATCCTTAGCAACAATATCGATATTTTTATCCATAAGCTTCGAATAGGTATCACGTGCACTGTGACCAATAGCGAGCACTAAAGCAGAACAGGCAATGTCACCATTGTTCGTCTTAATGCCGGTGATTTTGCCCGAAGATGCGGTAAAATCAAGGAATGTGGTGTTGTACATCACATATGAGCCAAGCTCGAGAATACGTGAAAGCATCTTGTCGACAATCAACGACAGAATATCAGTTCCGATATGAGGCTTCGCCTGATACAAGATGTCAAGAGGCGCGCCAAACTCTACGAATTTACGCATTACATAGCCGGACATTGGATCGTTAATACGAGTAATCAGCTTACCGTCCGAAAATGTGCCCGCGCCACCTGCACCAAACTGAATATTTGAGTCTGCATTTAAAATACGTTCTTTTTTGAAGCGTTCGACTGCAATATTACGCTTTTCTATTGAATCTCCGCGTTCAAGAAGAATTACCTTGTAGCCATACTCGGCAAGAGTGAGGGCACAAAATAATCCGCAGGGGCCGGATCCAACAACGCATACGGGTTCCATATCATTTGCCGAACATCGTTTAAAATCAACAGAGTCATCATTTAATACTGCAACTCCTGCCGATTTTGCCAACTCTAATTCCCTATTGGAAAACGAACCGCACACACTGACAGAATAAACAAATTTAATATTATCTTTTTTCCTCGCGTCAACGCTCTTTCTATATATGCCAAAGGACAATGTATCTGAGCAAATACCAAGTCTTTTAATCTTCTTCTCAGCAACTGAAAACGCCTCTTGTGAAGAGGCGTCCAAGGGCAAAACAATATTGTTTACAATTAAGGTGCAAGGGTTAGACATACATCGTACCCTCAAACAAGAACCGAATAGCATCAGAGTATAAGTAAACCGTATCCTCCGGCATATTCGCCATAATCCAAAACAATATAGCCGCAATAAGACAAACCAAAGCACTAACGATAGTGCTAATTTTAATTCCAAAAATCTTTTTGTTCATCATATATCAACTTTCAAATATCATTTTACAAAATCGTAGCTTGATTTAAGAATATTGTCCATAAGAAACTCGCGAAGCGACTCTGCAGTAAAATCTCTCTCGAGCGTGCAGTCATAAGCAACGGAAATATTACCCGTCTCCTCAGATACTACAATTGTGATAGAATCGGAAGACTCGGATATACCAATAGCAGCTCTGTGTCTTGTGCCAAGCTCTGAATCAACATCGCTACGCCTTGTAAGTGGGAGCAGGCAGCCTGCGGCTACAATTCTTCCATCCGAAATAACTACCGCGCCGTCGTGAAGGGGTGAACGGTTAAAGAATAGATTTCTTATGAGCAAGGAATTAACGTCAGCGTTAATAACGATACCGGTGCTAACAACATCAGAAAGCTTTGTAGTTCTCTCGATTACAATAAGAGCGCCTGTAGATTCAGCTGAGAGCTCCTTAACAGCCGTGCAGATCTGCTCAATTACATTGTAATACATCTCTTTTTTCTTTTTCCTATCGGAAAAATTCATAAGACCGCTGATTGAACCAATGCCAAAATGCTCGAGAGCTTCTCTGATCTCCGGATGGAAAATTATCAAAAGTGCTAAAGCACCAAAGTCAACAAATGTGCTGAACAACTTGTAAATTGCATTGAATTCAAATATCTTCGCCAGTGTTATGACGACAATGCAAAGACTGACTCCTATGAAAAGTGCGCTGCTCTTTTTGCCCTTAAAGAACTTAAGCAAAATCATAAACAAAACCGTCAGTATTAAAATTTCAACGACGGATTTAAGAGCATATATACCTGTAAAATTCGTCGCAAAAACATCCTTTATGTCATAAAAGAAGCTTGATAGTGAGTTATTGCGTGTGTTGAGTAAAAAGTTCATTATGCAGCTCCTGAATATATTTTACTTGAATAGTATACCATATTATTATTTAAAAATCAATACCCCAACGGCAATTTCGATAAAATATT
>JAZQRW010000096.1:0-7825 GCA_045629765.1 Eubacteriales bacterium
ATAAGTCCAAAGAAAAGACTGAGGAAGCCTCTGAAAAAACCGACGAGGCAGAGCCTACCCAAGAGAACGTTGAGAAGAAAGAGAACGTCGAACACTCAGAAGAAAAAATCACGCAAGAGGCGCAAGACGTAAAAGAGCAAACGGACAAAGAAAAACAAAGCGAAACAAAGGAAGAAAAAAATATCGGTGCTGAGGAAAAATCAGAGCCGAGTAAAGATAAATCAAACGAGGCACGATCATACAACGATGCGGTTGATTATATCCCGATTTACGAGAGTGCAAAGGAGAGTAAGCACGCCTCCTCCGACGATAAAAAGTCGATTATCGATGATGATAATATACTTGATGATATGGCAAAGAGAAGTGGCAGTGGAAAATACGCCGCTCACGACCGGACGAATGACGTTAAACCGCTAGATGAAACACAGCGTACGCAGGACACAGTAACGGCGGAAGCATTGAAGGATAATAGTACCGATAAGGACGAATATTTGTATGATAAAATAATTGCAACCGACAAAGATGAGACACAACAGACTCTCGATGTAGAATCCACAAAGCAAGCTGAAAAGGTATCTGAAACAAAAACTGAGCAGCCAAAAGAATCGATACAAAATAACGATAACGTTCAGTCTAACGAACAAGAATTTAAGTCGCTAAGTGAGATGCTTCAAGCAGATCTAAACGTATCCCTTGAAAATCAAGTGATAAGGGAGCTCGGTAATACGATGTCAGATGAATCGCGCGTGGCGTTTGCACAAATGCAAATGGATATGGCAAGAGAGAAGCTGTCTATCACCTATGCTGAGCTTGGAATTGATGAACCGGCTGAAATCATAGGAATGCAAGAGCCCGTGCAGGTAAGTGAGCAGAGCATTTCGCCCCAAAGAAAATAACAGGAGGATACAACGGATATGCCAAGTAATAATGGAAAAAATGAGAACAACACAAACGATTCAAATTATAATGACCGCGCAGCTGCCAGAAAGCAGAAAATAACAGAAAAATTGAAAGCGAAGCAGCTCAAAAATAATAAAGTATACCGCCCTGCAAATAGTGGAAAGTTTGAACACCTGAGAAAATTTATGGCAGAATTTAATAAAAACACTGCTGCGTACATAAGATATAAGAATCGCAAGTTGGCAGAGGAGATGGCAAAGCAGAATAATGAGCAAAAGCCCGAGAACGCTCCCGAGCAGGTAAATCAGACAAAGCCAGAGACTGAAATTAAGAATGAGAACAATGTGATAATCGAAGAAACCGTGATTAAAGAAGAGCCTCAGAAGCCTATCGAAGAGGTCGTTAATGAGAACGGTGTAGAAACGTTGGGGCTTGAAGACATCAAGGTGGACGATGCCGAGCTTGATGATCCTGAACTTGATAAAGAGCTTGAGCAACTTAAGCAGAAAATGGAAAAAGAAGAAGAGCTGAAGGCTCAGGGGATCGATCCTGATACCGTAGAAGAGCCGGACGATCCCGAGTTTGCGAGGGAGGTCAGAGAGCTTATGCAGGAAAACGAAGAAAAGCTTGAAGGCGCTGCACTTGAGGAAGCGTTTCAAAGACTTTCCAATGAAATAGAGGGCGAAAATAAGGACTCTGAAGCCGACGAAAACGACGATCCCTCCCTTGACGAGGAAATTAACCGTCTTGCACAGGAGATAAAAAATGAGGAAGCGGCGGCCAAAACAGTGCAAAACGAGCCGGAGGTAGCCGCACAGACCAATCAACCCGAGGAAACAGACGATATCATCGTTGAGGACGTCAAGGAAGAGCCTCCTAAAATTCAGCCCGTAGAGACAAACGAGATCAAGCTTCTCGGTGAGGAAAAGGTCGATGTGCCCGTTGAGAACAGTCAGCCTAAGGCCGAAAGCATCGTCCTTCAATCAAACAACGTCAATAATCCCCTCAGCACTTCACATTTATCTGAGGAGGCTCTGGCAAGATCACGTTTTTCTGATGCACTTAAGCGCAATGATCCACGTCACAGAACCGTCCGCACTCCTTTCAACGAGCAACGGGAACTCTCTCGAAGAGACGTAATCATTGAAGCCGTTACTGAGGACGAGACGGATTTTGAAATAGATTACGATATTAATGAAACCGTCAGCGATCTAAATGAAACTGAGAGTGTAAATACACATCAGATAAGTATGCCCGAATACAGCAATTTGTTAGAGGCACGCAGCGAGGATAAGAATATTACCGCAAGAGCGACGTCCATCACGGCGAATATTCTCAAAGCGGCGGGTGCTAAGCTGCCGGAGGAGTCTACGCTTGCCACCGATACTTATAATAAGCTCTTTGCAACCATCAAGGATGCAGCAGCGGAAGCGACAATGCACGACCTTGCAGTTAAGACCTTCGAGGATTCTTACGATATGCTCCGTGGCATAGACTTGAAGCCAAGGGAGCGCGTTGTAGCTGCACAAAACATTGCAAACATGATGCTCTATACATATTCTCCCATAGCGTTTATGAATGGAGAGCTGACTCAATACGCTGAGAGCTACGTAGCGATGAATGAAAGCTTGCTTAGGCAACAGCTTGAGAAGAATGGCTTTGCAAACGAGGAGCTCGATTTGTTGGCATCAAATGTCAGGGATGCTGTTACAGGTGAGCCTGAGCCCGAGCCGGAACCTAAAGTAAACGGGCAGAGCTATTTTTTAAAGTTTAGCAAACAACTTGAAAATAAGGGATTGAAGGAGCAGGTAGAAAAACAGCTCGCAGTCGTCTTAAACGAGTCCGGTCTTAAAAACGGTGTTGATGCCGGTGAAATTGCTAAGGGCATACTTGAAACAAACTTGGGTACTATCGATAGTTCTTATAATCCGGATTTAGTTCCTTTGAATCCACAGATGTCCTTCCTTGCAAAGATGTTTTATTCAGAGGCTTACAAGGGCATATACGACGTGACTTTGGAAGAGAACGATAAGATCATGACGGCTCAAAAAATCACGGACGTGATTCTTAAAAACTATTCACCCGCAGCCTTTGATAAAGAAAAGTTCGGTAAATATGCCAACAATTTCATAGTTGGAAATAAAGACAATCTCAAAGAGTGCTTAACTGATGCAGAGGCCCCCGAGGAAGAGATCGAGGCGGCTATGCAAAGAGATATGAAGTCTGAGCTTAGATGGGCATATTTTAAAAACGCTATGCGTAATCTTGATCAGCAGGATGCGGAAAACGAAGCTGAGATCGAAGCTATACCCGAGATCAAGGAGCAGGTGCCAGAGATTGAGGAGCAAGAACTCGAGCTGTCCGCACCTATTATGAATGAGCAGATCGAAAACAACGAGACTGTAGAGATTAAGCCCGATGAAATCACCGAGATAAAGGTGGAAAAGCAAAACGAGCCTACGCTTGCGGATGACTTTGAGCCTATGAAAAGCAACTCTAACGAGCCAAATCCCGAACAGATCAAGATTGTAGAGGATCTGCCCGAAAATATCGAGGGAAAACAAGTAAATACCGAAACTACAAAGCTTGATGCACACGCATTGTTCCAAACGATAGAAAATAACCTGACCAAGCCAAAGACTGAGGAAAATGTGGTTGTCGCTCCTCAGTCAAAAGAGAAGCCGAAGCCCACTTATTCAGTGCCGCCTATTCCCGGTATGAGCTCTCCTTTAAAGCAGGAAAATGTAAATAATGCCCCGAAGCTTACCGAGGAAGAGCGCAAAGCGAAAGAGCTGGAGAATGCAAAAGCGGCGTTGAATCGTCTTCAAAATATCCACACGGGAACTTTCGAAGAGCGACGTGACAGAGCGAAAATGATAAGCTATTATCAGGGGATAGTAGACAAGCACAAATCTAGTGATGAATTGTTTAAGGAATCGCTTGAATTATCGGAAAAAGCAAGACGTGAAGCAAAGGAAAGGGAAGATAGAGAAAAGCAGCTAAAAGAGCTTGAAAATTCGGTTAAAAACAATATTGTTGAAGACAGGGATAATGATAACGAGTCCCTTGAAATCAAAAACGAAGCTGAAGCAGTTACTTCGTTAAGGATTGCCGATTTTTATGACAAGCTTGGCGAGCGTATGGGTGATCAGAAGATAGCCACGCAGGTAAGATCCGAAATTACCGAGATTATTAAAGAAGCGGGAATTACGGATCAGGAGAAGGCTACTGATATTGCTGAATATTCATATTTTGATATTAAGGATACGATTAATAGTATTTATGACTCCACAACAGTGAAAGAAACTCAGATGTCCACTGATGCACCGATATTTTTCTATAATGCGTTTCTTTCGCTCAGCAAGGCGGACTTAAACACTAAGGATCGTATTATAACCGCTCAAAAGATTGCGGACGTGATGATCAAGAATTATTCTCCCGTTGCGTTCGTAGAAAAAGAGCTGGATCGTTTCGCCGACAATTACGTGCTGAAGGACGCCGAGCAGTTAGGAGTACAGTTATATAATCTTGGCTTCAAAAACCAGGATGTCCACAAGCTGACAAATGAGCTCTTTGGTGTTCCGGAAAACGAGCATACCCAGCCTGAAATTGAGCCTGCTCCACAACAGCCTGCTCCAGAGCAACAGCCCGAGCCACCAAAGCCCGAGCCTCCAAAGCCCGAGCCACCAGAGCAAGACCCACCAAAGCCCGAGCCTCCAAAGCCCGAGCCACCAGAGCAAGACCCTCCAAAGCAAGAGCCTCCAAAACAAAATGCCGCTCCGGCACAAAACCTTGGACCTGAGTGGATAAGCATGCCTGAATTCGATCAAAAATTGGAGAGACTCGATAAGATTAAGGCGTTGCCCGGTAATGTAAAAAGAGAGATTTCCAGCATTTTAAAAGAGTCGGGTATCGAGACCGGTGGTGATGACCCACTTGAGTTCGCTGAGATAATCAAGGATGCGTACGATCCTAAGAAGCTCTCAAGAGATGTACCGCAATCTATGAGAGATATCACAAAGAGCGTGTTTGTTTCAACATATAATGCTCTATCGAAAAAAGGCTTTACTCCGGAAAATAAGATTGAGACAACGCAAAGAATAGCTGATGTACTCCTCAAATTGTATTCCCCCGCATCGCTTTCGAGCGTTAAAGAACTGCAAAAATATACTCAAAATTACGTAATCGGTGATAAACAGCTTCTTCGTGAATGCTTGACAAGCTTGAATGTTCCCGAAAATGAGATGAATACTCTTATTGGCGAGCCGAAACCCGAAGTTAAGCCCGAAGTTAAGCCTGAAGCTAAGACCGAGGCGAAGCCCGAAGCCAAGCCCGAAGCCAAGCCTGAAGCTAAGCCCGAAGCTAAGACCGAGACGAAGCCCGAAGTTAAGCCTGAAGTTAAGCCTGAAGCTAAGACCGAGGCGAAGCCCGAAGCTAAGACCGAGACGAAGCCCGAAGTTAAGCCTATCAGTAACGACGCAAGGGTTGCCGTGTTTACTGAAAAGCTTAAGACATATAACAATATGTATAAGCTCAATATAGATAGCAATAATTTTGCCTCATCCGTAACAGATGCATGGACTCTTATGACAAGCGGTGATAAGCAGAAGATGACTGACGGTCAAAAGGTCATGAACGATCTCTTTAAGGATACGCTTAAGGCAGCTTTCAATATCGAAAAGGGGGCTGCATACGAGGAGCACAGACTTCCCGAATATGCCGAGATTATTAAGAGCACCAACGAGCTTTTGAGATCATCGATGTATGCTATTACGGATATGTACCATAATCAGAACAGAAAGAATCTGTTTGATGCTACGGCATTCGGCGGACTTAATGCCCAGGATATGAGTGAACTTATCGTGGGCGAAAGCTTATGGGACAAGGATCAGAAGAGCGATGAGGCTTGGGAAATTCAATCAAAGGAAGCTAAAAATATTGCTGATAAATGGTTGAAGGAAGATAAGCCTTACGAAAAAATGATATCCGAAATGAAAGCTCTCGTAAATGCGAACAAGGATAATATCGTTTCCCGAAAAGAGGTTCTCGACAAGCTTACAGCAGCAGAGTGGCTCTTGATTAATAATGAAAAAATGATGATCGAGGATCCCGAAGATCCACTCAATCCTATACCTAACTGGGGTAATAGGTATTGGAAGGCTCTTACGGAGACACGTGAAGCACTTGGCATTGATAAGCACACCTCTATGCGAGATTTGATACAGGGCGACTATGCCGCTATGGCGAAGCCTGCAAGCAATGCTAATTATAATCAAACGCAGATTCAGCTATACGTTTTGGACGAAGACGTGCGAGAGCTGTGCGATTCGATGGAGGTTCAAAAGGAACAGTTTGCAACAATGAGTGCAACCGTAACCTTAACCAAACCTACGAATGAAAACAAACAGCTTGAAAAAGAGATGACGGAGAATCGAGTTCAGTACGTCGTTCATGAATTAGACCAGCGTGAAATAATGAAAAACGAGCCGAAGGTCTTTAGTAATTTGGTAATCGAAAGGACAAACGAGCTCACAATCGAATCGAAAGCGGGTCAAATCTGATATTTTCTCATTGCAGCATTTTTTGAGTGACGCTACGCTAAAAATTACAATTTATAATAATTACGTAATGTGTTGACAATTTAACAAAAAAATGATATAATTTTGTATCATAAAAAAAGGTGGTTAGTTTAAATGCTTGATTTTATTCCGGATTACGTTTATCTGTTCGTTTTCGGACTGATCCTCCTTATTAAGGGCGGCGATTGGTTCGTTGACGGCGCGCAAAATATTGCAAAAAAATTCAAGGTGCCGGAGCTGCTTATAGGCGCAACGGTGGTTTCCATAGGAACGACTCTGCCCGAGGTTATGACATCTGCAACGTCTGCTATGACGGGCCACGGTGAAATTGCTTATGGAAACGCCATAGGCTCGATTATCTGCAACACAGCGCTTATTGCTGCGATTACCATAGCTATAAAGCCAGGTAAAACCGATAGGAAAACCTTGATTTTCCCCACCTGCTTCTTCTTTGGAGCTGCAGTATTTTATTCTGCCGTTGCGTATGCGTCGGGAGAATTTACGAGAGTCGTTGGTATAGTTCTACTCTGCGCATTTGTGGCTTATATGGTTATCAACGTCATAAATATGAAGAAGACAAAGTCGGACGCACCTGCTCTCGAAATTTCCGAGGAATCTGATAAGAAAGAGACGACCGAGGAAAACGTTTCCATTGTAAAAAGCATATTTAATCTCGTTATCGGTGCGCTTGCCATCGCAGTCGGAGCGGATTTGCTCGTAGAGAGCAGCACCACTATTGCGAAGAACATTGGTATGTCAGAGGCTGTAATCGGACTTACCGTAGTAGCTCTTGGCACGTCACTGCCCGAGCTTGTGACTGCAATTACCGCTCTTTCTAAGGGTCACGGTGCGCTTTCTCTCGGAAACATTATCGGAGCAAATATATTCAATCTCGTTCTGGTTTCCGGTGTCGCTATCACCCTGTCTCCCTTTACCGTACCGCTTACGTCGGAGCTTTTAGGTCAGAACGTGTCCTTCGTTCTTGATATACCCGTTATGCTTGCCGTTATGCTGATTATGACAATCCCGGCAATCGTAAAAAACAAGCTTTCAAGATGGCAGGGAATTGCACTTCTTTCGATTTACGTTTTGTTCCTTTTAACTCAGTTCCTCTTCGTTAAGCCGATAGTGGCGTGAGAAAATAGCTGATAAAACGTAAAGCACAAAGCAATACATAAAAAAATGCCGATGAGTACGTATCGTTTCTCGTCGGCATTTTCCTTTACTTTTAACATAAAATGAGTTTTATCGGTGCAATACTTTCTGTTTTGAAGCATATATTATACGAAGATTAATAATAGGGAGGACTTACTCTCTCTTTCCTCTTCCTTGTTTAAGGGCGGGGG
>JAZQRW010000097.1:0-17355 GCA_045629765.1 Eubacteriales bacterium
TTTTGGTTATATTAACTAATATTCAGTTTTTATTTGTTAGAATTTCTAACAATATATAGTTGACTTTTCTAACAAAAATGAATATAATATTTGTAGAAAAGGAGGAAATAGATATGAAAAGAACAAATGGAATTAATGAAAGAATAAAAGAATATCGTACTCAAATGCAACTTTCTCAAGAATATGTTGCCAATTATTTAAATGTGAATCGAGCCACCTTTTCGCAAATTGAACTCGGTAATAGAAAAGTTACTGTTGAAGAAGTTGCAAAATTAGGCATTCTTTTTGGAGTTTCTTCTGATTCCTTATTGTATGGAGAAAGAATCGAAGCTCCATCGGTCGCTTTTGCTAGAAGTTTTGAACAACTGGATGAATATGATCAAAACGAAATTATGAACTTAATTAGATTCAAAGAAATGATGAAAGCTCAAAAGAATAAATGATGACTTTTTTAAATAACGCAAAATTAGTTAGAAATCCCGAAAAATTGGCAGAGGATTTTCTTCGAGCTTATTTTAAAAACGAGGCTCCAACGTATCCGCTAAATCCTTTTCAGATGTTAAAGGATATGGGGGTAGAATTTCTATTAAAACGATTCAAAAAATTGGAAGGCATATATGTGCCCGCCTCCAGCGACGAAGATATGCCTTTTGTTGGCATTAATTCTGAAAGACCGATTGCTCGACAACGATTTACTGCTGCGCACGAATTATGTCATCATTTAAGAGATGCAGACAAACATGTTGCTTGTCCAATCGGTCAAAAAGATGCGGGAGAATTGTTTGCAGATAAATTTGCAGCGGCCATTTTAATGCCAATATCCGAATTAAAGAAACAAATCAAAATAAAAAGAGAACCTGGTTCTATGTATATTAGTTTTGATGATGCATTAGAAATTGCGGATTATTTTGGAGTAAGTTTTGAATCTTGTGTATTTAGGCTCGCATACAAGTTGCATGCAATCGACGGAGATATAGAACCGGATGAGTTAAAGAAAAGAATTGCAAAATACAAGCCAGACACAAAACGTCAAGAAAAGAATATGCATTTATTAAAACTTTATGAAGGGCTGGTAAATGCGTACTCTGACATATTAGCATTTCAACCTACAGAACACGCACGTTTAGTTTTCCAAAACACATACATTTATAACGATAGTCGTATGGAAGGGATAAAAACAACATCTGAAGCGGCTGCTGAAATAGTTGCAGATTTAAGATTAAATATGCAAAATAGTCAGTATTGCAAAGAAGAAAACGAGGCTTATCTTTCTATAGCTGGGCACTATTCAATGTATCAAGATATTTTCGCCGCCCCGGTTGATAAAGAATGTTCTGTATTTGATATGTTCAATCTTCATCGAAAGCTTTTCTCGCATTACCCAAATCCTGAATATGGCGGAACACTTAGACAAAGCAACACGCTAGTTCTTGGCGCAAAATTTGAAACAATTTCATTTCAACAAATATATGAAGAACTTTTGTCTGTTGATGAGATGCTTCAAGAATTGTTTTCTCAACGAGAAAATCTCACACTAAGCAAATTCATTGAAGGGATAGCAAAGATTCATCATAGATTGACAGTCATTCATCCTTTTGGCGATGGCAATGGAAGGACACTCCGTGCATTTTTGAATATGATTTTAGTTAGAAATCAAGTGTCCCCCATTTACATCAAAGTAGATGAAAAAGATGAGTATGTAACTGCTTTGAGTTTAGCAGATACAAAAGACTCATATGTCCAATTGTATGAGTGCATATTGAAATGTTTATTACGATCAAATGTGGATTTGAATTCTTATTGATTAACACAAATGACCTCTGTTTGATTATAACGCACTTTTACATTGATGACATTATGTGATTTAGTGTGGGAGTTCGAAACCTTATTAAGGAACGACAAAAACATCTTTTTCGTAGCCTCTATACAAAAAAATCCAAGCCAAACGGCTTGGATTTTTTCATTTATGCCTGTGGGCGCAACATCATTGGCGTGTCATTTACAACGTCATTGCCGTTTATTGCTCAAATTAACGAGGTTTATATTAAGAATTACGATTTTAACGGTAAAAAGAATATAAGCGGTCAAAGGATAAAAGAGTCGGAAAATATGCGAGATTGTCGCAAAAAATGCTTGTGGCGATGCTTCAGACCGAGGGCGTGAATATTGAGCGTGTCAGTGTAAGCAGAATTGAGATAGGTACGATATTTGTTGCTGACTATGAGCTGGTAGCGCTGTGTAAAATCTTAAAGGTTATACCGGAGTACCTTTTGGGATTGTAATTTTTGATTTTATGAAAGCGCTTTTGCGTATGCAAAGCGCTTTTTGTTATTTTTCTTTACATTTTAACTGCGGTGTGATATAATTAAACAAAAAATCGAGGTGCGGTATGCTTAAGGACTTGAACAGAATTTATACGAAGGAAGATATACTTTCACAGCTATTTAAAATGAATATTCCGAGGGATAGGGTGGTCCTTATGCACTCGTCGCTTCGCTTGATTGGCAAGGTTGAGGGGGGCGCCAAGACGCTTCTTGATGCTATGATAGAGTATTTTACGGCGGAGGGCGGTCTTTTCTGCGTTCCGACGCACACGTGGGGAAATCTCAAGAAGGAAATTACTCTGGATATGAACGATTCCACCACCTGCCTTGGCACGTTTTCAAATATTGCGGCTGCTGACCCACGAGGCGTGCGTACCGAGAACCCCACGCATTCTATGGTGGTGTTCGGCAATCGCGAGCGAGTAACCGAGTTTATCTTTGGCGAGGCGGACGTCCCAACGGGAACACATCCGGATAGCTGTTATGGCAAGATTTGCCGTGATGGCGGTTACATACTTTTAGTCGGCGTTGGGCAGAACAGAAACACGTATTTGCACTGCGTTGAGGAAATGATTGACGTGCCTAACAGACTTACCCCCGAGCCAAGGGACGTATGGGTTAAGCATAAATCGGGCGAGATTGTTACAAAGAGAATAAGAACGCATAAAAACGATTTTACCCCTGACGTATCAATGCGTTTTCCAAGGTATGAGCTGGCGCTCCGTTATCACGGAGCTATTACCGACGGATTTATCGGTAACGCTCCGACACAGTGCTGTGACGCTGTGATTATGAAAGAGGTGCTGGAAAGAATCTGGCAAAGGTGCGAGGGCGCAGACCCACTCCGTGAGGAAAAGGAAATACCGCCTAAGTGGTATTACTGATTTTAGGTATAAATCGGCAGGCTTTTAGTTTAGCTTGTCGATTTTTTATTTTCACGCGACTTATAAATGTACTTGTGTTGACAAATAATTTAAAGTGGAGTATAATGAAGAAAAATCAATGTTTGCTTTTAAATATTTGAAGGCAGGACTGTACCGATTTTAAGGTTGTATGATACGATTTTAATTTCGGGGAAGGGAGGAGAGAATGGAAGAATTAATTTCTGTTGAACAAGAGGACAGAGATCACCATATAGCCATACTTTCTGCTATAAGAAGCGAAATTAGCGATGAGGAATTGCGTGCGCTGCTTGACGGCTATCACGATAATGATATTGCGTCTGTTTTCGGCGAGCTTACGCTATATGAGCTTGAGAGGCTTCACAGAGCCTTGGGCGCGGAGGCGATGTCTGACGTTATTTCATTTGCAGATGATGCCGGTGAAATTCTCTCCGAGATGGAGGCTGAGGAAGCCGCCGCCATCATTGAGAACATGGACGCTGATGATGCGCAAGAAATTCTCGACGATCTTGACGAGGGGATGAGAAGTGAGGTCCTCGACCTCATTGATGAGGAGATAAAGGACGATATCGAGCTCATTGACTCTTATGATGATGACGAGTTTGGTAGTGTAATGAGTATGAACTTCATAGCGATTAGCCGTGAGCTTACGGTTAAGCAGGCTATGAGAACCTTGATTTCCGAAGCGCCCGAGAGGGATAATATTTACACTATATTCGTAACCGATAATGACGAATTCTACGGAGCGATTGACCTTAAGGAGCTCATTGTAGCAAGAAGCGACAGACCATTAGAGGATTTGATTTTCAAGGCGTTCCCGTTCGTGTATGATAGGGAATTGATTTCTGAGAATATTGAGAATGTACGAGCATACTCGGAAAACCTGATACCCGTTCTTTCGTCTGACAAGCGAATTTTGGGAGTAATTACCTCGCAGGATATTACTGAGATGGTCGACACTGAGCGCGGTGACGATTACGCAAAGCTCGCTGCTATGTCATCGGAGGAAAATGGCGATGGCATTTTTGAAAGTATGAAAAAACGAGCGCCTTGGCTAATCGTGCTTCTCTTCTTAGGCCTTGCGGTGTCTGCAGCGGTAGGACTGTTTGAGGGAGTGGTAAAGGAATTACCGCTCATCGTGTGCTTCCAGTCGTTGATTCTCGGAATGGCAGGTAACGTTGGCACACAGTCACTCGCCGTTACCGTAAGAGCTCTCGGCTCAAATGAGCTGGATGGAAAAAAGCGAATAACATTTATATTGAAAGAGGGCGGAACTGCCCTGCTTAACGGAGTTGCTATCGGCGGTGGATCTGTATTGATTGTAGGCGGATATCTTGCACTTATTGGCGGTTATACCTTAGCGACGGCGTTTGGCACGGCGTTCTGCGTCGGTCTTGCGCTCTGCTTCGCTATGATGATTGCGGGACTTACAGGCTCGCTTATTCCATCAATATTTGCGCGCCTTGGCATCGACCCTGCAATTGCATCAGGACCGCTGATCACTACGGTTAACGATTTGGTGGCGGTATTCAGTTATTACGGCATAGCTTATATTCTTCTTTTATAATTCGCTTTGTGTGAGGATATTATGAGATCGATATTTATGAGATACCCTGAGGGCAGAGCAAAGGCTGTGACCTTCAGCTACGACGACGGTAAGGAACAGGACAGACGCTTAGCATCTCTGTTTAATAAGTATGGAATGAAGGCGACCTTTAATCTAAACGGGATGCAATTGCGCTTGAACGATTTTACAAAGGCGGATATTCAAGAGATTTACTTATCAAAGGGTCACGAGATTGCTATACACGGACTCAACCACCGTGCAAACGGAAATCTTCGTCCGATTGAGGGAATACGCGACGTGCTTGATTGCAGACTCGAGCTTGAAGAAAGATGCGACAGAATTATAAGAGGTATGGCGTATCCCGACACGGGCATCACTCTAATGGGCAATTTTACGACCTACGAAAAGATAAAGAATTATCTTAGCGAGCTTGATATTGCTTATGCGAGAACTCTCGGTAAGGATAATAATGACTTCTTGCTTCCGGCTGATTTCCACGCGTGGATGCCGACGGCACATCACAATAACCCCAAAATTATGGAGTATATCGACGAGTTTTTAAATCTCGATATATCGACTAAAGCGTACCACGCAAGAAGAGTACCGAGGCTTCTTTATATCTGGGGACACAGCTACGAGTTTGACAGAAACGACAACTGGGAGCATATTGAGTCGATTTGCCAAAAGCTTTCGGGCAACGACGAGATATGGTACGCCACGAATATTGAAATATACGATTACGTAGAGGCGTATAAGCGCCTCGTTTACAGCGCAAACGGATATAAGATTTACAACCCAAATCTTTTTACTGTCTGGATTGACGCGGACGGTGTTGTGTATAGTGTAAATCCGGGTGAAACAATTGAGCTTCCCATGTGTGATAAGTAACTCGTTGACATATATCAAAAAAGTGGTATACTTTGTAAGGAAATGAAGATTATCAATGCCGAAAAAAGAGTAGTATGAAAAAGCTTATTTTAATAGCGGGCGTGCCCGCATCGGGTAAAAATTATATTTCAAATGCGCTCTTATCTTCGCTTTCAAACACGTCGTACTTTGATAAGGACGACCTATGCGACCTGGTGGAATGTACACTTAAAATAGCGGGACAATCAAGCAATCGTGATACGGAATTCTTCAATAAGAATATAAAGCCGTTTGAGTATAAAACTATTGAAAGACTTGCTATTTCATCTCTTAAATACTCCGATAATGCTATTATAAATGCTCCGTATATCAGTCAATTATGTGATGAGGATTATATGAGGCATTTAAAGATGTCAGCGAATGAAATCGGCGCTAGTCTTACGGTAGTTTGGGTGGCAGTGCCTGACAAGGAGATTTTAAGGGAAAGAATGAGAGCGCGTGGCTCTGACAGGGATGTATGGAAGCTTTTGAACTTTGATGAGTATTATGAGAGCATATCCGTATTACCGCCAACGGCGCTTTCAGAGTGCGGTGCAATAGATAAATTGATTGTGTTTTATGCGGATAGCGACACGAAATTTAATGAGAGCTTAGAATTAACTTTGAAATACATAAAGGAGTAAAATATGATTTTGAGAGAAGAGGTCATTAACGATATAATAAAAAATAAAATTATCGTTATTATGCGTGGCTATACTACCGAGGAGTTGCTTTTTGCAGTAGAAGCGATGGAAAAAGGTGGTATAAGACTCGTTGAGGTCACCTTTGACCAAAGCGGTAAGATTCCGAACGAGCAGACTGCCGAGCAGATAAAGGCGCTTTCAGAGAGATTCCGCGGCAGAGTAAGAATCGGCGCGGGTACGGTTATGACTCCCGAGCAGGTTGAGCTTGCATACAATGCGGGCGCTGAGTATATTATTTCACCGGATTGCTATCGCGCGGTAATTGAAAAGACACGCGAATTAGGTATGGTATCCTTGCCCGGTGCAATCACACCTACCGAGGCGGCAAATGCCCACAGATGGGGCGCGGATTTTGTAAAGCTGTTCCCAAATTCTGAGTTTAAGCCATCTTACATAAAGGCGCTTGCGGCGCCCTTGTCGCACATCAAATTCTTAGCGGTCGGCGGAGTAAACGCTGACAACCTTAAGGAGTACCTTGCTGCCGGTGCGGTTGGTATCGGTGTTGCTACGGCGATTGCAAGTAGAGATTACATTAAGAAGGGTGACTCTATGGGAATCACCGAGCTTGCAAGAAAATTCACTTCACAGCTTTAATTTTTGAAATTTAATATAAGGAGAAGAAAAAATGATTAAGGGATTTAAAATGAAGATATTTGACGGTCAGGCAGAGGAGTATGAAAGACGCCACAACGAGCTCTGGCCCGAGATGAAGGAAATGATACACGAGTACGGTGGAAAAAATTATACCATATTTCTCGATAAAGAAACCAACGTTCTCTTCGGCTACATTGAGATCGAGAGCGAGGAGCTTTGGGCTAAGTCTGCCGATACCTCCATCTGCAGAAAGTGGTGGGATTATATGGCTGATATTATGTACACCAACGAGGATAACAGCCCTGTTTCTGTTGATTTGCAGAATGTATTTCATCTTGACTAACCAATAATGTAAATCTTGATTTACAAAAACACGCAAATTAAGGGGATTGTGTATGAGATCGGTATTTTTAAGATATCCGGGCGGAAAGTCAAAGGCGGTGACCTTTAGCTACGATGACGGAAATCCCGAGGATAAAAGACTGACTGAGATATTTAATAAATATGGGATGAAGGGAACGTTCAATTTTGTTGGTAAATGCGACGTGACTTTTAATTTCACCAAAGAAGAAATACAGGAAATTTTTTTGTCAAAGGGACACGAGATTGCTGTACACGGACTTTATCACCGCGCAAACGGTAACGTGAGGTCAATCGAGGGAATACGTGATGTGCTTGATTGCAGGCTTGAACTTGAGGAAAGGTGCGACAGTATCATAAGAGGTATGGCGTATCCTGATACGGGTATTGCGCAAATGGGTAACTTCACCACCTATGAGAAAATAAGAAATTATCTTATAGAGTTGGATATAGCATACGCAAGAGCATTAGGTATAAAAAACACTAAATTTACTCTTCCCGAGGACTTTTATGCGTGGTATCCTACTGCCCATCACAAAGATCCTAAAATAATGGAGTATATCGATGAATTCTTGAATATCGATATTTCCACCGATACGTATCACGCAACGAGAATTCCAAGGCTTCTCTATATTTGGGGACACAGCAACGAATTTGACAGAGATAATAACTGGGATCGCATCGAAGATATTTGCCAAAAGCTTAGCGGTAACGATGAGCTGTGGTACGCTACGAATATTGAAATATACGATTACGTAGCGGCGTATAAGCGCCTCGTTTACAGCGCGAACGGACGTAAGATATATAACCCAACCCTTCTTACTATTTGGATAGATGTTGACGGTGTAGTATACAGTATCAAGCCTGGCGAAACGATTGATATTGAGTGAAAAATTACATAATCACAAAAAGCACTCTAACCGGAGTGCTTTTTGCTATACAGCTTTAAAAGCTTTTTACTATACAGCTGTTTAATCTTTATTCCAAAAACAGTTGACAACTGTTATTTGTAGTGCTATAATACCGATATACAAAATTTTAAGGAAAGGAGGAGAATACAATGACTAATCGCAATTACAACTGCTGTTATATCAACAATAATGTACTCAACTCCGAGGATATAAAAGCGTAAGTAGGGGATTTTCGCCTACTACTGCTCCCGGTGCGTATGAGTACGCCTCGGGGCTTTTTTATCTTTAGCACTCGTGGCGACTCACGGGTGCTCTGTGCTTTTCTCGGATATAAACCACAAGACTATTCAAATTAAAAAGACTGCTTAAAGAATGAAAAAACTACTTGAATTATTAAAACCTTATCGAAATAAGCTTATAGCCGTTGCTCTTATTGACGGCGTCGGTATGATTGCCGCACTTTTAATGCCTTTTGTTATGAGTAGCATCGTTGAAGAGGGAATATCGAAAAAGAACGTTGCTGCCGTATGGCAATACTCTGCCGCAATGTTGGTTTTGGCGGCAATATCGCTAGTGGCAAATATAATTTCAAATAAGCTTAATACTATTATCTCGGCGAGATATTCTGCCGACCTTTGCCGCAGCACCTTTGAGAAAATCAACGCTCTTTCATACACGGATTATACGAAGATAGGCCCGTCGGGACTTTTGACGAGGGCAACTGACGATATATGGAATGTCGAGGGTACTATTACGAGTCTGCCGTATACTCTCTTTACGGTTCCCGTTATGTTTTTAGGCTCGGCAGTCCTTGCATTTCTTGCAGACCCCGTGCTAGCTGCGGTGTTTATGCTGTCGATACCGCCTATTCTTGTTTTGGTGCTTATCCTTATGCGCCCGCTTTACGATATGTGGGATAAATCGGATAAGTACGTGGATATGCAAAACAAAATAGTAAGAGAACGACTTTCGGGACTACGCGTAGTAAGAGCCTTCAACAATGAGAAGAGGGAACATGCGAGAGCAAAATTTGCAACCGAGGAAATGGCGAAATATATGATTCGCGCCAATACACGCGGCGGAATGGTTGACCCGTTTGCTATGCTGCTTTTAAATCTTGCTACCGTTGCGGTTATCTACTTTGGTGGTGTGAGGGCGCAGATAGGCGCGGGGATAAGCACGGGCGGAGTTATTGCCGTTTTGCAATACATAGGCATGATTACGAATGCGCTTATAAATATTTCCTGGACGCTGGCGTGGCTGCCTAAATTCAAGGTCTCCGTGCGCCGTCTTAACGAGATACACTCCAGCACCGATGAAGAGACGATACCTGAGGGTGAAGGAAAAACTCCCGCAGGCTTTGATATAGAGATTAAAAATCTGTCATTTAAATATCCCGAGTCGACAAAAAACGTTATTGAAAATCTATCTCTTATCGTAAGAGAGGGAGAGAATATTGCTTTGATAGGTGGCACGGGCAGCGGCAAGAGTACGCTTATAAAGCTCCTTGCGGGTCTGTTTGAGTCAAGCGAAGGGGAGATATTTATTGGCGGCGTATCTTACAAGGATATGCGTAAGTCTGACGTGCGCTCACACTTCTCGGTCGCGCTTCAAAAGGCGCAGATTTTCGAGGGAAGTGTCAGGGATAATATAAAAATGGGAAATCCCGAGGCTTCTGACGAGGAAATTTACGAGGTCTTGCGCCTATCGAAAATGGCAGACTTCGTTAACTCGCACAAGGAGGGACTTGACTACGTATTGGTAGGCAGCGGTCGGAACGTCAGCGGAGGTCAAAGACAAAGGCTCAATATGGCGCGTACCGTAATCAAGAAGGCTGACGTGTATATTTTTGACGACAGCTTCAGCGCTCTGGATTTTCTTACCGAAAGCGTGATTAAGGAGAATTATTCGACACGCCTTAAGGGTAAGAGTAGAATAGTTGCCACTCAGCGTATAAGCACGGCAATGAGTGCAGACCGCATATACGTTATGGATAAAGGATGCATAATAGGAGTTGGAGCTCACGAGGAGCTTCTCGTATCCTGTCCTATATACCGTGAAATTGCCGACTCTCAGCTTGGTGGCAGAAGGGAGGACAGCTATGAAGAATAATAAAGAGACCTTAAGCTCGGGCAAGGTTATTTTGCGCATAATAAAGGACTCCCTCGGAATTGCGCATTGGCTCGCTTTTGCCACTCTTCTTAGCATAGGCTCGGCGTATCTTGCTATGACTGCTCCGGAGATACTCGGAAATTTGACTAATCAGATATACGATTTACTGGATTTGGGAGTGCCGATAGACTCATCGCTCTTCGGTAATCGCATTATAACGCTTATTGCCGTTTACCTTTTGTCAGCGCTTCTCGGCGCTCTTACAAAGGCGGTTATGAATTACTCCGTCAGTAGCTTTTTTACCTGCAAAATCAGGGTGAAAATGAGCGAAAAAATAGCACGGATACCCATTAAAACGGTCGACAGTACGCCTAACGGTGAATTTATTTCACGAATGACTAACGATGTTTCAATTATGGGAGGATCGATACACGACATATTCGGTATTATCATCAACGGCATAATTCAGCTTGTGATGATTTGCGTTATCATTTTTACCGAGGAGCCGGTTATGGCGTTTGCGGTGGTGGTATTCGTTCCGCTCTCGCTCGTCATCTCGGCAATTCTCGCATCAAAGAGCGAGAAGCACTTTGACAACTCACGTGTCGAGTCGGGAAAGCTGTATAGCATTTGCGAGGAAAATCTGGCTTGCTTTGACGCGGTTAAAATCTTCTCCATAGAGGAGTCTCAGAATAGAAAATATAAAGAGGTTACTAAAAGATACGCCGACTATTCGCTAAAGGGATATTTCGTTTCGGGCTTGGTTAATCCGATAGTCGGACTTATCAATAATCTCTCGTACGTGGTTATTTGCATTATAGGTGCATACCTCGTAATAAACGAACGCGTAAACGTAGGTGCATTGGTCGCGTTCATTATGTATACAAAGCTATTCTCAGGCCCTCTTGAATCCATAGCCGGTGGTATGTCGATGATACAGTCCACTATCGCCTCGGCACGCAGGGTGTACGAATATCTTGACGGTGAGGAGATGGAGGAAATCGAGCCAAAGGGTAAGGTGACGGTTAACGGTGCGGTTGATTTCATCGACGTATGCTTCTCATATACCGATGATAAGCCGTTGATTGAAAATCTTAATCTGCATGTAAATCCCGGAGAAAAGGTTGCTATCGTAGGCCCTACCGGTGGCGGAAAGACAACTATTGTTAACATTTTAATGCGTTTTTACGATGCCAAGTCGGGCAAAGTGCTTGTAGATGACAAGGATATTACCAAGATGAGCCGCACTGACGTAAGAGAAATGTTCGGTATGGTACTTCAGGACACTATGCTATTCTCGGGTAGTGTGTATGACAATATCGCATACGGCAAGGAGGGAGCGACAAAGGAAGAGGTAATGGCTGCGGCTAAAAAAGCGCATATTGACAGCTTTATTGAAGCCCTTCCTAACGGATACGACACTGAAATCAACGAGGACAGCACTAATATCAGCGCGGGTCAAAAGCAGCTTCTGACTATCGCCAGAGCGTATTTATTGGATAGACCGATTTTAATTCTTGACGAGGCGACGAGTAACGTTGATACGCGTACTGAGCTTATCATCCAAAAAACTATGGACGGTCTTATGAAGGGGCGCACTGCCTTCGTTATTGCGCACAGACTCTCTACCATCACCAACGCCGACATCATTTTGGTTGTGGATAACGGTCATATAGTTGAAATGGGCAAGCATGGTGATTTGCTAAAGAAAAACGGACTTTATTCAAGAATTTATAACAGTCAGTATCCTAAATCCGCTTGCGTTTGACTGCAAATTTTACAATGTGAAAAATCAATATTTACTATTGACAATTCTAAGTGTTAGTTATACAATGTACTTAACTACCGGTTTATATCGGTTGTGTATATTGTAGCGCGTATAGCGCACGGTGGAAAAAATTATACCATATTTCTCGATAAAGAAACCAACGTTCTCTTCGGCTACATTGAGATCGAGAGCGAGGAGCTTTGGGCTAAGTCTGCCGATACCTCCATCTGCAGAAAGTGGTGGGATTATGTGGCTGATATTATGTACACCAACGAGGATAACAGCCCTGTTTCCGTTGATTTGCAGAATGTATTCCACCTTGATTAATAGGCGAAAAGTAAAATTTAGTTTACAAAAACAAGAAAAAGCGAGGAAATTCCTCGCTTTTTCTATCTAAGCGTTATATTGGTTGTGGGTTGCAACAAACCGGGCAAATTGCCGCGCAACGTCTAAACAATGTATGCAAAGAGCGCCTGCTAATTTCACAGGCGCTTGATTATTTATGGGAGCAGGCATATTGCGATCAGTGAGGCTATACCGCCGCAAAGTCCGACAATCTGTACCTTTGAAATTTTTTCTTTGAAGATAAAGATTGATACTAGCGAGCTTAAAATAATTGAGCTTCCGTTTACAAGAGGGAAGAAGAGCTGGCTCGGAAGAATTCCGGACAGGTGTAAATTCACGACGTTCATAATATACATACAGATACCGCATACTATGGCAATTAAAACGTGCTTCCTTTTAAAGCCTAATTCTTTATAGCTCTTTTTGGAGCTTACTATGCTATAAATCAGCGAAATGATAAACGCCACGAATAAAAATGCGTTAAGCTCAGCCTTATGCTCTGAGGACTGGTGGATTTTCTGCAAAACGCCAATGCTGCCTTGGAATACAAACGCCAGCGATACGCATAAGAGCCAACCCTTGTTTATCCTGCTGCCCGCGCCCTTGCCTAAGGAGAGGTAGATAAATCCTATCAAAATGATAACGGCGAGGAGTTTATAAAAGCTGAATTTTTCACCAAAAAAGACGCCTGACATCGTGGGAATAATCATCGACGAGGTTGTGATAAGCAGGGTGATATGCATCGGCCCTTGAGAAAGCGCACTCATCTGGAAGAAGCTGCTAAGCGCTGTCACAACGCCGAATAAAACGCCAAGCGCTGCTGTGAATAGTGACATTCCACCGCCTATAACGCCTATTCCAAACAGGAGAATGCACACAAGGTATAAAATTATATTGAATCGGTGCTTGTCGTCAGCGTGGGGAAAATCCTTTTTGCAAACCGAATTGAACAGTCCGTTCTTAAGAACGGTAGAAAAAACAGAAACGGTGATTTTTAAGAACGTCATTTTCCGTCCTCCCTGATTAAGATTAATTACCTTGATTATAGCTGATTTAGGGTATAATGTCAATAGGATTGCGCATGTTTTACACGGTGAATGTCTCTCAGTATTACAATAATGAAGGTACCGCAAAAATAACAATGAAAAAATCAACATTTACAATTGACAATTCTAAGTGTTAGTTATACAATGTACTTAGCTACCGTTTTATATCGGTTGTATATATTGTAGCGCGTATAGCGCGAAGGAGAAGTAAAATGCTTAAGCTTGAGCAAATGACCCCCGAACAAAAAATAGGTAGAGTTTTATGTGCGAGAAGATTTGATGACGAGGCTGATATTGAGTTCACCCTCGAGTTGATAAGAAACAGTGCCTGCGGCGCAGTACAGGTAGTTCCCAGCGCTAAATCAGGTGAGATTATAAAGCGCTTGCGTGAGGCGGCAGATTATCCTCTGCTCGTTATTGCTGATATGGAAAGAGGCTTTCAGCTTACCAATATTCCCAGCACATCACTCGGCACGCTGTCTGCGGCTAATAACCCCGAATATGCAAGAGCCTTTGCGGCACACACCGCATACCACGCAAAGAAGGCGGGTTACTCAGGCTGCTGGGGTCCCGTTATTGATATTTTGAGAACAGACGGCTACGGTCAGTGCTCGTTTGGCAGAGGCGCGGGCGATACACCCGAGCAGGTTCTTGCCGTTACAGAGGAGATATACAAGACTTTTGCTTCATATAATTTCCAGGCGACAGGTAAGCATTATCCAGGTGGTAAGGATTTTCTCTTAGATACGCATATGTTTGGTGCGTATTCCGGTGTAAGTGAAGAGGAGCTTATAAACTTCGACCTTGTTCCTTATTTCGAGCTTATGAAGAAGGGACTTCTTACTACGATAATGACGGGTCACACTACTTATAAGAAGATTGACCCTGAGTATCCCGCTTCACTTTCCAAGAAGATTATTGATATTATCAGAGACCGTGGATTTGACGGCGTTATTTATACTGACAGCCTTGCTATGATGGCGATTCTTCAGACCTTTGGCGAGAAGAAGGCGCACGCTATGGCGCTTATGGCAGGTAACGATATTATTCTTCCTAACTACCGTACTCCTACTAAAGAGGTGTACGAGGCGATGCTTGACGAGTATCGCAATGGTTTTATCACCGATGAACGACTCGACGAGGCTGTAAGACGCGTAATGAAGCTTGAACAGTACTGCGCGGCAGAGCCTACAAATCCTGTTGCTCCTCCCGAGGACATCGTTGAGGTAATGACCCGTGCGGCAAGAGATTCCGTAACTGCGATTTGCGACGACGGTGTTCCTGCGGCTATTGAAAATCCGGAGAAGAAGCGTCTTTTCGTAGCTGTAATTTCTCAGACCGATAACACACAGGCTGTAGGCGCTGAGGTCGGCATGAAGGTTGCTTACAGAGCGAATGTAATTAGAGATGCGATTAACAAGAATTTCCCTAATTCCGACGTTGTATTCACTACCGAATTCCCAACACCTCACGATAACGAGCGCGTGCTCGCTGAGGCATCTCATTACGATGAGGTTGTTTGCGTTACGTATTGTGGTAGCGATGCGTATATGGGCACTGATTCCTTTACTAAGCGTATTGAGGCTGAGCTTAACGCTCTCATTATGTCGGGCAAGGTAAAGGGAATTATCCACTTCGGTAACCCATTTGCGCTTGACAATATTTATCACGTGCCAAGAGTAATTCTTCTTTATAACGCCCCTGCGGCTATCCCTTACGGCTTTGAGGTTCTCGCAGGCAAGCTTGATGCAAAGGGCGTATATCCGCTTGCCAGAAAAATTGAGAGCAGTAAGCCTTACGAGTTCTAATAAAAACAGTTTGCACAACACAAAAGGAGAAAAAATAAATGCTTAAACTTGAACAAATGACTCCCGAACAGAAAATAGGTAGAATTTTGTGCTTCAGACGTTTTGATCTTGAGGACGATATTCAGTTTACCGAAGAGATGATAAGAAAGCAGGCCTGCGGTGCTGTACAGGTGCTCTTTAACGATAAGACCGAGGAGCTTATCAAGCGCTTTAGAGATGCGGCGGATTATCCTCTTCTTGTTGTTGCTGATATGGAAAGAGGCGTACCACTTTCTAACATTCCTTCAACTCCGCTTCTCAATTTGTCTGCGGCAAACAATCTTGAATATGCAAGAGCCTTTGCGGCGCATACCGCAAGCGAGGCTAAGAAGCTTGGTTACTCCGGTTGCTGGGGACCCGTGCTCGATATTTTAAGAGTAAGTGCTCCCGGCTACGTATCAAGAGTTGCGGCTGATAACCCTGAACAGACCTTGAGAATTACCGAGGAAATCTTCAAGACCTTTGCATCGTATAATTTCCAGGCGACAGGTAAGCATTATCCCGGTGGTATGGATTGTGAGAAGGATACACACATGGTTGGCGCTTACTCCGACGTTACCGAGGAGGAACTCTTAAACTTTGACCTCGTACCATACCTTGAGCTTATGAAGAAGGGACTTCTTCCCGCTATCATGACCGACCACTCTATTTATAAGAACATTGACCCCGAGCGTCCTGCATCACTTTCTAAGAGGGTTATAGATATTATCAGAAGCCGCGGCTATGACGGAGTTTTGTATACCGATAGCCTTGCTATGATGGGTATTCTTCAGACGTTCGGTGAGAAGAGAGCGCATTCTATGGCGCTTATGGCAGGAAACGATATCGTTCTTCCTAACTACCGTACACCCACAAGAGAAATATACGAAATGATGCTTGACGAGTATCGCAACGGCTATATTACCGACGAAAGACTTGACGAGGCTGTAAGACGTGTAATGAAGCTTGAGCAGTATTGCGCGACAGAGCCCACGAATCCCGTTGAGCCTCCAAAGGACATTGTCAAAGTGATGACCGATGCGGCTAGAGATTCTATAACTGCTGAATGTGACGAGGGTGTTTCTGCTGCTATTGATAATCCCGAAAAGCCTCGCCTCTTTATTGCGGTAATTCCACAGAATCAGTCCGCCGAGGTAATCGGTGCGGAGATAAGCGACGACGTTCGCTACAATTCCGCCACTATCTTTAATGAAATTAAGAAGAACTTCCCAAATGCCGAGGTTGAGTTTATCCACGAATACCCAACTGCTATGGAAAACGAGCGTGTGCTTGTTGCTGCAACTAAGTATGATGAGGTCGTATGGGTTACAAGCTGTACCAGCGGAGCGTATGCAGGTACGGACTGTATGACAAGACGTCTTGAGTCCGTGATTAACGCACTCGTTATGTCCGGTAAGGTTAAGGCGCTCTTGCACTACGGCAACCCACTTGCACTTGGATATGTATACCACATTCCAAGAATGATACTTATGTACAGTGCTCCTGCCGCTATTCCTTGCGCATTTGAAATTCTGGCAGGCAAGTATCAGGCTAAGGGTACAAATCCGTTTAAGAATGCAACTAAAAAATACAGAAACCTAGCAAACGGTTAATTAAATAAGTGCAATTTTGTAAACTAAGGTGTGCAAATTTGCGGTAATTAGAAACGCCAAGCGTAATTTATCGCTTGGCGTTTTGTTCTGTTTGGTGAGCCATTCGGGGGCTAAATCGAACTCTTATACTGTCTATTTAGCAACAGCAATAAACCAAGCAAAAAGCAAGCTATACATACCGCAGATCCAAGTGCGGCATTCATAATTACTATTTCTGCTTCGCTCATTCCCTCAAACGATACGAGCATCGAGCGTTGCAATGCAAATATCGAAACAAAAGCATCAGCCAACGATATGTTTCGTAACGTTAAAAGTATTGCAGATTTACTCCGTCGAGCTTTTATGAATTTAATTATCGCAAGCGTAATTTTAGTGAA
>JAZQRW010000098.1:0-6753 GCA_045629765.1 Eubacteriales bacterium
ACCCTCAAATCTTGTACGGAGTCTATCCGTCAAGGGCTTGATTTCCATTGGAGGACGGTCAGAGGTAAGAATAATCTGCTTTTCTGCCTCATAGAGAGCAGAGAAGGTATGGAAGAATTCTTCCTGTGTAGATTCCTTACCTGCGATAAACTGAATATCGTCAATAAGAAGTACGTCTGCGGAGCGGTATTTGTCCTTGAAAGCCGCAGTATTGTTAGAGCCGATGGCTCCAATAAGCTCGTTGATGAAGGTTTCACTCTTTTTATAAACGATCTTAAGCTCGGGGCTGTTTTTTCTCATCTCGTTCATAATCGCGTAGAGAAGGTGAGTTTTACCAAGTCCTGAGTGACCGTAAATGAAGAGAGGGTTATAGGTGTTAGGCTCTCTTGCTACTGCGTAGCACGCCGCCTTGGCAAACTTATTGGACGAGCCCTCAACGAAGTTATCAAAGGTGTATTCCATAAGTCTGGTCTTTTTCTCGGCAGTGCCCTTAATAAGAGCAGCAACGTTCTCCTCGCTCTCTTCTTCTCGCTTCTGTCGCATTTCTGCCAATTCCTCGCTCGTGGTGAGGTCGGGAAGGTCTAGGATTGGAATGGGAGCATACTTTTGCTTGGCATCCTCCTGTTCCTTTTTTATCTCCATCTCGGACATAATATCTATGCTTACCATAAAGCCGAGCATCTGTTCCATTGCTTCGGCAATAATGGATTTGTATTTTGTAGTAATTACTGATTTCTTAAGCATCGACGGTGTGGAAAATTTAGCCATGTGCTCGTTTATTTCAAGAAGCTCAAAGCCGTCGAACCACAAGTCAAAGCAGGAGTCTATCTGGTTGATTTTAGGTTTAATAATAGCCAATAACTCGCGGTTAATGCCTGATAATTCGTCCATTGGGCAAATTCCTTTCGGGTAGGTTATGTAGATGCGTGTCTTGCGCGCACGCACGTATAAATACAGATTTACTACATAATTATATCATACTTATATTTAAAATTCAATAGCTACAGTTAAAAAAATAGTGCGGAAAAGGACAAAAACACCCTAATTCCGCATTTTTTCACATTTTCTTTGGTTTTCCCTTTGTGATGAACGATGCTATAAGACCTAAAAACAAGGATAGAGTTATCCCTTGCGCCGTAGCGGTAAGAGCGCCGCTCAATATACCGAGAACACCGTCCTTTGTTATTGCTTCCTTGACACCTCTGCCGATAGCGCCGCCAAAGCCAATCAAGGGGAGGCTCACACCCGCGCCGAAGATTTTGAGTAAGGGCTCGTATATTCCGAGTGCATAAAGAAGGACGCCAATACACACGTATGAAACCAAAATTCTTGCAGGGGTAGCCTTGGTAAGATTTATGAAAATCTGCGCGATGACGCACAGAACGCCCCCTGCTAAAAATGCCGATAAAATTTGCATAATATATCTTTTCCTTTATCCTTTTTGTGATTCTATCACTACGCAAGGGGCGATTCCTTTGATAGTATTCCCTTGCAAAACAGATGACGGACTCATAAGCGCGCCTGTTGATAAAAAGAGTATTCGGTGTATTTCACCACTCTTCAGCATTGGAAGAAAATACGAGGCAAGCACGGATGCCGATGTTCCACAGCCCGATGCTCCCGAGTGCATATCCTGCTTTTCTTTATCGTAGAGCAAAAGACCGCAGTCAAGATGACGGGGTACCGCAGAGGGAAGAGCCGTTCGCAATAGGTCGCAAAGGATGTTGCTTCCCACTTTTCCAAGGTCGCCTGTTACGATAAAATCAAAATCACGAGGCGTAAACGAGCTTTCCTTAAAGTAACTCATAATAGTATCTACTGCAGCAAAGGACATTGCTCCGCCCATATTGGAGGCATCAGATATTCCACCGTCGATGATTTTTCCTATCATAAACTCTTTTATAAGAACGTCAGAGTCTGAACTGAATTTTTCGTCAGAGGAGAGGACGAATGCTCCTGATGCCGTCGAGGTCCATTGTGATGCTGGAGTGCGTTGACCGCCGTATTCCAAGGGCGTTCTAAACTGTCTTTCCGCTGCCGCATTGTGTGAGGTAGTGACCACGGATACCGTTTTACACGCGTCGCATCCGATAAGAGAAGCACCTATCAAAAGTCCCTCTGTGCAGGTCGAGCAGGCACCGTAAATTCCTACGAAGGGCGCACCGAATGAGTCGAGAGTCAGAGCGGAAGCGACGCACTGGTTTTGTAAATCGCCTGCTATTACGGCATCCAGCTCGTTATGTGATATATGTGCCTTGCTAAGTGCAGTGTTGAGGGCTATTCTTCCCATCTCACCCTCTGCCAATTCGTAGCTTTCCTTACCAAAGGTGTCTGTGTTGTCACATAGGTCAAACATATTGCCGAGCGCCCCCATGCTCTCCTCATGCCCACCGACTGCTGAATATGTGACAAAGCGCACAGGGGTGCTAAGCTTAGTGATTCTTTTCATATTTTTTCGCAAACCTTTATTTATATTTATGGTAGTAAAATGCTAATAATCATTTACTTTTATGCAAAAGTTGTAAAAATATAATAAATTATACCGTATAAAACCCCGCTAGATATGCCAAAAAGTAAAACGGGGCCTGCAACGGTAAAGATTTTTGCTCCTACGCCAAGAACAAAACCCTCGTAGCGTGAATCCAGTGCCTCGGAGCATATTGAATTTGCGAATCCCGTTATAGGGACGAGTGTGCCCGCACCTGCTACTCTTGCCAGCTTGTCAAATATGCCAAGCGAGGTAAGTATTACAGCAACGGTAATGAAGGTAAGACTTACTAGTGTGAAAGAATCCCTTTCGCTGATTCCTGATGAAATCAGCAGTATTCTCTCTCCCTCGCCGATTGCACAAATTGCTCCGCCAAAGAAAAACGCACCAATGCAAGTTTTAAGATGATGACTTTTCGGGGTATGCTTCTTTATCAATTGTTTTTTCTCATCTACACTTAGCTTATCCATAAACAATCTCCTTTTTGATTTATTATTTCGGAAAATAAGATAAATATACGTATTGATTTTTTTTGCGGAATGTTTTATAATATTGTATGATAGGATAAAAGGAAGGAGCTTAAGGTATGTCTGAATATAAGAGTAATCTTCCGTCAACCGAGGTTGATTTCGACTCCGACGGATATGAAAACACGGATAACAGAGAGGATAAGAACTCACCTCTTACAGAGGAATATTACGAGTTGCCGTTGTCTCTTAGCGCCAGGAAGCGTATCTGGTCGGTTTCCGCACTTATTTTAGGCGCGTTAAGCATATTACTGTGCTTTGTATACTACGTGTCCATACCGCTTGCTGTATGCGCTATAATCTTCGCATTTATATCAAGGAAGAATTTCGGCTTCTTTGACCAGATAACGATAATAGGCATCATCTTAGGCCTCGTAGGCGTAGTATTCGGCGCGTGTGCGATAGTGCTCGATTTAATCGGCGTATTAGAGCTTGTGAGGAAATAAAATAAACAGAGCAAAACCTGGGTGTAAGCCTAAAGGTCTTGCTCTGTTTTTTCGTTTAACGGTATACGATTAAAGTTTAGCTTTCTTTGCTGACGGATGAATAAATATCATTAACGTTTGATTTTACCAGCTTGTATTCTGAATTTCTTAAGAGAATTCCGGCTTCTGTTGCAATAATTTCGACCGTATCTGATAATCTGTAACGCTCGCGATATTCCTTAGGTATAACTATTCTTCCGAGTTTGTCTATTTCTTTCGTAATCCCGACCATATAAGCACACTCCTATTAACTTCGGTGTTGTTTAACCTTTTTTGACATCTAGTAAATGTCATATAACACATTCTCACACAATATAATAGATTTGTCAATCACTCAATGTCAAAACGAGGTGTTAAAATGTTCAAAAACAAAAACGACGGTAAGAATAATTTGTGTGGCGACACTGTTCGCGCACTTAGGTTGTCTTACCCTACGAAGCTGTCGCAAAGGGCGTTGGCGGATAAAATGCAACTGATAGGCATTGACGTAGATAAGAACGCTATACAGAGAATAGAGTGTGGCAAGCGTTTTGTTACAGATATAGAGTTAAAGGCGTTTGCTGAAATCTTCGGCGTCGGCACTGACGAGCTTGTGAGAAAATGAAATAAAACAGAGCAAAACCCGGGTGTAAGCCTAAAGGTCTTGCTCTGTTTTTGTTTATAAAATCACGCCGCGGGCGTGTATGGAATCCGTAACTTGTTACGGTGAGGAATCAAAGCATAAGCTTTGAATGGAATCAATCCGAAGGGAAGATACACGCTGATGCGTGATGGCATACTGTCGCATAGCGACAAATTCCATGCACCACGCTACGCGCGGTGATTCCATGCCAACCCTTTGGATTGGATAGAAAAAGCACTTGCTTTCACAAGTGCTTTTTCTGGAGCTGCTACCCAGATTCGAACTGGGGACCTCATCCTTACCAAGGATGTGCTCTACCAACTGAGCCATAGCAGCATATTAAATTTTCTCTGTGACGCTTGCTATTATAGCAAAATATTTTGTCTTTGTCAATAGGTTTGACAAAATAAATTTTCTTAAAAAATACTTTATTTATTCTTTAGTTACTAATATTCAAATTATGATACTAAAGGTAAAGCGATATAGCAAAAGCAGAAAAAGGCTACCAAGAAGTAACGGTTTTTTCTGCTTTTACTATTTTTAGAAAGCCCAAAGGGGCCTCTTATAAGTTAAGTACCTAGTATTGTATTCGAATTAGAGAACTACGAATACAACAACTGCAGCAACTGCTGCGATACCAAGTATTGTGAGAAGAGCCTTACCGAAGTTTCTTCTGCGAACAAGGCGACGAGCCTTACGCAAATATGCGGTAATAGGATCCTTCTTCTTGTTGATAGACTTCTTGAAGTCTACGAGCCACTTAACGTCATTCTTAGTAACTGTAGCAGTCTTGAATGCTTCAGGCTCGTGAGCGAACTTGTTTCTAAGATTTCTATACTTTACAAGTACAGGAAGAACCTCGTCTCTGTTAGGAGCATACTTAGCATTGTTGAGTCTGGTGATATACTCGGTAACACCGCCCATCTGAACACCAAATTTCTCGCAGCAAAGCTTATCAAGCTCTACGAAAGCCTCAACGAATTTTTCATTATACTTCTTCTTACCCACGTCTATGCCACCCTTTCATAGTATTATTTGATTTTATTTTACACTATTTGTTTTCATTTTGCAATAGGATTTTGAAAAAATATTAAAAAAAATCAAAAGAAAATTCAAAATTTTTCTTAAAATTTGGCAAAATATGGCAAAAATACCCAAAATCAGCACGAACGCTCGTTTTCTGACGCTTCAAAGGACAAATTATATGAAAAATTCGCCCGAAACTTAACACATATAGTTCGCTTTTTACGAAAAAAACTCAATGATAAGGAAAATATGAAAAATTATGAAATTTTCTGAAAAACCAAAAAATAAAAAACGACGATAAGATTTACCAAAAAAGATTGACTAAACGCAAAATATATGCTAAAATGATTTGTTAGAAAATATTTATTCATTTTGGAGGCAATTAAAATGAAATGGACTTCACTTAACGATTTGCGAGAGAAGTATCTTTCCTTCTTTGAGAGCAAGGGACATTTAAGACTTCCCAGCTTTTCTCTCGTGCCCAATAACGATAAATCACTCCTGCTTATAAACTCGGGTATGGCACCTATGAAGAAGTTCTTCACAGGCGAGGAGTTACCTCCGAGAAACCGAGTCTGCACCTGTCAGAAGTGTATCCGTACACCTGACCTTGACAGAGTAGGACATACTGCGCGTCACGGCACTTACTTCGAGATGCTCGGTAACTTCTCCTTTGGAGATTATTTCAAGGAGGAGGCTATTCCATGGGCGTGGGAGTTTCTCACTAAGACCCTTGAGATTCCTACCGACCTTCTTTGGCCCTCGGTATATGAGAAGGACGACGAGGCGTATGCAATCTGGCGTGACAAGATAGGCGTTAAAGAGGCGCATATTGTAAAGCTTGGTAAGGCAGATAACTTCTGGGAGCACGGCTCAGGCCCTTGCGGCCCTTGCTCTGAGATTTATTTCGACAGAGGCATTAAGTACGGCTGTGGCTCACCCGACTGTAAGCCCGGTTGTGACTGCGACAGATTTATGGAAATCTGGAACAACGTATTCTCGCAGTTCAACAACGACGGCGCGGGCAACTACACCGAGCTCGCGCAGAAAAATATTGACACGGGTATGGGTCTTGAGCGCCTTGCCTGCGTTATGCAGGGGGTTGATAACCTCTTTGAGGTTGACACCGTAAGACGACTTCTCGACACCGTTTGCTCGATTGCAAACAAGGCCTACGGTAAAGATGCCGACGACGACGTGTCCATAAGAGTTATCACCGACCACGTAAGAAGTGCTACCTTTATGATTTCCGACGGCGTTATTCCCTCCAACGAGGGCCGCGGCTACGTTCTTCGTAGAATTATCCGCCGTGCTTGCCGTCACGGTAAGCTTCTCGGCATCGACGGTATGTTCCTTCGCGGCCTTTGCGAGATAGTTATCGCACAGAACCAGGAGGCATATCCCGAACTCAAGACCAAGTACGACTACGTCCTCAAGGTTATCGTTCTTGAGGAGGAGCGCTTCAACGCGACCATCGATGCAGGTCTTGGCATTCTCTCCGGCATCATCGAGTCTGCAAAGGCAGAGGGCAAGTCTACCATCTCCGGCGACGACGCCTTCAAGCTTTACGATACCTTCGGCTTCCCTGTAGATCTCACTCGCGAG
>JAZQRW010000099.1:0-6163 GCA_045629765.1 Eubacteriales bacterium
CGTGCATTACGAAAATGAGCACAAGGAATATTACCTGATAGATTGGCAACAGTGAAATAGAGATATTTTCCGCTATAATACCGAACAAAGGCGGCATCACTAAAAATCCAATATAAGCGAATGCCATTTGAACGCCTATCATTGCTTGTGATTTGTCTGCGCCAAAAACGTCAGGCGTTATATGAATAATGCACGGATAGATAGGTGCGCATCCAAGTCCAATAACGAAAAATCCAATCAGCGCAAACGTAGAATGGAATGGTAAAAACAACAAAGCAATACCGGCAGCAACGATTGCCGTTCCCATACGAATAAGGCATTTATCACCCATTTTTATTGCAAGGAATCCGTTAATAAATCTCCCAAGCGTTACGCCCATATAGAACATACTCGCATATCCCGCCGCCGTTTCGGGTGAAAAATTCCAATTTTGCACGAGATAGGTGCTCGCCCAAAGTGATGTAGTTAGTTCCAGCGAACAGTAGCAAAAGAACATCAAAAAACACGGCATCGCACCCTTGATGGCAAATATTTCTCTAAACGATAGAGCTTTTGATTCTATTTCTTTCGTTTCATCACCATTACCCACGCTCCTTTTTTTCCAAAGAGGTATACTGATAAAGATGAGCACTGAAAGCACCGCTTGAATCATGGAAACGATAAAATATCCACGACTCCAATTTTCAAGTTTAACAAGCGCAAATCTCATAATGTACGGGCTGATAGATGCGCCAACACCCCACATACAGTGAAGCCAACTCATATGTTGTGCTTTGTAATGCAAAGCTACGTAGTTGTTCAAAATAGCGTCCACACCACCTGCCCCAAGACCGTATGGAATTGCCCACAAAATCAGCATCCAAAATTGGTTGCTAATAGAAAAGCCAAACAAGCCAAGCGCGGTCAGCGTAACACTTACGGCAGTCACTAAGCCTGCACCGAATTTATGCAAAAGCTTATCGCTAAATAAGCTCGACAGTATCGTACCTACAAAGATAGTCGCTGATATAATACCTGCGTATGAAACGGGCACACTGATTTCTTCATGAATTACGGGCCAGGCCGACCCTAAAAGTGAGTCAGGCAGACCAAGACTGATAAAACATATATATATGAGTGCTAAGAGCAAGCTTCCCATAATTGAATTCTCTTTACTAAATTCTTATTTATTTATGAGTTTATTATAGCATAATATCTAGCTAAAATCAAGGCGCAAGCCTTGTATATCATCAAGTCGCCGGAAGATACACGCTAAAGCGTGATGATATACAATAACGGCAAGCCGTTATTGATGATATCCAGCCCGGGGGGCTGATGATATGCCAAGTCTGCGACTTGGATAAAAAATAAATGCAGAATGTATCCCATTCTGCATTTATTTTTGGTGCGGGAGACGGGACTTGAACCCGTACGTCGAAAACACACGCCCCTCAAACGTGCGCGTCTGCCGATTCCGCCACTCCCGCTTAACGCCTAATCATTATACATTATTTTTTTCGGAATGTCAATAGGGTTTTCTGTAAAATTTCTCAAAAAATCTGAAAATATTGAAAAATGTAATTTGTTTATTAAATTAAGTCGGTTTATGCGCCAAAAGTCTTGAAAACCATAAGGCTTTATGCTATAATTTATTCTATCAATTTAATGCTATTTTTCAGACTTTGGAGGCAATATGAAGTTCGAGCTTTGGTCAATTTGGCATATTCTGTATATGTTCTCACCGTTTATCACCTTCGGCGCTATCTACTATTTTTCTAAGAAATGGACTGAGAAGCAAAAATATATCGTGGGATGCATTTTAGGCGGTATTTCTATTTTCATACTGATTATCAGAAACGTGGATATCTACATAAGAGATGGCTGGGACCTCGAGGTAATTCCTCTTCAAGTGTGCCATATCGGCAGTATTGTGTCGGGTCTTGCCCTGATTTTAAAAAAGAAGTGGTTGGCTTTAACAACGTTTTGCTTTAATCTAATTCCTGCATTCTTAGCAATGATATTTGCCGACTCGTTGGCAAATTACGATACACTCTGGAAGATAAGACCGCAGACATACGTATGGGGACACATTCTTATCGTAGTATGCGCTTTGTACGCTATCTTGGTCTATCGCTTTAAATTCAACAAGAAAGACCTATATTTCTCTCTGATCTTCGTAGGCTCAATGGCGGTCATTGCGGTTGTGTGCAATTCACTATTCCGCACTCTGCTAGGCTGGGAACCAAATTACTTCTACCTATTTGACTACACGGGAACTCCGCTTAAATTCTTGTATCAGGTATTCCCTGCCTCTGTGTACGGCTGGTTTGAAATAAACTGGTTCTATACATTAGTTTTGCTCGCGGTATTCGTTGGCGTATTTATAGGACTGTACTTTGGCGCAAAATTTATCAGTAAAAAACTTTTTGACAAGGAAACTAAGGAAAATGAAGAGCTACGTATTTCCGAAAACAGTCAAGCTGAGTAAGAGCTTTGAGAACGAGGCGAGTCTTTTGAGAAAAAAGGATTTGCAAATAGGTTTAGCCGAGGCTGACGTTGCTACCGTCAAAGAGGGCGGATATATAATTTTAGATTTCGGTAAGGAAATTTCGGGCGGTGTGAGAATCTTGACCTTCAAGGCAAGGACGGTGTCGGTACGCATACGCTTTGGCGAGAGCTTAAGCGAGTGCTGTGCCGAGCTTGGCGGTACGCAAAACGCCACTAACGATCACTCTCTGCGTGATTTTACGGTTCAGCTCAAGAATTATTCGGATATGTCATTCGGTCAGACGGGATTTAGATTTGTGCGTCTTGATTTCTCAGGCGAGGTAATCTTAAAGAGCGTTGTTGCCGAGAGTTATCTCTTTAATAAAAAGGCGAAGTACGTTTACGAGGGTAACGATAAAGAAATTAAGAAAATCTACGAGGTGGCAAAGCACACCGTAGACCTCTGCGCCTCACGCGGATACCTTTGGGACGGAATAAAGCGTGACAGACTCGTCTGGATTGGCGATATTCACCCCGAAATGCTCGCACTTACAACCCTGTACGGCCGTATGCCCCTGATTGAAAAATCGCTCGACTTTGTAAAGTCGCAGACTCCCCTGCCCACCTGGATGAACGGATACCCTATGTATTCGATGTGGTGGATTATTATCGTTGCGGATTACTACGCTTATACGGGCACTGAGGATTTTACGAAAAAGCAGATTCCATATCTACACGGTCTTATTGACTTAATGCAGGGCTGTGTTAAGGATAACGGTGAGCTTGATTATCCCGGTTATTTCGTGGATTGGCCGACTTGCGGAAAGCCAGACGAGCTACCCGGTGTACGCGCTATCAATATTTACGCCGTAAAAAAGGCTATATGGCTGCTTAAGAAATTCGGTGAAAGCGTTGACGAAGCGCAAAAGCTACTCGAAAAGCTTATGAAAAAGCCTATCGAGGTTCAAAGCAGTAAGCAGGTAATGGGACTAAAATACTTTGCTGTCGGTCTTTCTGACTATGATAAGCGAAAGCTCACCGAGGGCGGTGCGCGCGGTATGTCCACCTTCATGAGCTACTATATCTTAAAGGCAGTTGCATCGTTTGACAAGGACGCCGCTATTCAGATGATGAAGGATTATTACGGCGCAATGCTTGACAAGGGCGCGACTAGCTTTTGGGAAGATTTTGATATGAATTGGGTAAACGGTACGTCGAGAATTGACGAATTTCCAACCGAAAACGAAAAGGATATACACGGCGACCACGGAGCGTATTGCTATATAGGCTTTAGGCATAGTCTATGCCACGGATGGTCGGCGGGAATATTACGCTTTATGGAAGAAGAACTATAAGATTTTAAAATTTAAGGGAGTGCGTTTTGCACTCCCTTTTGCTATGGATTATTGCTTAAATTCAATGACGGTAACTCCTGCATCGCCCTCACCGTACTGACCGTGGCGGTAGGATTTGATTCTGCGGTCGCTCTTAAAATACTTCCACAGAGCCGCGCGGAGCGCACCCGTGCCCTTACCGTGAATAATTCTTACGGTTGGTATACCTGCCAAGACGGCATCGTCAAGATACTTATCTACCACGAACCAAGCATCATCGCCAATCATACCGCGAACATCAATCTCGGGGCGGAAAGTCGATACAATGGTCTTCTTAACCTTACCCTCGCTGACAGGCTTCGGCTCTTCTTTTCGTCTGAACTTAACGTCACCGTCAATGAGACGCAACTGCTTTTTATCAACCTTGGTTTTAAGTATTCCTGCGGTAACTGCGTATAGCCCATTCTTATCCGCAAGAGCTGTAACCGTACCCTCACGTCCAAGCGTAACGAGATAAACCTTATCACCTATCTTGAGCTCGCGTGGGAGCACGTAATCCTCATCAAGCGAGACCTCACGAATGTCAACTCCCTCGAACTTGCTCTCGCTCTCGCGCATTCTCTTCCTTATCTCTTCACGTGCAAGAAGAGTCATCTCATCACGCTTATCCTTATTCTCCTGCTTGCGAATATCCTCAAGCTGTCTAAAGATAAACTCGGACGATGCGCGTGCGCTGTCCAAAATCTGCCTTGCTTTTTGTACTGCTTTTTGAATTTCGGCATCGCTTTTAGCAATTCTCTCATTTAGCTCACGCTCAGCCTTAGCCTTATACTCCTCGTACTCACGGCGCATAGACTCTGCCTTATCACGCTCACGCTCCATCTCAATTCTGTTGGTATCAAGCCTCTCGATTACACTCTCAAAGCGCTTATTATCTCGCTTAATAAGCGTTTCCGCCTTATCGATAATCTCTTCGGGAATTCCGATTTTCTTCGATATAGCAAAGGCGTTTGACTTACCCGGTGTACCAACTATAAGTCGGTAGGTGGGGCGCAGGGTTTCGACGTCAAACTCGCACGATGCGTTCTGCACTCTTGGCGTATCTAGCGCATAAGCCTTAAGCTCCGCATAGTGAGTGGTTGAGGCGGTAAGAGCGCCGCTGTGCCTTGTCGTATCAAGTATAGCAATAGCAAGTGCCGCACCCTCAATGGGGTCAGTACCCGAGCCAAGCTCATCAAAGAGAACGAGTGAGCGTGGACCGACGCTACCTAAAATATCCGCTACGTTAACCATATGTGATGAAAACGTTGAAAGCGACGCCTCGATGCTCTGCTCGTCACCTATATCAACGAGTATCTCGGAAAAGATGCCGACTCTTGAGCTTTCGCTTGCGGGTATCTGCAAGCCCGACTGAGCCATAAGCGCAAGAAGTCCCATTGTCTTAAGCGTTACGGTCTTACCGCCCGTATTAGGGCCTGTAACCACAAGAGTGTCGAAGTCCTTACCGATTTCAACGTCAATAGGCACAACCTTATCACGTGGAATAAGTGGGTGTCGAGCTCTCTTTAATTCGAGCAATCTATCGTTTACAATCTCGGGACGCTCAGCCCTCATCTGCATTGCTAGGGACGCACAGGCAAAGGCAAAGGCAATATCGGTAATATTTGCGTAATTTAAGGAAATAGCTGATGAAAAATCTGCGCACTCAGCGCTAAGAGAAGCCAAAATGCGCTCAATCTCGTGCTGCTCGTCAGCCAAAAGGCTCTTAAGCTCATTGTTCGCCTCAACTACCGCCATAGGCTCAATAAAGAGCGTCGCACCACTGCCTGAGGTGTCGTGAACCAAACCCTTCATCTCATTCTTATGCTCCGCCTTTACAGGTACAACGTATCTACCGTTACGCATAGTAACGATGTTTTCCTGTAAATACTTGAGCCTTGCGCCGCCAATGTAGCTTTGCAACGTGTCCTTAATCTTGTTATTTGTATTTCTTATTTTACGGCGAATATCCGCCAAAAGAGGACTCGCCTCATCGGCGATAAGCTCCTCGGAAATAATTGATCTTTTGATTTTATCCTCTAGAAGTCTGTTAGGTAACATTCTTCTGAAAATCTCGTCAAGCGATGTTTCAAAGGGCTTATCCGTATTGATATAATCAAGCATCATTCTCGTGCTGTAAAGAAGCGATGCTATATCTAAAAGCTCTCTTGGTGATAAAACTGCGCCCTTGTACGCACGCTCAGCTGAGGCAACAGTGCTATCAGGTGCAGAAAATGTGGGATAGCCCTTAGCGTTAATCAGCCTTTTGGCGTCGTAGGTACGCTCCTGCCTTGCCAAAACCACATCATAATCGTCAGTCGGCA
>JAZQRW010000100.1:0-9849 GCA_045629765.1 Eubacteriales bacterium
GATCAAAATGTTGGATACGGCGGTCTTAATGTTGGGATCATCAAGCTTTACGCCGTATGCTTCATCAAAAATTGATGTAATGGTATTAATGTTGGCATCCTTGGGGCTAATGCCGTATTTTTCATAAAATTTTGCTCTAGCTTCAGGGGTCGGCATAGTTTTTTCTCCTTAAAAATAAATTTTTATGGTGTTTTGCACCCGCTTTGGGCGCGTTTTTTATTTTATAGCTACATTGTAACAAATGGAACTAGACAAAAGTTGGACACATATGAAAAATTTTCAAAAAATTTCAAGCGTGTATACCGTTTAGTTCTGCTTCAATCTTGCGTACAGCTGAGCGTTCGTGTACTCAGCAAAGCTGTATTGCGACATATATTCACCGAAATATGAGGTAGCAAAATCCTTCTTCTTATTTAGGCAGTCATAGTAATCACACTGTATCTCCGTGATTACCACGCCAAGCATTCCTCGCTTATGTATTATAACGTTCTCGCAGCCTACCTCTTCAAGAGTCGCAAGAAGATCACGGCGCAGCTTTTGGAAATAATCCTCTCTCCCGCTCTCCTCCTCAAAGAGTATACCCATAATCTCTCCGACTGCGCATAATGCGCCTACACGGTCAACGAGATAGGCAAACAGCTCCTTTGTTCTTCTGTACTTGAACACAAGCGGTCTTCCGTCAAGATAGACCTCAAAATTACCAAAGGTCTGCACCTTCAAGCGTTTCTTCTCAAATATCGGGCGGCGAAGATTTTCAAGCTCTTGCTTAACCTTTTCGGGAGTGATAGGCTTCATCAAATACCCGCTTGCGTGAAGCTCAAACGCTTTGTCTCGGTAATTTCCGTATCCGGTGCAAAATACGATATTAATCTCGGAATTGTATTTTTTTAGCTTCTCCGCAAGCTCTACACCGGTCATACCAGCCATTTCTATATCAAGGAAGGCGATGTCGCAAACGTTTTCCTTGGCATATTCAAGAGCATCCTCGGGATAACGAAAGCTTATAACCTCGTCCTCGGTAACGACAGCCTTAATTGCGCTTGACAAAGCGTCCAATGCAATTTTTTCATCATCAACAGCTATAATTCTCATTTCGCCACTCCCTTCGGTATCCTAATAGTAGCCAACGTGCCGACGTTAATCTCACTTTCTATCGTCAACGAGCCTTGGCACATATGAGAAAGCCTCTGCCTTACGTTTTTAATGCCGATATGGCTCTTTCCGTCGTTCTTAGGCACGGACGGATCAAATCCACTGCCCGTATCGGACACTTTTATTATATAATTTTTCGTGTCCTCCTCTGTGGAAATGACAACTTTTCCGCCGCCTCGCTTTTTAGACGTGCCGTGCTTAACCGCATTTTCAACGATTGGCTGGACCGTCAATACGGGTAGGTAAAAGTCGTTACATTTTATATCGTACTCTATCTCAAGAGTATCCTCAAAGCGTATTTTTTCAATTTCAAGATAGGTTTTAATATGAGCAAGCTCGGTCTCGAAGGAAACAAGCCCGGGGGCTTCCAGGGTGGAAAGGTTATTTCTTAAATACTCCGCAAAGAAATTCACCATAGATCTTGCTCGCATAGGATTCGTCTCACACAGCTGATAGATTGAATTCAAGGTGTTGTAAAGGAAATGCGGCTGAATTTGCGAGAGCATAATGGATATCTGACTTTCCTGAAGCTTCAGCTCCATCGCCTGCTTCTCTGCCTCAATACGCTGAGACTCTAAAATGCCTTGCACATTTTTTTCAACCTCCCACCGAATAACGGCAACGGATATGAAAACGATCAGCAAAAGCGCACATACCGACAGTACGGCACTGTGCCACGTGCCTACAGCTCCTATAATCACGGTTATTACAGCAATTATAGCGATAAAAATGACACCAACCACCGTCCACGGTATTCGTTTAAATTTTGGTTTATCCTTCATGTTAGTCGTCTTTACTGCTCTTCAGCGCGACAACAATCTTTAAAACAGTGTAAATCAGCTCAAGAGAAGAAATAATGATATCATTTATGTATTGGATGTTGTAAAGGCGGAACAGCTCCTTAAGTGCCGAAAGCTCGTCATAAGTAATATGGTAATCTCTTTCAAGAATATCGTAAGCCATGCTTTGTGCCTTCTTTTCAGTCTTAAGAGTTACTACGGAAAGCACTATGGCGTATACGTAAAACAGAAGACCGATGAGTCCAAACACAATCGTGCATACTCCGTTGCCGCCAAATACTAAGAGGTCGAGAAGTGCGCCAACCATAATCAATGGAACGAAGGCAAACGGACCAAAGGTAATTAGCGGAACGAGTCGAATACGCTTTTTCATATCCTCATCGCCCTCTTTATCCAAGATTGCCAACGCCGCCTTCTGCGCACCTAAACCAATAGATGTCAGGCTTCTCTCGTATCTAATTAAGCCTCTTAGACGCACCTTTTTGAAATAATGGCTATAACTGTTTCCGAAGAAAAGCGAGCCCGTTCTCTCTACGCTGATATGTGTAAGGCCGTTATCGTCAAGAATTTTTCTTGCAACCTGCATACCGGTGAGCCTAAGACTATTTTCCCTGCGATTGAAGCGAAAATACTTAATTATGAGCCAAATGCTCGTCACGCCGGATACACAGCCTACGATTATGATTAAAATTCCAACGATGATGAGTGCAATTTCGAGTGTCATAATTCTCTCCTTTTAACTGAAAATCTTTCTCAGTCAATTGCAGAGGTAAGAAGCTCAACGTATTCCGGCTTTATCTTAAACCACTGCCAAGTTTCACCTGACGGATCACGTACGTTGAGATAATAGCTGCCCTCATGGTTATATATCACAAGACGCAGGAAAATGTCTACGTGATTTTTATACGCAAAGCGGATCTCGTGACATTCATCTATAACCTCTTCGCTCACGGCAATTTCGCTCGCCTCGGACTCTACGATATCCTCAAGCTTCACCGAGCCTTCAAAGGTAGCAAGAGGCGTAGCAACCTCCGTATAGTCGTCGGGTATTATCTGGAAATCGATTCCCTCCGAAACGACGTATTCAGCGCCCGAAAACTCCTCACCGAATGGCGTAGGAAGAGAATAACCTGGCTTCAAAAACGTAGCGTGTGCGGTATAAAGCATATTTGCCTCACCGTTAAGCACACGAACCTCGTAAAGATATTCCTGTCCGTAAGCATACAGCTGACTATAATCACCTACGTACTTTGCGTTATCCTCGGTGATAGCCAAATTGTAGTCGATATCGACTCTCTCGTATATCATTCCGTTGTATTCAATATTATTAGAATTTTCCTCACTGTTGATGGTATTATCATAATTGAGATAAATAACGCATCCGACAATGATAGCTAGTGCGATTACTATTGGTATAATTACTCTTAACATATTAAAACTCCTTTATTAAAACATCAAATTATCAACATTATTTAACAATTTTGCCAACATTTCTTTACAATGTGTTGCCATTTTAGCGCCATCCTCTTCATTTTGTCGGCGCAGCGCACGGCGCAACAGACGTGTGTATCCTATAATCATTGCCTTTTCCTCAACGCACCTTAGCACGCTCTCATCGTCAGTTCCGAGATACTTTTTAAGAACCGTATCCCAAAATTTTCTTGATGTATTTCTATCGTATCCCATAAATTTTTCGATAGCGCCATGATTAAGAGAGGAAAATCCGAGAAACGCATTATACATTGAACCAAGCTCGAATATCGGATGTCCCACGCAAAGGGTATCCATATCAATCAGTAAAGGTTCACCGTTCTGAATCATTACGTTGCTCGTATGATAATCTCCGTGCAAAAGCGTGCTTTGCTTTGGAACGGCTTCAATAAGGGCGCGAAGCTTAATTCCCTGCTCTTTGGGGATATATTCCGAAACGAAATCTGCCCAATCAAGCGCAGTTTCTCTCATATCGGTAAAATCACCTGCATCCACCTCTACCGAATGAATGCTCTTAAGTAGGTCTACGTAATAACCTGCGGGCGTTTCGATATTCATAGGATCGTCGCAGATAAGCTTCGTTACGCTGACGGCATTTAGAAGCTCGGTTACGGTACCGTATCCGTCTCCTACACGGACGATGCCATAAGGAATAGCCGTATTGATACCAAGCACAAACGCTTTTCTGGCATTTTCTCTCTCCCGCTGAACCTCGGGAAGTGAATCCTTGGAATAATAGGTTTTTAATATAGTTTCATCATTATAGCGATAAACGATACCGTTGCCGCCTCTTGCGATAATCTCACACCCCTCGGTTGTCATTCTTTTATATGCTTTTTCAACCTTTATCATATCGGTAAATCCGGTCATATCAAAGACCTCATAGACCTCAGGAGCGACGTTTATAATCGCAAGCTTAGGCTCTTCCTTGCGCAACCTTAGGATTATACGCAAGCCCGCAGAGGATATGTACTCAAGATTATCCGCATCGATAACCGTGTGCTTATCGGCGTTTTCTTTTCTGATATTAAAAATATTTTCCTCTGCCATAGCCGCATTGGAAGCGTCAATTCTTCCCTCTAGGGCAATATAAAGAATATTTTTGTCGGTACGATAAGTAACGTTCATATTACCCCTCCGTTCCAAATATCTTTTCTACGATCGTTCTATATTCTTTCCAGGCGAGTGTATCGGCAAGGCGCTCGGTATATTTCAAAATCGAGCGATAATACCACGCCTGAGCGTTAATATCTGACTGATGGAATTTATCCCATACACCATTTCCCTCAATCAAAAAATCACGGTAGATAGCACGGATATTGGAAAGCTTATCTCCAAGCCAAAGCATCAAAACCTCAAGATCGTTAGTATCTCTAAGCCTTGTAAGCGACTCCTCCTTGCGAATATGCCACGTATCCTCCGGGGGCAATTCCTCACGCTTATTCTCCGTCTCGTATGCTACCAGCTCCATTACTCTTGCGCCGAATTTTTCGCCTATTTCATGAATAGAAATACCGGCGTCCTCAACGACATCGTGCAAAATACCTGCCGCAATAACCTCCTGATTATCGGTCATCGTGCCAATAATAACACCAACCTCCATAGGATGCAGAACGTATGGCGCATCGCTTTTCCTGCGGCGCATTCCGTCGTGAGCCTTTGTGGAAAATGCTATTGCTTCGCTGACAAGATCAATCATTTTTCGATCACCCATATGTCCGCAAAGCCCGTCATTTCAAGGACCTCCATAACAAGCTCGTTAACTCTTACAAGCTTCATTGCGCCCTTCATTCTCTTATGAGCGGTAAGCAGAATACGAAGACCTGCAGAAGAAACGTACACAAGCCCTTCACAGTCAAACGTCAACGAATTAACGCCCTCATAATTCTTTGCAAGAAATCCCTCAAGCTCGGGAGCTGTGATAGTATCGAGACGCCCGTTAATCGCAACGGTCAATTCACCGTCATTCTTATTAAAATTAATGTTCATTTTCATTAACCTCACGCAAATCTTTTTACAACGATTATATCTGCACGCTTGCCCTTCACGCCAACGATAACGTCATCGGCAACGGAGGCAATAACAGATCTTTCAAGCTCATCCCATTCCTCGGTTTTTTCTTCTTTAACAGAGTATTTATAGTTTTCCAAACGCCAAAAATAGGAGTAATCTACGCCCTCGCTAAAGCCTGTGGAAAGGTGGAATAAATCGTCTGACGGAACAAATCCGATGGTTGGGGTATCGTTAAGGAAAAGGTTCTCGATAGCATCTCTTATCTTGCCTGAAATTCCAACTGCGGCAGAGTTATTCTTATCCTTTGCAATTCCGATGAGCTTTTCCTTCTTATCGGTGTTAAACTCTGGAATTTTGATAGAAACGTTAACCTTGCACAAACCATCTTCAAACTCTATCCAAAAATCACCGCTGAAGTCGTCAATGATATTCGGCAGCATTCCGTCGATTTCCTCGCAAATTAAGCGAAGCTGAAGAGCTTGCTTGTGAGTTAACTCGTTATATTCGGCTACCTTACTGCTCTCCTTAAGGATTGCGTCAAGATCCTTTGTTCCATTTTCAATTTTACATACATTTGATTTCATGTTTTTTCTCCTTTTGCTTTACCAAATCGGATTTATTCAATCGTCAAAATATCGGCAAATCCGGTCATTTCCAATACTTCCATAACCTCTTCGCATACGCCTACAAGCTTCATATTTCCTACGCCATTCATCTTTTTCTGCGTGCTGAGAAGTACGCGAAGTCCTGCACTTGAGATGTACTCAAGACCCTTAAAGTCGAGAATGATGCTCTGTATGCCACAGATATTATCTGCAATGGTTTTCTCAAGGACGGGAGCTGTAATAGTATCGAGTCTTCCAACTACCTCGAAGGTCGTTTCCTTTTCATTTTTCTTGATTTCAATTGTCATTTTATGTATCTCCTTTATATCTTTTTAATCATAGTTAAAATGTTTTTACCGTTTTCATATACGTACTCTACCGAATCCATCGTCTTTTTGGTGATGAATATTCCGAGTCCGCCTATATCGCGATCCTCAGCGGAAAGAGTAATATCAGGATCCGGCTTCTTGAGTGGGTCAAATGGGACGCCCCCGTCGCTCATACGGAAGGTAACGGTTCGCGTTTCGTCATTAAATCCTATATCAAACTCTACGTCACCCTCACCATTCTTATATGCATAGCGAGCAACGTTGACAAACACTTCCTCAATAGCTACGCAAATAGCCGTTTGAAGCTTCATCGGGCACCCGTATTTCTCAAGCATCAAATCAACGAAGCCCAACACGTCGGATAAGGCTTCGGTTTTTGCCTCAAACCTTTTGCTTGTCAAATGCTCACCTCCCATACTTGATTTATAATCAAGCATCAGCATTGTAATATCATCAAACTGAGGTGCTTCACCTACGAATTCATCGATATTCGCCTTTAATGCCGGCAAAAATTCGGTTGCCACAAGCGAGGCGTTTTTATTCATAAAGTCTAAGAGTCTATCCTCACCGTAAAGCTTATTTTCTGCGTCGGTTGCCTCGGGCACGCCGTCTGTGTAGAGGAAAATTCTGTCTCCCTCGCCAAGTGTAAGCTCACCTGCTCGGTATCTTACGCCCTCCATGCCCGCAAGAATAAATCCTGCACGAGTCTTGAGATATTCAAAATCCCCATTAGCTCTCTTTAACAGAGGCGGATTGTGTCCTGCATTTGCAAATTGCAAAGCTCCCGTTTTAAGATCCAGAATACCCATCCACGCAGTAACGAACATTCCCGATTCGTTATTTTCGCAAAGCTTTTCGTTTGCTCTTGTGAAAATTTCATTTACCTGCAAACCGCTCTCCGCTAAGTCTTTGATAATCGTTTTAGCGGTCATCATAAACATTGCGGCAGGAATTCCCTTTCCTGAAACGTCAGCAGCAAGAAAGGCTACCGTATGGTCGTTAAGCTTATAGAAATCATAGAAGTCGCCTCCGACCTCTTTTGCGGCAATCATCTGAGCGTATATGCCAAATTTATCATCATTTGGGAAGTTGGTGGGAAGAGCCGAAAGCTGAATTTGCTTTGCATATTCCAGTTCCTTATCAATGCGCGCAGCAGCTTCCGCAATATAACGCTTCAAAGTGGTAACGGTAGAGTTAATATCATCTGACAGCGAAGAAAATTCCTTATTCGATCGAACGTCCACCGTAACGTCCAGATCTCCGCTTGTAATTCGGGCGAGCGTATCGTTGACCTTGTTTAAATTATTGATAATAACACGCTTAATGAGTATGTAAATAAACACAAACAGAGTTGCAAAAATGATGACCTGCATAAAAATGCTTGTCAGCATAGAAGCATCTCGCATAAACATCGCCTCGGAAACCGGCATAGCCGCAATCAAGCAATATCCCTCAACGAACTTGAATACGTACATATATTCAATACTCGCTTCGCTTACGCCGTCCACGATATTTGCATAGTAGAGTTTGCTGGCAGGCTTGCCCTCCGACATCTCTCCGCTCGGATCAATGCCGATAGTTGAAATATGCTTGCCTTCGTAAGCGTCATCAATAACCATGCAAAGATTTTCATCAAGAATTGCTATAAATCCGTCAGTACCGACGTGGCGATTTTTGGTAATGTCAATTACAAACTCCCTAAGATTTTCTTTGTCGCCGGATTTTGCTATTATATCTTTCTCTATATCGTTAATAGAAACGGTAAATACCTCCTGCGTTTCTATCTGAACCATTCCGTTCTGAAGAATAAGCGTGAAGGAGCTGGTGATGAGATAGGCAATTACGATACAGCTGAGAAGCCTTCGCTGAAACGTATTGGCGATGCCCTCAGAGGTTTTCTTTCTGAAGAAACCTTCATGGCTGATAACCGAAACCATGATAATAGACACGCCTACCGCAATGGAGTTGCCAAGCATCATAGGCCACGTAGCGCCCTTGACGAATTCAAATGCCTGGGAAGAGTTGCCCATATTTGTAATGAATATGAGTATCATATGGATAACCTCGCAGAACACGGCAATGCAAACGCCGTAGCCCCACGTCGGCTTTTTGTTGTCAAACATCAGTTTTCTGAGCCCTGCCGCCATAAGTCCGGCAAGAATCGTGGCTAAGCTACACGCAAAGCGCGTATAGGTACCTCCGCCCCAATATACTGAAAACCATCTGTAAAGACCGCCGATAAAGCCCGAAATAATGCCCGCAGGTGCGCCGAATATAAGTCCTGCCGACAGCGGTGCCGCATCACGAACGTTTACAATAGTGCCAAGCCATTCAACTCCAAAGCTTGACGCAAATGCTGATACGCCGCCGAAGAGAACACCGATAATTATCTGCTTAGTAAAATACGGCAAATTTCTTACGTAAGTGTGCTTATCCGCAAGATAAACTCCAAGAACGAGTGCGCAGTTAAGTAAAATAGGAACAAGTAATCTTAGCATCGCATCTCCTTTACTGTAATCCAAGTGCCGTCTTGGCGAAATCTCCAAGTATCTCACCCATTACGGCAAGCAGCATCAATAGGATCATATATACCGTCATACTTCCCACACTGATTGAGTTTTTGGTGATGTTATAATAGAAATTAAACTGTCCTTGCAAATTAGCCTCACGGTTCTGATGCCACTGATACGAAATCACGTCATCGGTCTTGTACTTATCCGGAATGTATTTTCCGTACAAATCCTCCTCGAGATGTCTGATGCGGTAACAGCCCTCATCGTTAATGTCGTAATCCTCGCTGACCGAGATTGTAATAACCGCCTTTTTGATCTTTTGACGGTGGAATGATCCAACTCGTGTAATCTCCTCCGGCAGATGCCTTGGCTCGTTGATACGAACGGAATATCCGTGCTTTTCGGACAGCATAGGTGAGGTAATCAGATCTCTGAATTTCGTAATCCAGTTGCCTGCACCAACTCTGGATTTAAAGAGCTTATTCAAGGATTTATGAGGCATACGCCAAATAAGATACGCCTCGTCGTTATCAATAAAAGGCTGTATTGGCGCAAGATCAAAGTCTAAAAGCGTGCCGTCAGCAAGCTCGGACAATTGATAATTTAAGGTGCTGACGTGCAGGATATCCACAGTTTTTCCTATGTATGCAATTTCCGAGGTAAAATCGTTTTTCTTATAATCAATTATGCAAGCCGATCCAAAAACAGCCTGTAAAATTTTAGTATCGTTGAAAAGCATAGATACGTCATTAATGTCTTCACGCGAAATTTCAAACGGAACGTAAACTCTCATACGTGTGCTGACCTTCACGTGACGTATACGGATCGCAAGATCAACGTAGCTCTCCCCCTTTGGGTTAAGCCAATCCTGCAAATAAATAGTGCATATATCATCACCGTCGGTCCATATCGCCCAACCAAGTCGGAGGCCAAGCGGTCTTAGGAA
>JAZQRW010000101.1:0-1542 GCA_045629765.1 Eubacteriales bacterium
AGCACCTACACCCGTAATGGGGCTTGGGCGGTATCTTATTTATGTGATAAACCCTATTATCTCTTGCTCCACAGGTAGGACAGGTCTTTTCGTCGTCGGCAGCTATCCACCTAACGCGTTTAACTCCCATATCCTTAAAGCCTTTAATAGTAGCCTCATCCACAACACTTATTCCGTACTGTGAGGTTTGCGTCCACCACAGATTAGCGGAACGACGTAGGCTCTCGCGGAGCATTTGTCTATTTCCATATTCACGGGCAGTTAAAATCTGCTCATTTAGACGCAGGCGCTTTCTGTCTGCCTCGCTATTATATAGATAACCCGTAACGAGGTTATACCCCGTTAGTACTCCTACGAGCCATTCCCTGTCGATATCTACCTTCTTATTGCCCTCCGTGGCTCGTTTATACGCATCTCTTGCCACCTTGAGGTAAATGCTCTCATTATCCTTGATAAAACCGTCATACATTTTCTGAGTGACTTTGCGGGTATTTACGACGTTGAGTTCATCAAAGCCCATAGAGCCAAGGTGATTGAAAGAGGCGCGTATGCGCTTCATTTCATTCTTAAGAAGCTTGTCCAGTAGTTTGTACATCGTCCTCTTCCTCCTCGGCAGTCTCATCTACCGTTTGCGCTTCCCATTTCTCCATTTGCTCATTGTAGTAAGCCATACCCTGAAGATATGCACTCTCAGGATCCGGGAACATACCGCAGGCAGCATAAGCAACCTCAGGATGAATTTTAGGATTATTGAGCATTGCGATAAGAACTTGCGACTTGCTTGCGATATTATCGTAATTACGGCGGGTGAAGTGAGGGGTGATATCACTTAGCCGTAGTTTCGTACCAACGGTATCACGAAGTATTCTGAGAACGATTTTAAGGAATTCCCGCTCACTACTCTTAAATATCTCCTCAGTCGCTTTTGCTCTCGCCTCGGCAGATTCCCAGCCGTCGCGGAGGATTACCGCGCTTCCCGTATCACTCGTGCTTGAACCACCATTACGATTAGGAACACCGCATATTGTTAAAATAGCGGAATAAATATCGTTTTTAAGTGTTTGCACGTCTGACTGTGAGAGTGTAGCCGCAAGATACTTTGCATCGGCTCCTTCAGGTAAGCAGAGCGTTTTCCACTCACTGAGCTTATCGTATGTTTCCTTATCAAGCTCGCCGCCGAGAATGGCAAGGAAGCTATTTACGAATTGTACGATATCGTCCATTCGGTTACTCTGCAATTCGTCAAGTGCATCAAGTAAAGGAAGGACTACCTCGAAAACTCCGAGTCTTGCATTCTCTGCGGGATATTCAATAATCGGTATCATACCGAGGGGATTGGATTTTATGCTTACAGCACCTAAATCCGTAAACTCGTAGTATTTATCCTCGGTATATACGCTGAACACTTTTTCGTTTTCGCGTTCAACACAGACAACCGCCATAAGCACATGCTCATCGATGTCGGTGCTATATACGAGAAACGTCTTCATAGGATCAAGCGCGTATATATTTAACGGAGCTTCGTCGCCGTCTGCCGTCCAC
>JAZQRW010000102.1:0-2257 GCA_045629765.1 Eubacteriales bacterium
GAGGAAAACGGCGAAAACCCCGAACTTGTAATTTACAAGAAAAGATAATCCGTTTCCAAGCAATCGATCGAAACAAGTGGTGTACTTTTAGTCGTTCTTACCCCACTTCGCGCACCTTTTAGTCGTTCTTAGGCAGAAAAAAGCACACATTTGTCTCCCGACAAATGTGTTCTTTTTTCAACTAAATCCGCCGTTGGCGGAATAAATCCACTTTCGTGGATGAAATCGCTTCGCGATGAAATCTTGCTTTGCAAGGTTAAAGAGAGGCGGATTTAATTTCATCTGAAGCTGTAGGCTGAAGATTTCATCCAAACTTGTTTGGATTTCATCGCGTAGCGATTTCATTCTTGCTTTTATTTCAAATTTGTGCGATACTTGTTCCAATAGGTGATTGTTATGGCGGAAAATAAGCTCGCTGATTTATCAATTGATTTTGCGATCAAAATATTAAAAATGACTGACGGTATAAAAGGACATTATTCTCTTATCAATCAGTTAGAGTGTAGCGCAACATCTATCGGTGCAAATATAAGAGAAGGAAAGGCGCCACCGAGGGCATTTTGCTCCGGTGGCGCTAAATTTTTGTGGTCTATAATATTTTAATTACTCAACCTCGACGATACCGTCGGGCTTTACTGTAATTTTCATACCGTCCTTAACATAATTTAAGAACTCATCTCCTAAAGAATCGATAACAGGCATAGTCACACCGTCTACCCAAACGTCAGCTAAAACTGCGCCTGCGGCAGCAAGAGAGTCAATGTGGTTTGCAAAGAGCATACAAGCAGGATTCTTATGCATTGCACATGCGCAGTAAAGAACAAGACCGCCCGTAGTAGAGCCTATGGTCTGTGGCAGGCAAAGCGCCTTGTTAATAAGCGGCTTGCCGTAAAGCTCCTTATTGCTCTGGTCACCACACTTTACCTCCTTATCGCCAAACTGCAATGCCATCTGGAATGAAGCAAGTGTGTTAAAGCCTTCCTTTGTTACTACTGCCTCGGCAGTTACCTCACCGGGAGTAACAACTCTTCCCTTAAACTGTTTCATTAAAGCTTACCTCCCGTAATCGTTTTAAGAATTTCCTCATCGGTATAGTATCTTGCGCTCGTATATGTACGAAGCTTGTTAGACGAGGTGATAACAGGCATCTTCTTGCAAAGAGGGTTATTCATATACATAAGAGGGCAGATGTACGAGGTGATAACGCCGGTTGCGCTAAGACGAGCTGCATACTCAGTCTTATTAAATGCTTCAAGAACACCGGGAGATGCGGTAAATACGGTCTTAAGAGTAATCCTCTTCTTACCGTTCTTCTTAAGCTCCTCCTCAATCTTAACAGTCCAATCCTTGAGCTGCTCAAGTGAGAGGTGAGGGCAACCAACGAAGCAAAGCTTAGGCTTTGCATCAGGATTCTTCCAGATAACAGGATAGTTGTTCTTTACTCTTTCGAGCTCGGCATCATCAATGATATATTCCTTAGCACCCTCCGCTATAAGGCTCTCGCCAAGCTCCTTAGCCTCGGGAGTAAGGTTCGCAATATGGTAAAGACCTACCGCACCGTTAGAAGCAGTAGCCGCACCGAAGTCCTTAAGGTATGAGCATGCCGCATCGTTAAGCTCGTCGCCAATCCAAGAATCAAGTCCTACTACGTATGGAACGTCCTCCATAACCTTCATACCGATAGCAGAGCCGAGAAGCTGAGCCTCAGGCTTCTTAGTAGTCTCTACCTTAACAACCCAAGTCGCACGTCTTCCCTCGTCTGTAAGAAGTCCGAAGTAAGGAACGTAGCCAACAATTGAGCCCATGATATCAATAATACCCGAGTTTCTGTTACATCTTGCGCCGAGAACGGAGTTAGCGTAAACAACCGCACTGGACTCTGCCCATGAAAGAACGTCGCCACACTTAGGCTTATTGCCTACCTCATCCATATAACAGGTACAGGTAAATGCGTTCTTGTCCATAAGACCAAGCTTAATAAGCTGCTCCTCGTAGAAGTCCTGCTTAGTATACATAAACTTGTTGAATACAAGGTTTTGCAGAAGATTTGCAGGAACGTTCTTGTCAAGCGGACGGGGATCGACGGAAAACTTCTGATCGGACGCAACGCCTGCATCAAGCAGCTGTTGCATCAGATCGTATACGGGAGACATTACCTTGAGTCCAAAGGAGGTAACAAGATGATTGTATTTGGATGTAATGGGAACGAGCTTTTCCGCCTCAAACGCATCACCGTACATTACGAGCGTTTTCATGA
>JAZQRW010000103.1:0-2119 GCA_045629765.1 Eubacteriales bacterium
TCTTGGAGATATAGTTATCTCACTTGAAAAAGCGGCTAAGCAGGGCTACGAAATTGGACATAGCATATATCATGAGGTAGCCTTCCTTTGCGTTCATTCAACACTTCATTTGCTTGGATACGACCACGAAACGTCCGAGGAAGATGAAAAGGAAATGTTCAGAAAACAAAAAGAAGTAATGGAGATAATGGGATTTTAAATGAAAAAGACAGCTTTTATTGCCATTGTAGGCAGACCAAACGTAGGAAAATCAACTTTACTTAACGCTCTTCTTGGAGAAAAGGTCGCTATCGTATCATCAAAGCCGCAGACAACAAGAAATAGAATCACAGGCATATTGACAAAGGATGAAAATCAGTTTGTATTTTTGGATACACCCGGTTTTCAAAAGCCAAGAACAAAGCTTGGGGACTATATGCTTAAGGCATCAAGTTCGTCAATCGGTTCATCTGATGCTGCCATTATTGTAGCGGATGCTTTTCACGCTCCTGGTGACATAGAAAAAAATATTATAGAACAGGTAGTAGCAAATAAAATACCTGCTGTTCTTGTTTTGAATAAAACAGATATGTCCAATCCTGCAAAGCTTGCGGAGACAATATCTCAGTATGACGCTATTCATAAATTTGATTCCGTTATTCCTACAAGCGCGTCCAAGGGACAAGGTGTCAATATAGTTCTTGAGGAGTGTGAAAAGTTCCTTACAGAAAGCGAATGGTTTTTCCCTGAAGATATAATAACCGATCAGCCCGAGAGAATGATAGCTGCAGAAACTATCAGAGAGAAGATATTAAGAACCTTGAATGACGAGATTCCCCACGGTACTGCAGTATCAATTGAAGAGTTCAAGGATGAAGGCAAGATACTTCGTATAAGAGCTGATATTTACTGTGAAAAAGCTTCTCATAAGGGAATTATTATAGGTAAGAGAGGCGCATCGATTAAGACCATCGGTACATACGCAAGAGAGGATATTGAGAAAATGCTTGATACTAAGGTATTTCTTGACCTTTACGTAAGGGTTAAGGAGAATTGGCGTGAGAGCGATTTCAATATTACCAACTTCGGTTACAGGGAAGAGGAATAATGCTTACCGAGGTAAAGGGGCTGGTACTTAGCACCGTTGATTTATCCGAGTCGGACAGGCTTATTACGATATACACTGACACAATGGGTCTTGTCAGCGCTCTTGCTAAGGGTGCTCGCTCTTTAAAAAGCAGGAAGATGTCATCTACTATGCAGTTTTGCTATTCGTCATTCGTGCTTTATCAGCAAGCGGATAAGTATTGGATACGTGAGGCATCGCTCATTGAGAGCTTTTTTGAAATTAGAGAGAGTATTGAGGGATTAGCGCTTTCCGCATATATAGTTGAGGTATTGTCTAGCGTTGGTACATCTGATGCCGAGCCGTCACTTCTTCGCTTGGCACTCAATTCGCTTTACGCAATCGCCAATAATAAATACCCCCTTGAGATAATCAAGGGAGCATACGAGATGCGTGTTGCCACAATCCTCGGCTTTATGCCCGACGTTGTCACCTGCCAAAGATGCGGTGAGCGAGAGGGAGACTTCTATTTTGACGTAATGGCGGGCGCTATGGAGTGTGCGAAATGTCACGCGCGCTCACAACTGCTTAACGATACGCTTACAGAGGAGCACGAGAGCCATATACTTTGTATACTTCCCGAGTCGGTGAAGAATGCTCTTTGCTATTGCATTTATGCACCGCTTGAAAAGCTGTTTTCGTTTAATGTTCTCGGTGACGATATTCGCTTTTTCTCACACGCCACGGAGGAATATTTACTTAACCATCTTGAGCGTGGATTTAAAACACTTGACTTCTATAACGAGGTAAAAAGATAGGAATGAAATTTACCCAAAAAACACTTTCGACACTTGAATATGATAAAATCGTCGAGATGCTGGCGGAATGCTCGGCTACTGAGGGTGCTAAGGCGCGCGCATATTCCTTGATGCCGACTGACGATTATGATGCGGTTTTGGCAAGGCAGGAGCGTACCTACGACGCCAAGAGGCTGATTAACGCTAAGGGATATCCCACATTTTCTGCACCTGATAGTACTGTTGCTTCAGCTGAGCGTGCGTACAAGGGCGCAGT
>JAZQRW010000104.1:0-7633 GCA_045629765.1 Eubacteriales bacterium
GCCGCGCGCTGTCCATGAACCCCGAGGTAATTCTCTTTGACGAGCCTACCTCTGCGCTCGATCCCGAGATGGTCGGTGAGGTGCTTGAGGTTATGCGCTCGCTCGCAAGCGCAGGCTACACTATGATTGTAGTAACTCACGAGATGGGCTTTGCCCGCGAGGTCAGCGACAGAGTTATCTTTATGGACGAGGGTTATATCGTTGAGGAGGGTACTCCCGACGAGTTCTTCTCTGCTCCTAAAGAAAAGAGAACGCAGGAGTTCTTATCCAGAGTTCTTTAATACGAATGCAGTGCGTGTATTGTGAGCTGAGGCTTACCGTATACGCACTTTTTTTCTGCCTTTAAATAATTTATCAAAATCACTTGACAAAGATAAGAATATGTGCTATAATGCTCTTTGTATAACGCTTTGCAAACTGCTAAGCTAATCTTTTTGGAGGATATTATGGACGACGGCGCGGACGGGAATACCTGTGATTGTACCGCTAACTTAATATATAATTTTGGGCTTAGCCATATCTAATTAGGGTATGGTTACGCCTTTTTTTGCTTTTTTTCGGGAAAGTAAGGCTTATATATTTCGTCAAGATATCACTAACTGATATACAAATTCAATTTAGTAAAATCGAAAGGTAAAATTATTTTTCTCACCGAAGAGAAAGAAAAAAAAGTAATGTATACACTACTGACTATCATCTTATTCTGTGTCGTATTATCAGCGTTTTTCTCTGCCACGGAGACTGCGTTTACGACATGTAACAGAATAAAAATCAAAGGTTTGGCTGAAAAAGGAAATAAAAAAGCTATTACGGTGCTTAAGTTATCCGATAACTTTGACACACTCATTTCTACAATTCTTATCGGCAATAACATCGTAAATATACTCTCAGCATCTCTGGCAACCGTCTTCTTCACAAGACTCTTCCTCGACATTGATAAAATCAATGATGATATGAGTGCTACCATCTCAACAATTGTTATGACCATCGTTGTGCTTATCTTTGGCGAGATTACTCCCAAGTCGATAGTTAAGCATATCCCAGAGAAATATTGTATGTTTGCGGCACCCTTGATCAACGCTTTGACCATAATCTTCAAGCCACTCACATATATATTCAAGCTATGGCAAAATCTTCTTGCAAAAATGTTCAAGGACGAGGACGAGCAAGGCATAACCGAAGAGGACCTCATCTCCATTATTGAGGAGGCTGAGGAAGAGGGCGACCTTGGAGAGGACGAAAGCACGCTTATCAAGTCGGCAATCGAATTCAATGAGCTTGAGGTCGGTGACATATTCACCCCAAGAATTGATATTACGGCAATTGAGTCAAGTGCCACGAAGGACGAGGTCGCAGAGGTGTTCTCCGAATCAGGATATTCAAGATTACCGATATACGAAAACGACCTTGACAACGTTATGGGTATCGTATATTACAAGGATTTCTTTACCACCGCGCACAAGACCGACGTGCCTATTGCTGACATTATTAAGCCGGTAATGTACGTTACAAAGACGCAAAAGATTTCTGACGTTTTAAAGGATTTACAGGAAAAACAACTCCACATGGCTATAGTTACCGATGAATATGGCTCTACCGCAGGCATCGTTACTCTTGAGGACATTCTTGAAGAGATTGTCGGTGAAATCTGGGATGAGCACGACGAGATTGTAGAAGAAATCAAGAAGGTATCCGATAACGAATACATAGTTTCGGGTATGGCTAATCTTGATAAGCTCTTCGACGAGCTCGACCTTACGACTGAGGAAGAGAGCGACATCACCACCGTTAACGGCTGGGCGATGGATAAGCTGGGCGGTATCCCAGAAGAGGGAGAGGCATTCTCTGCCTACGGTCTTAGTGTAACCGTTCTAAAAATGGATGGCAGACGAATTGAAAATCTGCAGATTATCGACCAAAGAGAGAACGAAGCTGAATCCGAGGTAAGCACCGAAGAGGACGCCGAGGATTAAACCTTACGCTTCTTTGCGAATATAATGAAAATAGTCCTTCAACGTGCAATCAATACTGTTAATAGTATCACTTAGCATTTTGAAGGGCTATTTTAATAAAAAGGAAAAACTAATGGACATCGTTATATTAACCGCCTTAGGCGTCGGTGGCGCTACAGTCATCGGTGCTTTAATAGGCTTTGCATTTAAAAATTTATCACACCGCTTCTCTGATATAGTCTTAGCATTTGCCGCAGGAATAATGCTCGCCGCATCTATGATAGGACTCATACTTCCCTCGCTCGAATACGGAGGCAAGTATGGTATCATCACGACTATTCTAGGCATATTTGCAGGCGCGATTTTGCTCTACGTTATTGACAAGCTTGTTCCTCACCTGCACGCAATGAGCGGTGATTCGGAAAAGCATACCAAAAATGAAAGAGTGAGCAAAATTATGCTCTTCGTTTTAGCCATAGGTATACACAATCTACCTGAGGGTATCGCAGCAGGTGTCGGTTTTGGCTCCGGTAATGAAGCAGAGGCGCTTCTTATCGCGGGCGGAATTGCGCTGCAGAATATTCCCGAGGGAATGGTGATTATTGCACCTATGCTCTCGGCAGGAATTCCTGCGAAAAAGACCTTCTTCTATGCACTTTTAACCGGTCTTGTTGAGGTTGTTGGCACATTTATCGGCTATTTCGCGGTAAGTATTTCTTCCGCTATTCTGCCCTTTGCCCTCGCATTTGCCGGCGGAACTATGCTCTACGTTATCAGTGATGAGATGATACCCGAGACACACTCGCACGGCTCTGAGCGCGGTGCTACCTTCTCGCTCCTATTCGGCTTTTGCCTTATGCTTCTTTTCGACGTTTTGCTCGCCTGATATTACCCAAGCAGTCGAAAAAGATGTTTACTGACAAGAAGATTACTACGTAGAAAATCAGCTTTGACACAAGTGTAAGAAGCCCCATATCCTTGCCGCTTCCAACAAATATTTCATTGGATACACAATAGGCAAGACTTGCACAGATTACGGGCTTAATTATCGATTTTGTAAAGCTTAGTTTGAATTTTATGCGTTTTTTCAACCTTGTATAAGATAGCACGAAGTTAAATAACTCCATTGCGATTATAACCAATGCATAGCCGCTAATATCAAAAATCGGCAAAAGAATATACACAAGACATATTGACAGTATGGCATCGGCGATATTAACCCACATTGAGAAGATGTGCTCGCCGATGCCTTTTAATATACTATCTGTTACGTGGTCAAGATACATTATCGGAACAACTATGCTAAGTGTAGCAATATGAACTCCCGCATCGTACGAGCCGTAAATCTTGTAGCCTAACTCCTCTGAAAAGAGATAAAGACCTACACCACACATAATCGAGTACACAAGTGTCAAGGACAATGCCTCGGATGTTATTCGTGACATTCGTCCACCTAAGTCCTCATTACTTCTCCTCGCGCTCTCCTCGGCAAACTCGGGAACCAAAAGTCCACTAAACGAGCTAAGCGGCGACATGGGGTAAAGTATTAGCGGCAAGGCCATACCGTGCAATATTCCATAAGAGGCAAGAGCCTCGCCCATCGTATTGCCCCTTACCGTAAGACGTCGAGGTATCAAGCTGTGCTCGATAGTCAAGAGCGTGGAGCGAACGATGGCACTTAACCAAAGAGGAAACGCCATTCTGTAAATAGGCGTAAGCAAAATTTTGCCACTTTCACGTTTATATTTTCTGATATCCAAAAGGAATTCCAAAAGACCTACTAAGAAGCAAGCAATTTCCGTAATTGTAACGCCAAGCGAAAGAGCAACAAGCGACTGAGTTACGCCCCCGCGTAACATACTTGTCAAAAGAAACACAGTACAGAAAACTCGAAGCAGCTGTCCTATCACCTGCACGACAGCGTTTAGCGATACACGGCGCACACCGATAAAATACCCCGAAATCACGGCTGAGAGCGACGTGGGGATAAGCGAGAGAGCAAGGATTTGTAAGCTGGCAACAGCGCGCACATCACCCACTATCCGCTCTCCTATTATTCCGCCTAAGAAAAGCAAAACACCACTTGCCACAAGGCTAAAGAATAACGAATATATCCCCGCGCTGAAAACTATACTGCGCCGGCTCTCCCCTCTACCGATAGCATCTGCAACGAGACGGGTCACCGTAAGTCCAAGCCCCGACGAAGCAAACGTAAGGGTGAAACCATAAACCGTCATAATAAGCGTATTAAGCCCCAAGCTTTCCGCACCGATGCTTCTTGATACATACGCTCCTAGCGTCAACTGCACCGTTCTCATTACAATACCGACAAGAGTCAGTAATAAGCCATTGTAAAAAAATCTCTTTCTCCCGCTCATAATCCCTCCAATATTATTTAAATAATATGAGGAACTTAGGATTTTAATGAATAGCAGTTTGATAATTTAAGTTTAAATACTACTTTTCACCGCTTACAATGTCCGAAATAGTCATATCAGCAGAGTGATAAATAGGCTTCCATTTCACCTTTTTAAAGAGCGCGCTAACGGAAATCGGAATATACGTGAACATAAATAATGGAAACGTAAAAATGTGCAAAATTTTCTTGCGTGTCGCGCAATGTATCTTTTTGCGCTCTGTAATGACAACTAATATTGACATTATAAGCATAATTGCATAATATTTCAGAACAGATTTAACAAATGTCATACCTGCAAAAGCTACAAGCAGCTCATCACCTCTTATCGCTCCGATAGCGGTAATCACAGGTAAGCTTACGAATAAGGTAAGGGTTATCATAAGAGCCGGGAATATCGTAGTTAATACGTCGTATAAAGCAAATCTCTTAAAACAACCTTTAAGCAGCGACGTGCCATACTTACCAAATACTTGGTAAAAGCCCTTAGCCCAACGTTCTCTCTGCCTATAAGATTGGCGCAGAGTTTCGGGTTGCTCGTCAAAAAATTCAGCCGTCGGGCAATAGCCTACCCTACCGCCGTCAAGCGCGTAGGTAGTCGAGCATTGAATATCCTCAGTAAGAGTAAAGAAGCTCCAGTTGTCATATTTCTCTACAAGTCGGCGGCTAATCAAAAATCCGGTGCCCGATATCGCGCAGGACGTGCCAAGCATCATACGCGAGTTGTTGAGGTGTCTTGCCTCGTGCATAAACCAATAGCCGTAGCCCGCACTTATCCAGTTTTTGCCGATATTCTTTGAATTTCGGTACGAGGTTATCATCTCAAATCCGCGGTCAAAGACCTTGTTCATCTCAAAAATATAATTTGGCTTAATAACGTTATCGGCATCGAGAACGATGTATGCATCGGGCAGATAATCTGCCCATTTTTCCTCACTGTGAAGCCTACTAAACAGATAATTTAAGGCATAACCCTTACCAACACGCTCCTCGTCACTGCGTTCAAATACGATACAGCCAAGGCTACGGCAAATATCCGCCGTGTTATCCGTGCAGTTGTCAGCGATAACGAAGATGTTATATTTATCTTTAGGATAGTCGTTTGCACGAATGCTCTTTATTAGATTTCCTATTACTCTGCTCTCGTTTCTAGCCGAAATCACTATACCAAGCTCCGCCAACTTCTTTGGCTCGTAGCTATCCTTTTTCTTGTGCTTTACTGTACCCACTATCATATAAAGTATCTGATGTATATAAAACACGAAAAACAGTATGTGGAGTATATTAGTAAAATAATATACAAATGCATACAGTCCCGACCCCTGCGCTTGAAGCAGATTTCCGTTTATTAAATCAATTATTAATTGCATCGTTGTTCCTCTTTAATTCTACAAACTACAAGCGTAATTATACATCATTTTTGAGAAATTTCAAGGACTTTCAAAAATCGTTAACAAGTGAATATCTGTAATAATAGCTACAAATTGACAACTTATGTTTACTTATATTACATTTTTGTTAAGTTGAATGAATTAACAATTACAAAATGGTTAACATCTGACTTATGCTCCAAATTATACGGTTGCGGCAAAAATTGCAAAAGAAAAGGCACGATTTCTCGTGCCTTTTAATGTTATAGTAAGTTACGGTGAATTTTGATTGAGTTAGCACGGCTGAGCACCCGAAGTCGTAGTTACCTACGACGAGTTTGGTGCGAAACGGAGCTAAATCAACAAAATTAACCCTGAACCATCTTTGCGATTTCTGCTGCGAAGTCTTCCTCTCTCTTCTCAAGACCCTCGCCCTTGTCAAAACGAACAAAGCCGGTAACCTTGATTGAGCCGCCGAATTCCTTTGCGGTTGCTGCTACATACTTAGCAACGGTCATAGAGTCGTCCTTAACGTAGAGCTGCTCGAGCAACCAGTTGTTCTCGTAGTACTTGCCAAGCTTACCCTTAACGATGTTCTCAAGAACCTGTGCAGGCTTACCAGCCATCTTAGGATCCTGCTCCATCTGCTTAAGAAGGATAGCCTTCTCCTCTTCAAAAACTGCCGCAGGTACGGACTCCTTGTCAAGATAAAGAACGGTCATAGCTGCAACCTGGAGAGCGATATTCTTAGCGAAGTTAGCGAACTCAGGGTTAGAAGCAACGTCAGTCTCGAAGGAAATGATAACACCTGTGTTACCAAGACCGTGAATATAAGTGGAAACAACACCGTCAACAACTACGAAACGGCGGATAGAAAGCTTCTCACCAATCTTGTAGGTGTGGTCAGCAAGAGCGTCAGCAACTGTGCCCTCACCATCAGCAACCTTGCAAGCAAGAAGAGCGTCTACGTCAGCAGGCTTGTTAGCAATGATTGTCTTAAGAACAACCTTTACAAACTCCTGGAAAACAGCGTTCTTAGCAACGAAGTCAGTCTCAGAGTTAACCTCAACCATAGCGGTAACGTCACCGATAGTCATAACGTCAACAAGACCCTCTGCAGCAATTCTTGAAGCCTTCTTTGCAGTAGCAGCCATACCCTTCTCACGAAGAAGCTTAACAGCCGCCTCAAAGTCACCGTTAGAATCGTTAAGAGCGTTCTTACAATCCATCATACCGCAGCCTGTCTGCTTTCTAAGCTCAGCTACGTCCTTAGCACTAAATACTGCCATATTTAATTCTCCTTAAATTTTAATGTGAAATGTTAGGGGAAAATTACTCTGCGTCAGCAGTAGTCTCTTCCTCTGCAGCTACCTCAGCAGCCTCAGCTACCTCAGCAGTCTCACCGCCGTGAGCAGCGATAACAGCGTTAGCAAGAGCGCCTGCAATAAGCTTGATAGCGCGGATAGCGTCATCGTTACCGGGGATGATGTAATCAGCATCATCAGGATCACAGTTGGTATCAACGATAGCAACAACCGGAATGCCAAGCTTCTTAGCCTCAAGAACAGCGTTTCTCTCCTTGCGAGTATCTACGATGAATACGCAGGAAGGAAGTCTATCCATTTCCTTGATACCGCCGTAGGACTTCTGAAGGTCCTCGATCTCCTTAAGCTTCTTAGCAACCTCTTTCTTAGGAAGAAGGTCGAATGTGCCGTCTGCCTGCATCTTCTCAAGGTCCTTAAGTCTCTTGATGGACTTACGGATAGTCTGGAAGTTAGTAAGCATACCGCCGGGCCAACGTGCGTTGGTATAGTACATACCGCATCTCTCTGCCTCTTCCTTAACGGTGTCAGCAGCCTGCTTCTTAGTACCGATGAAGAGGATTGTGCCACCCT
>JAZQRW010000105.1:0-4263 GCA_045629765.1 Eubacteriales bacterium
ACTCAAGCCTTATTTTGACGAACTTGGACTTGATTTTCCCTTTGACGTGGAGGGGGTATAATTATGGCAAATGTATCCTCTAGTAACGGTCTTGAAAAGCACCCAAAATTACGATTTCAAGGCTTTTCCGAAGCGTGGCAATTACTTCGCATAGGCGATATCTATGCTGAACGTTCCGAGCGTGGTGCGGAAGATATGGAATTGCTCTCCGTTACCATGAACGACGGCGTAAAAATGCGTAGCGATATTGAAGGCAAAGACAATTCAAGCGAGGACAAAAGCAACTATAAAATTGTGCACATTGGTGATATGGTATATAATTCTATGCGAATGTGGCAAGGCGCAAGTGGAATATCTCCTTATAATGGTATAGTTAGCCCCGCGTATACGATTTTGAAGCCTCGTATTACTATTTCAAACGGATTCTTTGCCGCCCTTTTCAAAACAGAGCGCCTCATCAACGAATTTCGCAAAAATTCTCAAGGTATGACCTCTGACACATGGAATTTAAAATATCCGCAAATCGAAACCATAAAAATTCACATTCCATCCGTGACAGAGCAAGAGAAAATATCGAAATTTATCGCTTTGATAGATGCAAAAATCGCAAAACAGCGCACCCTTGTTGAGTCCCTCAAGAAATATAAAAGAGGGTTGCTATCAGCGGTATTTTCTCGTAAAATCTCTTTCGGTAATTATGGAGAATGGTATGAAACCACTATATCCGAATGTTTGGACTACGAGCAACCGCAGAAATACATCGTAGAAAACGAGCAATATAATGACAGCTATTCTACACCCGTTTTAACCGCAAACAAAGCTTTTATTCTTGGGTATACAAACGAATCCAAGGGAATTTATAGCAAAGGTGACGTAATTATTTATGACGATTTTACAATGGATATGAAATATGTAACTTTCCCTTTTAAAGTGAAATCCTCAACAATAAAGATGTTGACTCCACGGAAAGGGTTTGACCTCTATTTTGTTTATGCCTTATTACAGTCTTTGGAATTACAACCCGAGGGGCATCAACGGTCATATATTTCAAAACTAGAGCCTATGATAGTCAAAGTGCCTTGTTATGAAGAGCAAGTTAAAATATCACATTTCTTGCAGAAATACGACTCCCACGTTCATCAAGAAGAGGAACTTCTTACAAAGTTAATGCAACAAAAAAGTGCTTTACTACAATCACTTTTTATATGAAAAGATTTTTCAAGAGGCTATTTTTCATCGTTAGCAATGCAACTTCTATAGCTTCTGATGCACGAACTTCAGCGTCTATCAAGTTAAGAAAATGAGATATTTTTTCACGCTCCTTAGTTGACGGATACAAAATAGGCATTGACGCTATATCATCACCGCTGATTGCCGTAAATGTGCCGCCTTGCTCGATATGTTTCCAATAGGATTCGTTAGAGGCTAAAAAGTGATATAAGTAATCATTATTATCAGTATTAATTGCACATACACCTCTTCCGATACATATTTGTCTATCAGCTCTACCAACTGCTCCCACGGGGGCGCGTACCGATAAAATTATCGAACCCTCTCCGCAGATTTTAGTTGGTTTGTGGGTAAAGCGTTTGGGGCTTGTGATGCCGTTACACATATCAGCATTGCCTTGTACCAAGGGAACCCCTATACCATCGGTATTATAAGAATCTGAATCCGGGGACTGTCCCATAACAATATCGCAAATATTACCAACTTCAGTTTGACACCAATCACCACCGTTCGGCAACAATCGAATTTCTTGCGTAAATATGGCGCGCGATACACCTCTTTTATATTTCTTGAGGTTGTCGATAAGTGTACGTTGTTTTTCAATTTTTCTATCTAACATTGCAAAAAAGTCTGCAATTTTTATTTGCTCATCAACAGAAGGCAAACAAACGGGATAATCATTTATGATTTGGAGATTTAAACCTCCACGAGTACCATCTCCAGACGAAACCGCCCTTAAATTTTCATATTGCGTTTCAAGGTAATATAACAAGCATAAGTCATAAACGGTATCATCGGTAACGATAGCCGCCAAGGATTGATTAGTACAAAGGTCTATTTTCGTTATGGCTACGGTACCTCTTGTTTTGCCTTGTCCGGCTAACGCCATAACAACAGTCCCAGACGGAACCATTTTAGTGCTACAATTTTCAAAGCCACTTTTGGTAATATAAGTATCTGTGAAATCTATGTGCTTTTTATTTACCTCACCCGAGCTTAACCAAGGAATAGTGCCGTTTTCCCAAAAACTTCTGTTTTTAGTGCTTGGTGTTGCCCCTGCATAGCATCTTGCAAAACTACCAATTTTACGGACAACAAACGGCTCGGAAAAGCCTTGAAATCGTAATTTCGGATACTTTTCAAGACCGTTACTAGAGGATACATTTGCCATAATTATACCCCCTCCACGTCAAAGGGAAAATCAAGTCCAAGTTCGTCAAAATAAGGCTTGAGTTCCGCATCGATTGTCTTAATTTCGGATTGGAGCTTACGGATTTCGGCGGCTACCTCTCCCAAGTCAATTTCAGGCTCGGGTTCAAAGGTATCAACATAACGAGGAATGTTAAGGTTGAAGCCGTTTTCTGTAATTTCCTCCATAGAAGCTACGTGGGCATACTTATCGACATTTTCACGACGTTCATATGTCGCAACAATTCTATCAATATCTTCATCACGAAGGATGTTCTGATTCTTGCCGGCTTCAAATTCTCTAGAAGCGTCAATAAAGAGAATATTATCGGTGTTTACACCACGGTCTTTTCTCAAAACGAGAACGCAAACAGGAATACCCGTACCGAAGAAGAGGTTTGCGGGTAAGCCAATAACGGCGTCAAGAACATTGAGGTTTTCGATAAGGTACTTACGGATGGTTTCTTCTGCGCCACCGCGGAAAAGAACACCGTGAGGAAGCAACACAACGGCTCTACCGTCCTCGTCCATATGATGCACCATATGCTGAACGAATGCAAAGTCAGCCTTGGACTTGGGTGCAAGTTTGCCGTACTGATTGAAACGGTCATCCTCAATAAACTTTTGGTCGGCAGACCAGTTAGCAGAGTACGGAGGGTTAGCCACCTGAACACGGAAACGAAGGTCTCCGAAATAATCGTGTTCAAGGGTATCACCGTTGTAAATAGAGAAATTACGATAAGGAATACCGCGCAGAATCATATTCATACGCGCCAAGTTGTATGTTGTCGAGGTAAGCTCCTGTCCGTAATAAAGGCGGACATTGGCATATTTCTTCAATCTCAAGAGAAGAGAGCCTGAGCCACAAGTGGGGTCTGCTGCAGATTTTACATCGGTCAAGCCAAGACAAGCTAAACGGCAAAGTAACTCGGCGGGACCGGCAGGAGTATAGAACTCACCAGCCTTCTTACCTGCGGTCGCAGCGAACTGACCGATAAGGTATTCGTATGCATTACCGAGGACGTCAATTTTAGTGTCTTCCACGCTGAAGTTAATTTCATCAAGGGATGAAATAATCTTGGACATAACCGCACTACGGTCTTTTACGGAATGACCGAGCTTGGTGGAGTCGAGCTGCATATCCGAGAACAAGCCGTCAAAATCACCTTGGCTATCGCGCCCGATAGTAGACTCCATAAGGGAGTTGATTGCCTTTTGGAGGAATTCAATATCAAAGGAGCGATTTTCAACCATTTTTACGAGGTTGCGGAAAAGGTACTGAGGCTCGATTACGAAACCAAGGTCACGAAGGGACTCCTCTATAACGGCTTCACGATATTCTTCATTTTTCCACGCCTCTTCGTAAGTAACACCATCGTCCTTAAGAAGGTTTACCATATATTTTTCGGTACGGTCGGAAAGATAATAGTAGAATATCATTCCCAAGATATAGTTCTTAAATTCATACGCTTCCATATTACCACGGAGCGCATTAGCCATAGCCCATAATTTATTGCAAAGCTCTTTTTGATGCAACTGAATGCTATTGTCCATTTTCGTATCTCCTATTAATTACTGAATTTATCAACGTGTGTATAGATGAAATCTACAATTCTGCCTACTAAAGTGCGCTTTTTAAGCAACGGCATAGGTTGAGTTATGCGGTCACGTATATCACCGGGATTAAGAACACCTGTGAATTCGTATTCTGCAATATGCTCTCTAAGGATTGCGGGGTCAACGCCCTCAACGATAGCAAACGCTTCGATTTCTTCTGCTTTCTGCCTATTTTCAAAGTCGTTATATGCCGCATCAATATCCTCACTGCCGTCAAAGCCGGACACG
>JAZQRW010000106.1:0-14998 GCA_045629765.1 Eubacteriales bacterium
GCCCCAACGATCTTTGCGTTCTCGCTGACGTACTTCAATTCATTTATGGTTGTTCTATTGCTGAAATTTTTATATAGTAAGGTATGAGCAATCTTTTTTTCTTCCTCTGTAAGAGTTCCGTGTTTAACGCAATCCAACTCATTGAGCAAAGGCAGCAGTCTAATTATGCCAGTTTTGGCATTGAATTGACTCGCTGCATTCATAAATACATTGTTTTTGAAGTTTTTATAAGCCTCCGGTACAGCCATATCCAGTCCAACAATCGCTTCAACTTCCTCCGGATATTGCTGTGCCCAGTATAACGCTTCCAGTCCTGACATAGAGTGGGTACATAGCACATATGGCCCGTCTATATCTGCTGCAGCCAGAGCAGCTCTGGTTTCACTTAATACTGTGTCGATGTCTCTTGGCTTGTCCACTATATCACTGAAGCCGTAACCAAATCTTTCCACGACTACAATTCTGTATTCATCGGAAAGCAAGGAGAATAACGACTTAAAGTCCAATATAGGCGAAGGAGTATCGGAACCGGACAAGAATACAAGCGTGTTATCGCCGGTGCCTTCTGTATAAACACTCATTTTATGTCCGTCTACTTCCACAAGCTGTCCTAACGGAGCTCTCAGCGGCTCTTCAACCTTTAGCATAATTTGATGAAACAAAACGAATATAAGAAGTATAGAAATCGTAATAATCAATTCTATTAAAGCTCTCTTTTTCTTACTCTTCTTTCCTTGTTCTTTCATGTTATGGGCGCACCTCCAATCCTATTCCTACAAATGGGTATACTAAATTTTAAAATATTATAGCACGATGCGTAGAATTTGTCAATGTACAAACCCAAGTTTTTGAAATTGATGAAAAAGTTTTTGCAACTTAGATAATTATTGCAGACGATTTTTGGTCATTGTTAATTAAACTACATAAAATTGCAGTAATTTTGTTTTTGCTCTTGAAAAAAGGCAAATGTTATAGTATTATATATACCATGTACATAATTATTTTTACGGAGTAGAAAATGAACGATTCACTTAGAAAATTCAGAAGAATAGGAGTTCTTACCTCAGGCGGTGACGCTCCGGGTATGAATGCAGTTGTCAGAGCGGTTGTACGCGCTGCACTTACACACGGAGTTGAGGTTATCGGTATAAAAAACGGATATCTGGGACTTATAAATGCTGACGTTGCACTTATGGGTGTGCGTGACGTATCGAATATTATAAATAAGGGCGGAACTGTTTTGTATTCAAACAGATGTCCGGAGTTCAAGACTGAGGCAGGTATGCAGAAGGCGCTTAAGACCTGTGCGGAATATCAGATAGACGGTATCGTGGCAATAGGCGGTGACGGTACGTTCAGGGGAGCTACAGACCTTACTATGCACGGTATACCTTGTATAGCAATCCCCACTACTATAGATAACGATATTTCCTCAACGGATCATACCATTGGCTTTGATACAGCTATGAATACTGTAATTGAGATGGTAGACAGACTTCGCGATACGAGTGAATCTCATGCAAGATGCTCTGTAATCGAGGTAATGGGAAGGGGTGCGGGCGATATTGCTCTTCACACGGGTATCGGCTCGGGAGCTACCGCTGTTGTTATTCCGGAATTTCATTTTGATCAAGCTGACCTTATTGCTCGTATTAAGCGCGCTCGTGCGCTCGGCAAGCGTAACTTTATAGTAATCGTTTCCGAGGGCGTAGGCTCGGATTACGGTCCCGGGCTTACAAAGACTATTGAGGAGCAAACCGGCGTAGAGACGCGCTTTGTTCGTTTGGCTCACGTTGTAAGAGGCGGTAATCCATCTCTTAAGGATAGAGTGTTAGGCTCAACTATGGGTACTGTTGCGGTTGAGGAGCTTCTCAAGGGTAACTCTGACATTGTTATTTGTGAGAAAAACGGAGCGATAGTAACCGAGGACATTAAGTTTGCATTGGCTCTCGATAAGATGTATAAGTCTAGGCTTAAGGACGGTGACCTCGATGCGTTCTCCGAGGCAGACATCTCAAGAATGAACGATGAGGTCAAGAACAAGCGCTCAGCTATGGCGAGATTGTATGGAATCAGCCGAACAATCAATCTATAAATCGCCCTTCATATTTTAGTGCAAAACGCTGTTTCATCGTTTGGCGTGGTTAAGCGGACAGTTGGAGGCGCCTGTCCCCGGAATTATCATTTTATAGTTTGCTTATAAATATTGAAAGAAGAGTGCTAAAATACAGTGCTCTTCTTCTTTTTTCGATATTTTTCAAAAAACTTGACAAACTAAAAATGATGTGTTATAATAGCACGGAAAATATTGACAGGTCAACACTATAAGAAGGACAGGTGTAATTGATGGGCGAAAACAGATTTTCAAGATTCATACTATTGGTCGATAGTGTATATAAAGGCATAAATAAAGTTAAGGTAGACTTTGTTTCCGAGCTGGGTGTTAAGAGTGTTTGTATGCTTTGGTTGTACGAGCTATCACTTCATCCAAAGGGGCTTACTGCATCTGAGCTTGCCGATAGCAGAAATATTGATCGTTCACTTGTATCAAGAGAGATTACGGCGCTTAAAAATGACGGATACGTAAAGCTGGTTAATGGCGGTGGAAAGCGTGGGTATAATACCCCTATCGTTTTGACAGAGAAGGGCGTCGCTGTTGCAAAGATGGTAGAGAAGCAGGGCATGCTTATACAAAATGCCGTTAACGACGGAATAAATGAGTCGGATTTAAGGACATTCTATTCGGTTCTAGAGAAAATTGACGGCAATATGAAAAGCCTTAAAAAGACAAACAAGTAATGGAGAATATATAATGAGAAAAACTCAGATGCACGAGTATCCACATTATGAGGATATACGTGATTTTATAGAACAAATTGATAACAAATACAACGATAGATGTGCGTTTAGCTATCGCTTAGATCCAAGAGACAAGGTCGTTCAGAAGAAAAACTACAAAGAGCTTTGCTCCGACGTGCGTGCGTTGACAACCGAGCTTATCGAGAGAGGTTACACAGGTAAGCATATTTGTATCGTCAGTAAGCTCTCTTACTATTGGGCGGTGTGCTACTATGCTATTATGTGTGCGGGCGCCGTAGTCGTTCCGCTCGATAAGGATTGGGGTGCTGAGGAGCTTACCGAGACTGCAAGGACTGCTGAGATATCTCTGCTTATTTGTGACAGTGAGTCAAGTGAGAAGGCAAACGCTATGGCAAGCGGTATCGGAATTGATGCACCACTGCTCCTTGACGGTGATAATAACGACGCTCAGACACTTATCGATAGCGGTAATGAAAAAATCAAAAATGGCAATACTGCTTACTATGATTTACAATTGGACCCTGATAAGCTTACCATGCTCGTGTTTACTTCGGGTACTACAGGTAAAGGCAAGGGTGTTATGCTTACTCAGAAAAACGTGCTTGAGGACATATCCTTCGTTGTACCTTACGTTGATTATCAGGTAAAAACTATTGCATTACTTCCGCCCCACCACACCTTCGGCTCAACCATTACTATATTGGGTCAAAACTCATTAGGATGTGATATTTACATCTCGTCAGGCTTAAGATATGTTCAGCATGAGCTTATTGAACAGAAGCCCGGGCACGCTATAATGGTTCCTCTTTATCTTGAGACATTCTACCGTAAGATACAGGCAAAGCTTAAGGATACCGGCAAGGAGAAGCTTGTTAAGACGATGATGAAAATCAGCAATGCCCTTCGCAAGATTGGTATTGATATAAGACGTAAGCTCTTTAAGGATATTCTTGCGGCATTCGGTGGAGAGATTAGAATGGTTATTTCAGGCGGCGCGGCATTAAATCAGGAAATCGCAGACTTCTTTGAAGGCGTTGGCGTTGGAATTATCAATGGTTATGGTATTACCGAGTGCTCTCCCGTTATTTCGGTAAATCACAGCAAGAATGTTATTCCCGGTAGCGTAGGCTTCCCCGGTGACGTCGTTGACGTAAAGATTGCCGAGCCTAACGAGGACGGCGAGGGTGAAATTCGCGTCAAGGGTCCTAACGTTATGCTTGGATACTATAAGAACGAAGAGGCGACCGTCGAGGCGTTTGACGAGGAAGGTTACTTTAAGACCGGCGATTACGGTAAAATCGGTAAGCAAGGCGAGCTTTACATCACGGGAAGAAAGAAGAACTTAATCATTCTCTCAAACGGCAAAAACGTATACCCCGAAGAGATAGAGAGCGAATTTGTCGCAATCCCCGGTCTTGTGGATATAGTGGTTTACGAGGGCGAGAGCAAAAGAGGCAATATGTATAACGCTATCGTTGCTGAGATTTATCCCGATAAGGATTATTTTGCTAAAGAAAAAATCGATGATATTGAAGGATACTTCAAATCTCAAGTTGACGAATACAACAAGACCTGCGTCGTATATAAGAAGATTGCAGTTTTAAAGATTCGCGAAAATGAGTTCCCCAAGAACACGCTTCGTAAGATTATGAGATTTAAAATTGATAAAACAATAGATTAAAATAAGGGGCTGGCGCATTTGGGCGCAAGCGAAAATGACGAAAAGATAATAAAAGCTCAAAAGGAAAAATGAGTTAAAATTTATGTTATAAGGTTGAAATTCCTCGAATTTCTCCATAAAATCAAAGTCATTTTCTATTTGCGTTTCCCTCCCTCGACGTACCCTTGTACGCCTCACGGTCGGGAGAACCCGAATTTTCGCTCCAAATTCCCATATCCCTTTTGATACAATGAGGGTAGCTCAAGTTTTTCAACCTGAGCTACCCTCATATTTTGTATAAATACAAAATATGTAAAGTGTTATTTACAATCACATTCCTTTAAGAACTCGCCAATGCGCTTTATTGCTTCCTTGATATGCTCACGCGAGTAGCAGTAGCTGGCTCTTACAAAGCCCTCGCCACTCTCGCCGAAGGCAGTGCCGGGCACGATGGCAACCTTTTTTGAATACAAAAGACGCTCGCAGAATTCCTCTGATGACATCCCCGTTTTTTTAATTGAAGGGAAGGCGTAGAACGCACCCATAGGCTCGCGGCATTCTAACCCTATGGAGCGGAAGCCGTCAACTATTATTTTGCGGCGGTCGTTGTATTCCTCCTTCATTTTTGCAACCTCGCTATCGCAATTTCGCAATGCCTCGATAGCGGCGTACTGCGACGTGGTGGGCGCGCACATGATAGCATACTGATGTATTTTTGTAATTTCTTTGATAATCGGAGCAGGGGCGCACGCATAACCAAGACGCCAGCCTGTCATTGAAAACGCTTTTGAAAATCCGTTTATAAGTATAGTTCTTTCTCGCATTCCGGCAACTGATGCGCTCGATACGTGCGGTGAACCGGTATAGGTAAGCTCGGCGTAAATCTCGTCGGAAATAACCATAATATTGGTGTCCTTTAACACCTCGTAAAGAGCCTCTATGTCCGCCTTTTCCATAACTGCGCCCGTAGGGTTCGACGGATATGGGAGAATTAACACCTTGGTTTTATCGGTAATTGCCGAGGACAGCTCCTCTTTTGTGAGCTTAAAGTCGTTTTCGGCAGTCGTGTTTATAATGACAGGAACACCGCCGGCAAGTCTTGTGATAGGCTCATAGCAGACGTAAGAGGGCTGAGGGATAATTACCTCGTCACCCGGATTGATAAGCGCTCGTATTGCTACGTCGATTGCCTCGGAGCCGCCGACGGTGACGAGCACCTCACTTTGCCAATCGTATTTTACGGAGTATTTACGCTCTACGTATTTTGCTATCTCCTCTCTAAGTGGCTCATAACCACGGTTGGAGGTATATCTGGTGCTTGCGTGCTCAAGTGAGTGTATGCCTGCGGAACGAATTTGCCACGGGGTACGGAAATCAGGCTCGCCGACACCAAGGGATATTACGTCCTGCATAGTGTTTGCAATATCAAAAAATTTTCGTATTCCCGAGGGCTTCATATCCTTTACAACTGAGGAAAGCACCTCGTCGTAGTTTATCATAGTGATATAGCACCTCTTTCATCTGTGTCGGTGTCGATAAGATCCGTGCCGAACTCCTTATATCTTCTCATTATAAACTGAGTTGCGGTAGACGTAACCGAGTCTATAGTTGCCAGCTCCTTTGCAACGAATGCGCTGACCTCGTGGAAGGTCCTACCCGTTACTATTACGATAAGGTCGCACGCACCGGACATAAGAGATACAGACTCAACCTCCGGATACTTTGATATACGCTCGGCAACTCCCTCGAAGCCCAGGTCGGCCTTAGGTGTAACCTTGAGTTCGATGATAGCGCTGACCATGGCAGTGTCAACCTTTTCCCAGTTAACTACACATTTGTAGCCACGGATGGTGCCGTCCTTTTCCATTGCTTCAATTTCACTTTTGACCTCGCTTTCGCTAAGACCTGTGATAACGGCTATATCGTGCACGCTAGTTCTTGCATCCTTGGCGAGCAGATTGAGAATTTTAGTATTCATAAAACACCTCGTAGAAAAGTTTTACTATATTATTATATATTTTTAGCGATTTGTCAAGCGAAAAATTCAAAATATTTATTTGACAAAACATTAAAAAGGATATATAATGTAAAAAAAGGAGGGGATGATATGTTCATTGCCGATATGCACTGTGACAGTCTGAGTCTTGTTAGCGGTGAGCGCGGACTTGTAAATGATTATAACGTTTCGAAAGGCGGGGCACTGCAGTTTTTCGCTTGCTTTTTATCCAATAAGGATCGCACGCCACAGCAAAGGCGGCGTGATCTTATGCACTACCTTGACGCGTATATCTCCGAATGCTCACGTCTGTGTCTTAACACGGTTAAGGGGGTAAGAGATTTAAATGAGATGGGCGTTGGTAAGATATCAGCGCTTTTCAGTATAGAGGGCGGCGCAGGCCTTTTCAGCACATCTGAGGAGCTTGACGTGCTTTATAGAATGGGTCTAAGAGTCATGGGACTATGCTGGGATGGCAATGAGCTTGCATCTGCGGCGTGGGATAATTTTGACACGGGTCTTACCGATGAGGGAAAAAGAATGGTACTGACGCTCTCAGAGATGGGAATAGTGCTTGATGTATCGCACATGTCGGATAAATCTATTTACGACACTCTTGAGATTACGTCTTATCCATTGCTTGCAACGCACTCCAACTTCCGCGATGTGTGTAATTCACCGAGAAATTTAACAAGAGAACAGGCTAAGATGATAGCCTCACGTGGCGGTGTAATAGGGTTAAACATATATCCGCCGTTTCTTTCTGAGAGGGATACGGCGACGGGTGACGATATTCTTAGGCACGTTGACTACGCTCTTGAAAATTTTGGTGAAAATTCCCTGGGCTTTGGTTTTGATATTGACGGTACTGACGGAATTTATCCTGATTTTGTAAGAACGGACAGGAGCATTCACGAGCAGGTTACGGAGCTGTTACTCTCGCATTACTCTGAGAGTGTAGTGAGAAAAATTGCGGGCGAAAATGTTATAAGCTTCCTTGAAAATAATTTATGCTAATTAAAAATTTACGGTCGGAGAGGTGAGTAGCCAAATCCGACCGTTTTTTATTCGGTTATAATCAAATGTGAGAGTATCTCTTTATTTTAGGTGTCAATGGCGATAAGGCTATCGCTGTCTAAATTCATTTCACGAAGGCTTATGGTTTTAGTGCATGTGCCGTCGTAGGTGCGATAGTGATAGCTCGCGTTCTGCATATCGATTACTGCGGAATACGCTGTGTATTCGAGCAAGGTTCCAACCATGACGAGTCCGCGCTGCTGTTCGACCGCAGAAAGAATATGAAATGCGGAAGAAATCTCCGACTTCTTTGTTCCGTTTGATGCGATATGACTTTTTATAAAGCTTGCGCGCACGAAGCGCGACGGACTCGTAAGGTCGCCCGGCAAGCCCACGGCGCTAAGACCGCGCGTCTGTGCCTTCACGTTTGTATTGCAGATAGTGCGCTCGGAAAGCTCCTTATTGCTAAGTGATATAAAATTGGACAGATAGTCGAGTATTGACAAAAAAGGAGGGTTGTTAGTTAAGACGCCAACGGGGTTTTCGTATATTCTAATTCCGTCAGGCGTTGGTTCAACCGTAATTGATCCATCGTTGTCACAGACGAAGAAGTGCAATGGTGATACCGGAAAATCGCTATTAAATTGCTCTGCGGTTAAATTAACCTTTCCTATAAGGTCGAGCGCTTCCTTTACATTCTTCGAGGTAGCAAGCACGTAAGGAATCAATTCGTATGAGGCAAGGTTTATACGCTCCTCGTTGAAGGGTAAATAATGCGCGTTGTCACGAAACGCAAGTGCCGACATACAAAGCCCGTATTCATTACACGCATCGTAATATAGTGGATAATCGTCAACTAAAGTTGACATTCCTATGATTGCATAGTGGTTATTAAGAGGTTGCTGGTGCTTGGTGCGCAATATATATTGCCTTGGCGTAATTGTGATTTTCTGCTCCAACGGAAACTCTATATCCATATTTCTGCCCATATATGAGCCGTTTTCTCGATAGTGAAATGCTGTACACATAAAATACCTTTTTTGTTTTATGGTGTCCATTTCTCTTTTTATAATACCCAAGGATATAAATACTTGCAAATAACGTCAATTTTTGTTATAATTTTGGTGAATGAAGGGTAGCTCAAGCTTTGTCAAAAGGAAAAGCACCTGTGGGTTGACAAAATTGCAAATGATGGTTGGTTGTATGCAACCGCAAAAATCGGTATAATATGTGTAAGAACTATATAGGAGGATATATATGACGTTAGCAGATAAGATTATGAAGCTGAGAAGGGATAGCGGAATGTCGCAGGAGGAGCTGGCGGAAAAGCTTAACGTCTCAAGGCAAGCCGTGTCCAAGTGGGAGTGCGGAGAGACCGTACCTGATTTGCAAAAGATTATACATATTTCTGAATTGTTTTCGGTTACTACGGACTACTTGTTGAAGGATGATGTTATGAGTAAATGTGAAAGCGCTTTACATAACGATGCGGATATGACTGCAGAGGAGAATTGTGAGCAAAGAAGGTGTGCGCTTTCTTGGTGGGAGATAAGCTCAGCGTATTGGGTAATGATGGCGGCGGTGTATCTTCTGGTGTCATTCTTAACGGGCGCGTGGTATTTAACGTGGATAATTTGGGTAGCGTCACCGGCGATAGAAACTTTAATTAAGGGAATTTACCGCTCCCAAAAAAACAGAAAATAAAAGAGAAAAAGCAGAAATGACTAACTCCGATATGGAGCGCCACTTCTGCTTTTTGCTATATATGAATATTAGTTAAACGTGTAAACGAGTGTTACGTTGGTTTCGGTTGCGGTTGCGAAGGTAAGAGTTATCGCACCGATTGCGTCCTCGCCAAACTCAACCACAAGCTCGACCTCGCCCTCTGTAAGCTCATAGCCGAGGAAATCACTCTGAGAAATTACGTCAGCGGTAAGCTTTCCGTCCTCAACAGTCACGTTATCAAGAGCACTCTTGCTGAACTTAAAGGTGGGAAGCGTGAGCTTTGTAAAATCAACGTCGACCTCGTCGCCCTTAAGCTCAAGGAGGTTCTCACCGTTTACAACAGCGTAGCCGGTAAGCACCTGCTTGTATGAGGTAGGCGGTGTAACAGTACCTTCGTTAATGATGAACTTATTAAGTCTTTCAACGGTGTAGAGTATTGACTTGTTACCGTTTCCTGCGGTAATTACATCGTACGTTTCATTAAGAGTGTGTGAATTTTTATCAGTCAAGGTGATGCTGATCGAATAGTCATCCTGACCTGCTTCTACAAGCTTATTAAGCAGACGGTAGGTGGGGTCGCCAAACTTTTCTTCAATTAACTCACAAGAGGTAAAAGAAAGGGCAATTATAAGAAGTAAGATTATAGATGTAATTATTTTCTTCATTTTATCTTCCTCCTCGTCTTAGAATATTCTCTTGCCGATAACGTATGCAGCGGCAAGAAGTACGTTTGTTGCTACGACACAGTAGATTATGGTAGCACTGGTTGAATCCATATCGTTGTTGAGAGCTTCAACGTTATTGTTGTAAGCATTGACTTCCAAAAAGATGGTATCGTATTCCTGTTCAACCTCTGCCTTTTCGCTATCGGTTAATTGTGAATAGTATGTAAGCGCCTTACAAATCTGGTTATATCTTGCCTCGCCTTGATATGCGAAGATAGCGTTATATTCGTTAAGGAAGCTGTCCTTGTTATTAGTGCCGGGGGTGTCTTGACCAGGAGTATCAGTGCCGGGTGTATCAGTGCCGGGTGTATCATTACCGGGTGTATCATTACCGGGTGTGTCGGTGCTTGGTGCGGTGAAGCTGTCAAGCGTACAGTAGTCAAATTCAACAGTACCGTTATAATTTTTAATCGTGCCCGTAACGGTAATCGTTGCGCCGATGACAAATCTAGAGTCAACGAGCTTATAGCAATATATAGGCATATCGGTGTAACCGTCAACGACGATAGTGGGGTTGTTGTGGCTATCAAGCTTTGTAATAACACCTGTGAGTGTATACTGACCAAGGGTTTCACCCGTGCCGAGTGCGTATGCTGCCTCAAGAATTTCCTTAGGAGTAGATGGAGTGGTAGTAGAGCCTGAGCCTGTATTGCCTGAGCCTGTATTGTCACCGCTGCCGGTGTTACCGCCTGCGCCTGTATTGCCTGAGCCGTTACCGCCGAGCAAACCGCCTGAAGCCTCGCCGGAAGGAGTCGTGATGTTCGTAGGAACGTCTTGGCTAAAGAGAAGCCAAGCAAGCTCGGGATAGTCAACGAACACGTTTCTTGTACCCGTGATGGACTGAACTGCATCGTTTCTGCCCATTTCCCAGGTATCAACGGGGTCCTGTGCCATCCACTTAAGAAGAACCGTAAGGCTCTCAATAACGCCGCCGGTGCCGTAGATATTGTTACGATTGTATGAGCCTGTATTGATAGCGCCCCAACGAACGTACTGGTAGAGTACTATTCTAGCGCAGTCGCCGCGAAGGTCGTACTTGCCGTTTGCTTCGGCGTTGGGATTGTAGTATCCGCTTGATTCACCGTAAGCCTTGTTACCACGGCTGCTGTTTTCACTTACTGATGTAGGACGGAGCATCATAATGTCGTTCTCGCCGTTACCTGCAAGGTCACCCTTGCTATTAGGCCAGCAATGCTCTCTGTTCCAGGTTTTACCGCCATCCCAAGCGCCGTTCACTAGCTTGCCTGAGTAGAATGAAGAAATTTTAGATGTGTTACCCTCTAAGCAGTCGGTGTACTTAAAGAGGTCTCGCGTTGCGTTGTAAGAGGTTTCGTAGGAGTGCTTTGACTTCATCAAGGACTGGAGCGACTTATAAAGAGCGCTGTTATGCGCGTCGGACTGAGTACCGCCGTCAAGCTCCTTAAGGTTATCAAACGTGTAATTGCCTGTGTAGAAATTAGTTGCGTATGTACTAAGGCTCGTACACTCCTCCTCTCTCTGTCCCCAGTTGGCAACGTACGACGCTTTTGCTTCTGCGTAAAGCGCGGTGCTGTCTAGAGGTGTGGTAACCGCAAACGCACCAATTGCCATAGTCTGGATTAGGAGAAATAATACCAGAAGTATAGAAAGAATTTTAGTGGATTTTTTCATAATTGCTCCTTATTGCATATTATTCTAGCATAAGTATAACACATAAATACTGAAAAATAAAGGGGTTTTTGAAATTTCGTCGCTATTTTGTAAAAGTAAGGAATTTATTGTAGTTATTCGTATGTAAAGCTACCTTTTTGGCGATAAATATTGCAAAATGCGTGTGGGTGTATTATAATAGGGGTGAAGCGAGGTGTTATTTATGAAATTTGGAAAAGGCTTTGTAAGAATAGTCAAGAAATACGGCTGCCGCGGTAAGAAAATTGCTGTAACGGGCGCAAGCGGAGGGCTAGGAATTGAGCTTTGCAGGCTTATTCTTTCTTCCGGCGGTGAGCTGATTGTGGTTGACAGAAATGAGAAAAAGCAGTTAGCACTTATTGAAAAGCTAAGTAAAGAGTACAAGGACGCGAAAATTATCGGTGAGATTGCCGATATGTCGGATATTGATAGTGTGAAGAGGCTTGCGGACAGACTAGTAGATTACGAAATAACGGATTTGATTTTGAATGCCGGGGCTTACAGCATACCAAGATGTAAGTGCAATACCGGTTACGATAACGTTTTTACGATAAATTGCATTTCGCCTTTGTATCTGACGCGCGCATTGCTCCCGACACTTAAGAAAAACGGTGGTAAGGCTATAGCGGTAGGAAGCATAGCACACAGATATTCGCATATTGATATGGGCGACGTCGATTTTTCGTTACGCACGAAATCAAGCCTTGTCTACGGTAATGCAAAAAGATATCTTATGTACTCATATTTCAAAATGCGTGAGTGCGGCGAGCCTCTTGTCGTTGCACACCCGGGCATCACCTTTACCGGCATTACTGCGCACTATCCCAAGTGGCTATTTGCCATAATCAAATATCCTATGAAAGTGATATTTATGAAGCCTAAGAAGGCGGCACTCAGTATATTCTACTCACTTTTTGTAACTCCTCTTGACTGCTTCTGGGTGGGGCCGCGCTTCTTTGATGTATGGGGAGCTCCCGGTGTTAAGGAGCTTAATTCTTGTGATAAATACGAGTATGAGTTTATCAGTGAAAGAATGGACCAAATACTTAAAAATCTTGAAAAAGACAACTAAACTTTACAAAATAAATAAAAAACAAGCAAAATTACACTACCTTGAAGAAGGCAATTGTATACTTTGCTTGTTTTTTGCTTAAGTGAAATTTACACGTTTTGTTTATTTAAGCAATTCGCAGAAGAGGTCAATCTCGTCGGCGATAGTCTTAAGACCTTCACGCCAGAAATCAGGGTTGGTAATATCTACGCCCGCTACCTTTGCTGCATCCTCGACGTCGGCAATGCTTGTGGTGTTAAGAAGGAGCTTATAGGTATCGACAAAGGCATTGCCCTCCTTCTCATACTTTGCGTAAAGTCCTCTTGCGAAGAGTCCGCCAAAGGCGTAAGGGAAGTTGTAATAGCTGAGTCCGCCGCTATAATAGTGCCCCTTGCATAGCCACATGTATGGATGCAGACAATTCTCATCAAGTCCGTCACCGTAAGCCTTTTTTTGTGCAGCGAGCATTAACTCGCATAATTTATCTGCGGACATAAATTCATTGGAGCGGTTATCAAACACGCTCTTTTCAAATGTAAATCTTGAGTAAATATCGCAAATAATTTGACACGCATCCATGAGCTGACCCTCAATAAGTGCAATTTTCTCCTGCTTATCGGTGGCACGCTTGATAGCGGCGTTCATAACGAGAACCTCGTTGAAGGTTGAAGCGGTTTCAGCAACCGGCATAGTGTATTCCTGATTGAGTATTGAATGGGAGAATACTTGGCTATCGTGGAATGAATGTCCAAGCTCGTGCGCAAGAGTTACCACATCGGAGAACGAGCCGTCAAAATTGGTGAGTACGCGGCTAACCTTTGCTGATGGGACACCACAGTCAAATGCGCCGCCAACTTTGCCGTCACGTGGGTAGAAGTCAATCCAATTTTCTTCAAATGCGCGCTTAACCATATCGTGTAGATCTTTGTCAAAATCTTTGAAGATGCCAAGCAAATATGCCTTTGCCGTTTCAACTGTGTATGACTGTTCGGACGCACCCATTGGAGCGAAGAGGTCGTACCAAGGAAGTCCTCCCTCGTGACCGAGAGCCTTAGCCTTAGCGCGAAGATATTTTCTGAATGCGGGCATATATTCTTCCATAGCAAGAAGAAGAGCATCAAGCGTCTCCTTAGTCATTCTGGAGTCACACAGCGCCTTATCAAGCGGTGAAGAATAGCCTCTTAACTGACACTCGGTTATAACTTGAAGCTTTATACTGTTAAGCGAGAATGCTATTGCGTCCTTAATAGAATCGTAAGCCGCAAGCTCTGCTTCGTAAGCTTTCTTTCTTACGTTTTGGTCAGGGGAGTACGCAAGATTTCTGACTGTAGAAAGGTTTACCGTCTCGTCGCCGTACTGCACTTTTAGTCCACTTGTGAGCGAACTGTGCATATCCGACCAAGCACTAGCGCCCGAAATTGAGAGCTTAGCAAATACTGCCTCCTCCTTATCGCTTAAGAGGTACGCATTGTTGCGCTTGAGGTTAAGAAGAAAGTATTTATAGTCGTGAAGCACGCTCTCACTTTCAATAATTTCCTCCAAATTACCAATTTCGGCAATAGACTTACACAGCTTTGTGTCAGCTGCAGCCGTGCAGCTCATCTTGTTCATGATTACTCCGAGCATAGACGCAGCCTGTACGTCTTTGGTGTTAGCACTGTATCGAAGATTGAGATAAATTATAAGCTTACTTGCAAGCTCGGACATTTTCTCACTAGCCTTTATATAGTCAAGAATAAGGCTTAAGCTGTCACACGTGTCGCATTTTTCGGCAAGTGCTTGCTTATTTTCAATTGCTTGGTCAAGTGATAAAAGGTCGTTTTGAAACTCCTCTGTGTCGATTCCGTTGTATAGTATGGATAAATCCCATTGTCCCATGATTCTTCCTCTTTTCGTTATTTTTTTATAATTATACATTCAACTTGCGCAAAAGTCAACAGAAAAGAAAATATTTATAGTTGAATTTTCTAAATATTTATGTTATAATAATTTGTGCATTTTAATTTATCGGTGATTTTTTATGGATTTTTATGATATTTTATTGATTGCTTTAGGCTCTGCGGCCACTTTGGTTTTGCTGTTTAGCCTAGTGGTCTTTTTTATGGTGTTTTATTCTCCTAAGCGCCCAGCGCGCAAGGACGGGGTGTATAGATTGCCAAAAGGAAAGATCTACGAGCCATACCATGAGAAAATGAAGGAATGGACACAGATGAGCCGTGAGATAGCTCACGATGAAGTGGAAATTATCTCTTATGACGGACTTAAGTTAAGAGGCAGATACTACAGATTCTATGATAACGCTCCTATTGAGTTGATGCTACACGGGTATAGGGGTG
>JAZQRW010000107.1:0-6012 GCA_045629765.1 Eubacteriales bacterium
TGCACTTTACTATGAATATGTCGCCTAATCAAATGCGCGATTTTGCTCATTCGTTAGCATTAAAAAAAGAAAGTACCGCAGTATCGTTTGCTGTGGAAGGGAAATTACTTGGACAAGCACTTTATAATTAAAAAATAAAAGCATTCGAATAATCACTTCGGGTGCTTTTTTGTTTGACTAAATCACGATAAATAAACTAAATTACATTACGCGCCGTTTTTTATTGACAAAACGCCCGAAAAATAGTAAAATACTTACGCTATCTATGGATGGCAAACTTTATATGCGGTGGTGGGGGAACTGGCAGACGCGCTAGTTTCAGACGCTAGTGGTTAATTCTCGTGTGGGTTCGAATCCCATCTTCCGCACCAAAAAATACTGCAGAAAAGGATACATTTTCTGCAGTATTTTTTTATCCAAGTCGCAGACTTGGTATATCATCGCCGCAAGGCGTATATCATCACGCTTTAGCGTGTATATCATCACCGAAGGTGTATTCCTCTGCGACTTGATGATATGCAAAACTCCGTTTTGATGATATGCAATTTCTTTGAAATTGATGATATACAAGGCTTTGCCTTGATTGTAGTGAGTCGTAGCGCAAGCTATGGCTCTTTTGTTATGCTTCTCTTTGGATATATCGCCACTCTCAAGCTGCATATCAAGAAGGCGCTGCTCGTCAAGAAGCTTCTGTTGCTCCTCTTCAAGCTGCGCCTTTGTGAGTGAATATTTTACGCCGTCTGTGCTTAGGTCCTCGCGAAGCGGTGCGAGGTCGTCGGATAGAGAGTAACGGATATCATTGTTATCCACCTTGAATCTTTCATTAAATCGTTCTTTGGGAATGTATTTTTTTGCTTTTCCCTTGACAAGTTTTAATAAATCTGCTATACTTATAGTGGAAAGCTCATTTGGGTTAAGGAAGGAATCTTTTTGATTCGTGTCTTTAACGGAACCAAGTGGGCTTTCTTGTATTTTTTCAACTTCAAGAACCACAGTATCATATGAAGAAGCATACCCTTGTGGAGAATTCTCAAAATATTCTTTTATGTTTTTTGGCAAATCCTGTCCTGAGTAAGTATATTCCTTTACTTTTAGCTTTACAGGATAAACTTGATTATACCTCACAGCACCAAAGAAAGTATATATGCCATTTGCGTGAGTGTCTCCGTGCGTTACTTTCTCTGCGTGTGTCAAAACAGCATTTTCTATAAGTTCAGGCAGGTGTTCTATTGCATTGAGTTGTATATCTCCAAGATTATTAAAAGCGTGAGTATAACTTTTTCTTGTTAAGAAAATCATCGTTTTTGTATCTTGGTTTAGATACGGCTTTGAAATAACCTCATCTACATTATCTAGAATTTGGTTGCGTCTTTCTGCAAAATTACCTTGTGTCTTAGATGTGGCTATATCAATTACTTCAATTGGATCTTTGTTTTCCAATTCTTCTCTTGTTGGAATTTTTACCTCACTCAAAGAATATTTCACATCACCCTCCTTATCGGTGGTGTTTTTTGTTTTTTCAGCCTTTGCTTCTGCCTTACTCTCACTCAAAGCCTTCTCAAATGCTCGCTTAAGGCGTGCAAATTCCTTCTCTTGCTTCGTGCCCTTGCCGGCTATCTTGAGAAGGTATTTTATTTCGTCAAAGATTCTTTGGAATAGGTTTTTATTCTGTGCAAGGGATTTTATAAATCTCTCGTCGCCGAAGAGATAATCGCCTACCATATCGGCGATGCCGCCGACTTCACCACACTCAGCGAGGGGATTATGTATTACGGCCGTGATTTGTTAAGTTCAACACCCCTATTCTTTGAGTTTGCTCCGCATTATTCGCACTTAACTTCGTTCTCTTGGCGATTATTTAATTTCTAAACAAATATAAAACGGGCAGAAGCATTAAAGTTGTGCTTCTGCTCTTTTGTTTGTCACACTATTTTGCCCATCAAACCGGTGGTCTTAATAAGATTTATCAATGCGTGCGCCATTGATGCAAAGCCGAAGTCGGTGGGGTGACAGTTATCCACAGTGCCCTCGTTTCCGCACAGGGCGGTAAGGTCGTCGCCGTCAAGGAAATATACGTTTTTATCCCCCTGCGCCCTTGCGCCATCGTACGTTGCCTTAATAATTTCTAAGCGTCGATTGTCATCGTCGGTGCGGTTAGTCTTTGGGCGTGACATTATAATTATTGGAATGTCGGGATGAGCCTGCCTGATAGCAGTGAACATCTTGTTATGCGTATTGATAAGATAGTCGATAGTCGATGCGTTATGGTCATAGTCGTATACAAATAGCGACATATCGAGTCCCTTGATATACTCTATCATAAGGTCCTCAGCCTTTGCGGCGCCTGCAAAGCCGAGGTTGATATAATCAAGGTTAAACTCTCGGCTGATATACGCCTGATAGCACGTGCCGGGGCGTGAGGCGCATCCGCCCTGCGTGATAGACGAGCCGTAATATACTGCCGGCTTTTTATTAGCGTATGGGGTGGGAGCTTCAATCCTCGCATCCTCATCAAGGCCGATAAGAAGCTCCTTTACTCCCGAGTATAATGGGAAATTGATAACAATCTCACGCATTTTTGAAGTATTGGAAACAGTAAGCTTGCTCTCGAGCTCTACATCTGTATTGATGGTAGGCTGGTAGGTATTTACGTAAACGTTATCGGCGTACAAATCAAAGCCAATCGAGCCGCAAAAAGCACAATGCGGCATCTTCCACGCTCCGTTGTATTTTACTAAAATAGCAATATTCTTACTATCAGTTCTAAAGCGCGCCCTACCGCCTGCGGTATGGTAGTTAAGAATCTTAACACGCTCACTTACGTTATCGGCAATGTCTATTGAAAGGCGATAGAATTTCTCACCGTCATTCATAAGACCATTGACCACGAATGGCTCGCTTAAGCAATTATAAAAGCGCATACCGTCCTTTTCAATAGTCGCCTTTACCTCAAAATTTTTATCGATTTTAGAAATATCCGACATTTCTGTCCCCTCATTTATATGAATTATATTTAGGCGGGGCTTTTTATTTTCCAAGCGCCTTTGTCTTTTCGTAAGCGCGTGTGACTGCCTCAATAGCCGTGGCTCTGAATGCGCCCTCCTCAAGAGCCGCAACTCCCTCGATAGTGCTTCCGCCGGGGGAGCAGACCTCATCCTTAAGAAGTCCCGGATGCTTACCTGTTTTAAGCACCATTGCCGCCGCACCGCGAAGTGTCTTAGCCGCATAACTGAGCGCCTTATCACGAGGGAGTCCGCATTGGACGGCACCGTCTGCAAGTGCGTCTATAAACATATACACGAATGCGGGGCCGCATCCTGCAACGGCACTTGCCGCGTCAATCAACTTCTCGTCAATTGAGTCAAGCGCTCCCGCATTAGATAGAATCGCGAGGAATCCTTCTTCCATTGTGTCAGAGACTAAACCGTTTTTACAGTAGGTTATCATTGCCTCTCCGACTGCAGCGGGAGTATTAGGCATAATTCTTATTACGGGGTGGGGCGTGTTAAGAAAACTCTCAATTTTTGCGAGTGAAACGCCCGCCGCCATTGATACTACAGCAGAGCTATCGTTCTTGGCAAAAATCGGAGCAAGGGGCGTAAGCACCGCACCAAGCACGTTAGGCTTAACGCCAAGAAATACGTAGTCACACTTCCCTGCTATCTCTTCGTTGGTAGCGGTGGTTGCGCCAATCCTGCTTGCAAGTGCCGCCGCCTTCTCATTATCGTAATCCGCAACGAACAGCTCAAAAGCCTGCGTCTTCGCCACAGCGGCTGCTAAAGCACCGCCCATATTTCCGCATCCTATAAATCCAACCTTCATAACAGTTGCCTTTCAATTTCAAAAATTCATTTTGGACGGTTATCTTATATGACCATCGCCTTTTATGATATACTTATAGGTCGTCAGCTCTCTTATTCCAAGAGGGCCTCTTGCGTGCATCTTCTGAGTGGAGATGCCCATTTCACAGCCGAGTCCAAATTCGCCTCCGTCGGTGAATCTGGTCGATGCGTTTATATAGACAGCCGCACTATCCACCGCCTCGGTAAAGGCTCTTGCGGTGTCCTCGTTTTCGGTAATAATAGCTTCGCTATGGTGCGTGGAATGGAGCGAAATGTGCCGAGTTGCTTCGGCAACGGAGCTTACCACGCGCACAGCTAAAATATAATCGAGAAATTCGGTATCAAAGTCGGAGTCCGAAGCGGGCGTACCATCGATAATCTTAATTGCCTCAGCGTCAAGGCGAAGCTCAACCGGCGTCTTGCCCTCTGCAACTCTGGCGTCCACAAGACGCTCCTTAACCTTAGGAAGAAGAGTGTCCTTGATAGCCTCGTGCACGAGGAGTACCTCAGCCGCATTACATACTGAGGGGCGTGAGGTCTTAGCGTTCTCAATAATTGCCAAAGCTTTCTTGGTATCGGCGTCTTTATCAACGTATATATGGCATATTCCCGTACCCGTCTCAAGACAAGGAACGGTAGCGTTCTCAACGCAGGCTCTGATAAGTCCTGCGCCACCGCGAGGTATCAATAGGTCGATGAGTCCCTGCGCGCGCATAAGCTCGTTCGCGCCAGTGCGCGAGGTGTCAGTGAGGAGCAAGACGGCGTCCTCCGGGATTGCCGATTTGCTTAAACCTCGGCGAAGAGCCTCGGTAATAGCCGCGGCACTTGCGTGCGCCTCCTTGCCCGAGCGAAGAACGCAAGCGTTGCCGCTCTTAACAGCCAATGCCGCCGCGTCCGAGGTGACGTTTGGACGGCTCTCGTATATGATGGCGATGACGCCCATAGGGACGCTCACCTTTTCGATTTCCAGTCCGTTTGGTCTTGTGACCTTATCAAGCACTATGCCTAAGGGCGAAGGGAGCTTGGTTATCTCACGTATGCCGCTTGCCATAGCCGAAATACGCTCTTCGGTTATGCGAAGTCTATCGAGCATAACCTCGGAAATAGAGCCGCGCGCCGCAATAAGATCCTTCTCATTCTCGGAAAGTATCTTGTCGGTATCCTCGACCAAAGCGTCTGCCATAAGAAGAAGTGCCTCGTTTATGCTCTCGTCCGAGATGCCGCGCATCTTCTCTGCTGCAGCCTTAGCGCGTTCACAAATAATGATTGTAGAAGATTTGTTTTCCATGGTAATGTACCGATTATGTCAAGTTTTATTTGCAAAAAAGCGTGTTCCAACACTTTTTCCGCTCACTGCGTCGTAAAGTCTTTCGGGATATTCACCGTTAGTGATTATCATATCACAGCCCGCCTCGGTGGTAATTCTTGCCGCGCGGAGCTTAGTCGTCATACCGCCTGTACCAAGACTTGAGCCTGCTGAACCCGCAAGGGCGAGTATCTCCCCTGACAGCTCACGCACCTCGGGAATAAGGCTGGCGGTGGAGTCCTTATGTGGATCGGCGGTGTACAGTCCGTCTATATCAGAAAGAAGAACGCATAAATCTGCGTTAATGCTGACAGCAATTCTCGCTGCTAAGGTATCGTTGTCACCGAAGGCTATCTCCTCGGTTGCTACGGTATCGTTCTCGTTCACTATGGGAAGTACGCCAAGCTCAAGGAGTCTTGTCATAGTATCGTTGAACTTAGAGTGCCTGTCCTCGTTCTCAAAATCGGAAGCAGTCAGAAGTATCTGCGCCACGGTATGATTATATTCTGAGAAGAGCTTATCGTAAGTATACATCAGCTCACACTGTCCTACCGCTGCGCAAGCCTGCTTGCCTGCAATGTCCTTAGGACGCGCGCCAAGACGGAGCTTACCGACACCCATACCTATTGCGCCCGAAGAAACGAGAATAAGCTCGTGACCTGCGTTCTTAATATCGCTCACAATCTTGCAAAGCGACTCGATGCGCCTGATATTAACACACCCATTTTCATAAGTAAGCGTAGACGTTCCTACCTTAATAACGATTCTCATAGCAGTCTCCAATATATGCGATAATAATTATTTTGTTTTACATTATAGCACACACTTAAAATATTTACAAGGGAAATTTAAAAAAATATTCTT